>JAGNNV010000458.1 GCA_017990495.1 Vicinamibacteria bacterium
AGGCCTCGAAAGACGATGAGACCTTCGCCTGGCTCCGGCAGTTGCTCGAAGACGTGCAAGACCCCAAGGAGTTCCTGACTTCCCTCAAGCTCGACCTCTATCCCGAAGAGGTCTACTGCTTCACCCCCAAGGGCGCGGTGCGCACTCTGCCGCGGGGGGCCACGCCCATCGACTTCGCCTACGCCATTCACACCGAGGTGGGACGACGCTGCGTGGGAGCGCGGGTGGGCGGACGCATCGTGCCCCTGCGCACCAAGCTCAAGAACGGCGACATCGTCGAGATCCTCACCGCCCCCGGCCATCACCCCAGCCGCGACTGGTTGAACTTCGCCGTCACCTCGCGGGCGCGGACGAGGATCAAACACGATCTCCATCTCGCGGAACGGCAGCAGTCGCGCGACCTCGGCCGGCGCCTGCTCGAACGCGAGTGGAAAAAGTCCCCGATGCGGTCGCGCGCCATCGAAGACGAAACCGCGAAGATCGAGGCCATCGGCCGCGAAATGGGCGCGGGCAGCCGATTCGACGAGGTTCTGTCCTCGCTTGGCTTCGGCCGCATCGACGCCGCCTCGTTGATCGAGAAGCTGGTGCCGCCCGAACTCAAGGGCAAGACCGGTCCTCCGCCGGTGCGGCCGGCCCGGTCGGTGACGCCTGGGGACGCCCGGATCTCCGTGGATGGCGTCGACCATCTTCTCGTCTACCGCGCGCGTTGTTGCTCTCCCATCCTCGGCGATCCCATCACCGGCTACATCACCCGCGGCCAGGGCGTCTCCGTGCATGCGGAGAGTTGCCCCAACGTGCGCAACGCGGTGGTGGATGTCCAGCGCCGCGTGCCCGTGTCGTGGGACGCCACTCCAGGCGAGACGTATCCGGTGCGTCTGAGCGTTGAAGTGCACGATCGCCCGGGCCTGCTCGCGGCCATGACCACAGCGGTATCCGACAAGGGCGGCGACATCCGCCGGGCCGAGGCGCGCACCTACGACGACCGGCCGGGCATGGTGGACCTGGTGGTGCGGGTCCGCGATCTCGAGCACCTGAAGGCGCTGGTGCGCTCGGTGAAGGACATATCGGGTGTGGCCCGGGTGGAACGCACCTCACTCGCGGATGCGCCGCAGTAGCATTCGCCAAATGCCCAAGAAAATCATCCTCACCGACCAGGCTCCCGCACCCATCGGCCCCTATTCGCAGGCGGTGAGCGTGGGCGATCTTGTTTTCCTCTCCGGCCAGATTCCCCTCGATCCGAAAACCGGGGAGCTGGTCGACGACAACATCGAAGACGCCACCACCCGGGTGCTCGAGAACATCCGCGCCGTGCTCGAGGCCGAGGGCCTGTCGTTCGCGCACGTGGTGAAAACCACGGTCTTCATGCGCGACCTCGCCCTGTTCCCGCGGATGAACGCGGTCTACGCCACCGTGTTCGCGGACCGCCCGCCCGCGCGTTCCACCGTCCAGGCCGCGGCGCTGCCGAAAGGCGTGTCGGTGGAGATCGAGGTCATCGCCTCCCGCCAGGCGTAGCGCGTCGGCCCCCTGAAGGCCCCGCTACTCGGCGACAATTTTCTGGAGTGGATTGGCGCGCGACTGCAGGTTGTCGAGGACGGTGATGATGGCGAAACCGAGGACACACAACCCGAGGGCCAGCCAGAACTGATCGCCGCCGATGCCCGGCCAGTTGACGGCCTCGCGGATCGGCACCACCTCGCCCTTCGGGTTGACCATCGACTCGAGCACCACCCGGAACGGCCAGATCTTCCACAACGACCCGATCATGAACCCGACGAGGAGAGTGATGGTGACCTGCCGGTAGTGGTGCAGGAGCCAGGTGAGGACGCGAGAGAAGGCCATGATGCCGAGGGCGATGCCGAGCACGAAGGGCAGCAGGGTCAGCACGTCAAAACGGGTGACCGCGTCGAGCACGTAGCGGTACTGGCCGAGGATGAAAAGCAGGAACGAGCCGGAGATGCCGGGAAGGATCATGGCCATGATCGCAATCGCCCCGCTGCAGAACAGCGTGAACGGGTCATTCGGCATGTTCATGGGCACGAGGCGCACGATCTGGTAAGCACCCCAGGCGCCGAGCGCGCAGGTCGCGAACATCGCCCCGTTCCACTTGACGTGGGTGCTGACCGAAACGATCGACGCGAGGACCAGGCCGAAGAAGAACGCGAACAGCGGGACGGGCTGGTGGTCGAGCAGCCAGGTGAT
The DNA here is from genome assembly GCA_017990495.1 of Vicinamibacteria bacterium. Classification (GTDB taxonomy): domain Bacteria; phylum Acidobacteriota; class Vicinamibacteria; order Fen-336; family JAGNNV01; genus JAGNNV01. The sequence continues at coordinate 2,200 of JAGNNV010000458.1, forward strand.
CGCGTGCGCGAGCGAGAACACCGTGCCGAGGAGCCCCGTGGCGAGGGCCACCACGAATCTCCAGTTCACGTGTTCAAGCGCGTCCCGCAGGCGGCCGCGGAGCAGGAGCCTCACCAGCTCCACGTTGAACGACTTGATGGTCGAAAGCAGCTCGTCGTAGATGCCGAGAATGAAGGCCATGGTGCCGCCGGAGACGCCGGGCACAACGTCGGCCGCGCCCATGGCGACACCCACGCCGGCGATTCCGGCGTAGTCGGACAAACGTCTCTCTAGCTTCTTCATTGCTCTTCTGGGGTTCAGCGGAGTTGGTGGGCCCGCTCGGATTCGAACCGAGGACTTACCGGTTATGAGCCGGGGGTTCTAACCGCTGAACTACAGGCCCGCGCGCGAGCCTATCAGCACCCGCGATTCCATCGCCTCTAGCGAACGGGCAGGACGGGTGTGGCGGGAGGTTGGTCGGTGGGAGGGGGCGGGGG
>JAGNNV010000459.1 GCA_017990495.1 Vicinamibacteria bacterium
AGCTGAAGGGAGATCCTTCCTGCTAGGTGAGATTCATGGTGTCGGTTCCCGCGCTGCCGATGTCCACGGCGTGGATCACCACATCCGAGCCTCGCATGGTGGCGAAGAGATTGGAGAGCGCGGAGAGGCCGGTGGCCGAACCGAAATAGGCGTCACCATCCACTTCCCAGAGCGCGCCGGTGGTGACGGAGGCGGACGAGGTGGCCCGCTCGTTCCCGATGGTTCCGGAAACAATCGAAGTGTCGAATCCCTCCGAAAAGAGGATGACGTTCTTGCGCCCGCGGATGGCGTCGAGCTGACGCGCCAGGGCCTGGAAACCGCCGAGGAACTCGGTGATCTTCTGGGCATAGACCTGTCGCTCGTTCTTCATCATCATGAAGGCCCGCTCGCGTGATTCATCGGCGGCCACCTGCTGGCCTCCGTCAAGGAGGGCGGCCGCGGTGATGGTCGAGTCCACACCGGTATCGAAGATGATGCCCAAAGGATCGCGGCTCCGGCCCACATCGCCTCGGCCGATGGCGTTGATGGCCTGAACCACCTGGACGCGGTCGGGGCTGAGGCCGAGCAGCACCTTCATCCCCTGCGGAGTGGCCGCGACCACGGAAACAAGATCGCGCGGGCCCACTTCGTTCTGCACGAAGGAGCGGGCGGCGGAGCGCGACCGCTCGATGGCGACGGCGCGGGTCAAGGCCAGATCAAACAGCAGCACGAACTGTCGGCGGGAAGTGAGCTGAGTCAGGTTCGACATCGAGTCGACCGGGACGCGCAACTCACCGTCGCCGGAAACCGCGAGGAAGCCCTCGACCGATGTGGCCTTGCCTCCATCCTCGATCTCGAAGTCGGCCGCCGTGAGTCCGGCCACGGTCTTTCCGTCTTTGTCGGTGACGAAGACCGGCACCGCCACCACGTTGACTTCGGTGCCGAACGTGAGAGGTTTCTTCTGATCCTGACCGGGGGCGGTGGAAGAGAGAGTGAGCGCGGCGAGCGCCAGAGCCAAGGGATGGCGAGCTTTCATGTGACCTCCAAAGCGGCCGCGACGGAAGCGGGACGCGAGAACGGTTCGAGGCTACACTCGGAGGACCGATCCGGGTAAGGCTCCGGACGCAAACTCCCGACGGTCAATAATTTGAATCGGCCTTCGCTTCGCGGGTGAAGCGAACGAAGTTGGCGAGAAGGCGCTCGCCTTCGGGAGTGAGAACCGATTCGGGATGGAACTGCACACCGACGAGCGGTCGCCTCTTGTGGGCGAGGCCCATCACCACGCCCTCTCTCGTCCACGCCGTCACCTGAAGATCCTCGGGCAACGAAGAGCGCTCGACCACGAGTGAGTGATAGCGGCCGGCGGCAAAAGGCGACGTCACTCCCGCGAAGAGACCGCGGCCTTCGTGCTCCACGGGCGAAGTCTTGCCGTGGCGCGGCGCCTCGGCCCGCACCACACTCCCGCCGAACGCGGCGGCGATGGCCTGGTGACCGAGGCAGACCCCAAGGGTGGGAATGGTGGCGGAGAGATCACGAATCGCCGCCATCGTCACTCCGGCCTCCTCGGGTCGGCCGGGTCCGGGAGAGAGAACGAGACCCGCGGGTCGCAGCGCGCGGAGGCCGGCCACGTCTACCTCGTCGTTGCGGAAGACGCGGATTTCTTCACCAAGAGCTCCGAGCGCCTGCACGAGGTTGAAGACGAAGGAGTCGTAGTTGTCGATGACGGCTAACACGCAACGTCCTCGATGGCCTTGAGCAGAGCCGCCGCCTTGTGCCTCGTCTCCTCATACTCGCGAGCGGGAACCGAATCGGCGACCACACCGGCGCCGGCCTGGAGCAGCACGCGACCGCGATGCACGACGAGAGTGCGGATAGCGAGACAAAGATCCATCCTTCCCGCGGGATCGATGTATCCGATGGCCCCTCCATACAAGCCCCGGCGGACCGGCTCAAGAGCGTCGAGGATCTGCATGGCCCGGATCTTCGGGGCTCCGGTGACGGTGCCCGCGGGGAAGGTGGCGCGGACGAGATCAAGGGCGTCGAATTCGTCGCGCAGAAGGCCCTCCACCTCGGACACGATGTGCATCACACGGGCGTGGCGCTCGATCTCGAACTGGCGCGTCACCTTCACCGAGCCGTATTCGCACACGCGGCCGAGGTCATTCCGGGCGAGGTCGATGAGCATGACGTGTTCGGCCCTTTCCTTTTCATCGGCGAGAAGGTCGCGCGCGTTCGTCTGGTCTTCTTCCGCGGAAGCACCTCGCGGCCGCGTGCCCGCAAGAGGCCGGGTGAGCGCGCGCCGGCCTTCGAGGCTCACCAGGATTTCCGGCGAAGAACCGAGGACGGCATGCTCGGCCCCGAGTCGCAGGAAGTACATGTAGGGCGCGGGGTTGGACACACGCAAGGCGCGGTAGAGGTCGAGTGGATCACCTTCGAAGGCGGCTTCGAACCTCTGCGACAACACGCCCTGGAAGATGTCGCCGGCGCGGATGTGCTGGAGCAGAGTTTCCACTCCCGCCTCGAAACCTGAACGGGACGTGCGTGACTCTAGCGAGACCTTTTCGCGCCGGGCTGCGGGACGGGCCGGAACCGCGTGTCTTTCCTCGAGCGCTCCGCTGATGGCGACGAGTCGCTCCTCGCTGCCCCCTCCGTGGAGGACGATGTCCGTGGTGCCCGACTCGTGGTCGA
>JAGNNV010000128.1 GCA_017990495.1 Vicinamibacteria bacterium
AAGCGTTCTGGAACTCGGTCTCGCACTTCCCGCTCTTCTCCGTGGGCATCAACTGCGCTCTCGGAGCCGAGCAGATGAGGCCGTACATGGAGGAACTCTCGCGCATCGCTTCGGTGCGGACGAGCTGTTATCCAAACGCCGGGCTTCCGAACGCCTTTGGCGGTTTCGATGAAACACCGGAGAGCATGGCCGCGGCGATGACCGACTTCGTCAAGGGCGGTTGGTTGAACCTTGTGGGCGGATGCTGCGGCACCACCCCCGAGCACATCGCCGCGCTGCGAAAGTTGAGCGAGGGTGTGACGCCGCGCGTGCCCCCGACCCCGGTTCCCCTGCTTCGCCTGTCCGGCCTGGAGGCGGTCACCATTCGCCCCGAGTCGAACTTCGTCAATGTGGGCGAACGCACGAACGTCACGGGGTCTCCCAAGTTCGCGAAGCTCGTGCTCGAGGGAAAACTCGACGAAGGCGTGCGCATCGCGCGGCAGCAGGTGGACAACGGCGCTCAGGTCATCGACGTCAACTTCGACGAAGGCATGCTCGACTCCGAGAAGACCATGCGCGACTTCCTGAACCTTCTGGCCAGCGAACCGGACGTGGCCCGGGTTCCCATCATGATCGACTCGTCGAAGTGGACGGTCATCGAGTCCGGCCTCCAGTGCCTGCAGGGCAAGGGCATCGTGAACTCCATCTCCCTCAAAGAGGGCGAGGACAGCTTCCGCAAGCAGGCCCGTCTGGTCCGGCGCTACGGAGCGGCGGTGATCGTGATGGCCTTCGACGAGAAGGGCCAGGCCGACAACACCGAACGTCGTATCGAGATCGCGGAGCGGGCCTACCGAATCCTGACCCAGGAGATCGGCTTCCCGCCCCAGGACATCATCTTCGATCCGAACGTGCTGACCGTGGGCACCGGGATCGAGGAGCACGCGAACTACGTGGTCTCGTTCATCGAGGCCACCCGCCTGATCAAGGAGCGCTGCCCTCACGCCAAGGTCAGCGGCGGCATCAGCAACGTGTCCTTCGCTTTCCGCGGCCAGAACGCCGTGCGCGAGGCCATGCACACCGCCTTCCTGTATCACGCGGTGAAGGCGGGCCTCGACATGGGCATCGTCAATGCCGGCCAGCTCGGCGTCTACGAGGAGATCGAACGCGACCTGCGCGATCACGTCGAGGACGTGCTTCTGAACCGCCGCCCCGACGCCACCGAGCGTCTGCTCAACTTCGCTTCTTCGATGAGTGCTGGAGGAGAGGCGCGCAAGATTGCGGCCGAGACCTGGCGGAGCCTGCCGCTGGAGGGACGGTTGCAGCATGCCCTGGTAGCGGGAAACGCCGACCACATCGAGACCGACGTGGCCGAGGCCCTCCAGAAGTACGGGAAGCCGCTCAAGGTCATCGAGGGCCCGTTGATGGATGCCATGAGCGTGGTCGGCGATCTCTTCGGATCCGGCCGCATGTTCCTGCCCCAGGTGGTGAAGAGCGCCCGCGTCATGAAGAAGGCGGTGGCCTGGCTCCAGCCCTACCTCGAGGCCGAGAAGGCTACGAGTTCGGCGGCGGGGAAGGTTCTGCTCGCCACCGTGAAGGGTGACGTGCACGATATCGGCAAGAACATCGTGGGCGTGGTTCTCGCCTGCAACGGCTACGAGATCATCGACCTCGGGGTGATGGTCCAGTGCGAGGAGATCCTGCGCGTGGCCCGCGAGAAGAACGTGGACGTGATCGGCCTTTCCGGTCTGATCACGCCCTCGCTAGACGAGATGGTGCACGTGGCCTCAGAGATGAAGAGGCTGAAGTTCACGGTGCCCCTGCTCATCGGCGGGGCGACCACGTCACGCGCGCACACCGCGGTGAAGGTCGCGCCCGCCTACGACCAGCCCGTGGTCCACGTGCTCGACGCCTCTCGCGCGGTGGGAGTGCTTACGAACCTCAAGTCCGAGGATCGTCAGGGTTTCGTGAACGCGAACATCGCGGATCAAGACCGCCTGCGCACGGACTACGCGAAGAAGGTGTCGCAGCGCGTCCTCATTCCCCTGGCCGAAGCGCGCGCGAAGAAGCTCGCCACCGATTGGAAGACCTACGCGCCGCCCACGCCGTCATTCCTGGGCGTGAAACATCTGGATGTTCCGGTGGCCGATCTCATTCCCTTGATCGACTGGTCGCCGTTCTTCGCGGCCTGGGAGCTGGTGGGGACTTACCCGAAGATCTTCGATCACCCGAAGTGGGGTGAGCGGGCCAGGGAAGTGTTCGCCGACGGGCAGACCATGCTTCAAGCCATGGCGGCTCCGGGCGGGCTGCGGGTGCAGGCGAGCCTGGGCCTCTTCAAGGCCGCCGCGAACCATCACGATGACATCGTCATCGAGACCGCGGCCGGGCCGGTGGCTCTGCACACTCTTCGCCAGCAGTCGAAGAAGGCGGGGGATGAGCCGTACACGGCATTGTCCGATCTCGTAGCCCCGGTGGAAAGCGGGGTTGTGGACTCCATCGGAGCCTTCGCGGTCGGGGTTACCGGGGGGCTCGACGAAATGGTGGCCGTCTTCGAGAAGGATCACGACGACTATCACGCCATTCTGGCCAAGACTCTGGCCGACCGACTGGCCGAGGCGGCGGCGGAATGGGTGCATCGCGAGGCCAGGCGGGCGTGGGGGATCGATACGGATCTGGCTATCGAGGATCTGGTGCGTGAGAAATACCGGGGGATCAGGCCCGCCCCTGGGTATCCCGCCCAGCCCGACCATTCCGAGAAGGCCACGCTGCTCGAAATCCTGGGCGGATCGGCGAAAACCGGCATCAGCCTGACCTCGAGCTACGCCATGACCCCGGGCAGCGCCGTCTCAGGGTTGATCTTCTCCCACTCTCAGTCGCGCTACTTCACGGTCGGCCCCATCGGCGACGACCAGGCCGATGACTACGCCCGCCGTAAGGATCTTTCGGTGACGGACCTGCCGCGGCTCCTGGGCTCGGCTCTGTCCTGATCGCCCCGGTGAGCGCCGGCCGCTCCTTCGGCGACCTTGGCCGGGGCCAGCCCGCCAACCGCGCCTCGAAACGATGCCGTTCAAGAAACTATATAAGCCTTTTCCGCGCGCGGGAAAATTATCGAACTTTCTTCGCCGCGAGGAGCGCGGTCGGAACGCGGGTGGGGCGCGGTGAGGTGCCAAAAAGCCCATTGAGAGAAGGGTTGACAGTCTTTCCAGGCGGTCACTAGGCTTCGCGTCCCTTAAAGCCTCGTTCGGCTTTCCCCTCCAATGTTCGATCTCACATTCAGTCTTCTCGAAGGCGGCCTCCCCCAACAGGGACGGCTGGTCGTGCTTTTCCGTTTCACGACCCCGGCGAAGATCGTCCGCTCCGGCATGTTGAACTTCGACCAGGCGGAGGGGCGGTTCGTCGGGCCCCAGCGGAACCCCCAGTTGATGGACGCGGCTTTGGAGTTCATCCACTCCGTGCAGACGGGTGAGATCCCGCAGCGCGAGCAGACGGCCTGAGGCCTCAAGGCCTCCAACCGAGCCGTCCGTCGCCCCTCACCGGCGGGAATCGTCCGCGGGCCGCGTGGTAAACTGCCCGTCCCGCAGCGGGGCCGAACACGGCTCTCGGCTGCTCATTCCCGAACAACAACGAATCAAGGTGCTTCAAAAAGATGGCTTCAGGTAAAGGCAGGTCGATCGCCCCGGCGCAGGGCAAGTTGGGCGTTCTTCTTCCCGGCATGGGAGCGGTGGCTACCACCTTCATCGCGGGCGTCGAGGCCATAAGGACCGGCCTGGTCAAGCCTGTAGGCAGCGTGACCCAGACGGGAACGATCCGCCTGGGCAAGCGCACCGACAACCGTTCGCCCCTCGTGCGCGACTTCGTGCCCCTGGCCGAACTCGCGGACATCGAGTTCGCGGGCTGGGACTGCTTCCCCGACAGCGCGTACGTGGCGGCCAAGAAGGCCGGCGTTCTGCATTACGAGCACCTCCAGGCCCTCAAGCCTTTCCTCGAGACGGTTTCCCCCTGGCCCGCGGTTTTCGATCAGAACTACGTCAAGAAGCTCCAGGCCACCCACACCAAGACCGGCAAGAACAAGATGGACCTGGCCGAGCAGGTGATGGCCGACATCGAGGGCTTCCGCAAGGCGAAGAACCTCTCCCGCCTCGTCATGGTGTGGTGCGGGTCCACCGAGATCTACAAGAAGGAAACCGCGGTCCACCAGACCATCGAAGCCTTCGAGCAGGGCCTTCGCGACTCCGATCCGGACATCGCTCCCTCGATGATCTACGCCTACGCCGCGATCAAGATGGGAATCCCCTACGCGAACGGGGCGCCCAATCTCTCGGCCGACTTCCCGGCCCTGATCGACCTCGCCAAGAAGACGGGCACGCCCATCGGCGGCAAAGACTTCAAGACCGGCCAGACCCTGATGAAGACCATCCTGGCGCCCGGTCTCAAGGCGCGCCTCCTGGGCATGGACGGGTGGTTCTCCACCAACATCCTCGGCAACCGCGACGGCGAGGTCCTCGAGGATCCCGAGTCGTTCAAGACCAAGGAAGTCAGCAAGCTCTCCGTGCTCGAGGAGATCCTCCAGCCGCATCTGTACCCTGACCTCTACGGGAAGATCCACCACGTGGTGCGAATCAACTACTACCCGCCCCGGGGCGATAACAAGGAAGGCTGGGACAACATCGACATCTTCGGCTGGATGGGTTATCCCATGCAGATCAAGGTCGATTTCCTCTGCCGCGACTCCATCCTCGCCGCACCTCTGGTGCTCGACCTCGCCCTGTTCTTCGACCTCGCCAAACGCGCGGAGATGAGCGGCATCCAGGAGTGGCTCTCGTTCTACTTCAAGAGCCCCCAGACCGCGCCCGGCCTGTACCCCGAGCATGACCTCTTCATCCAGCTCATGAAGCTGAAGAACACGCTGCGCCACCTCCGTGGCGAAGATCTGATCACGCACCTCGGACTCGAGTACTACGACTAAGCAGGGGCGGCCCTCGCGGCTGCCTTCATAGGGGCGGCCGGCGCCGGCCCTCGTTTCGCGGCCGCCGCCTCGTTATGGCGGCTGCGAATAGACCAAGGAGATCGAATATGGCCGCGCTCGGTGTCGGGGTCGTTTTGAAGCAGATCGTGGCGGTGTCCGGCTCGTGGGACAACTGCCGCGTTCTTCACTCGGACGCGGTCGGCATCGCCTTCGAGGTGGAGCGCACCATCTCGGAAAGCGGCACCATCGAGACCGCGGTGTCCCAGGTGTTCGTTCCGTGGTCGAGCGTCAAGCACATCATCGTGATGGAACAGACGCTCTAGCTCTCGTCAGGGCCGTTGGTGTTCGAGAAGCAGGGCGATCACCGTCTTCGCGTCTTCGATGCGCCTCGTGCCCACCAGGCGCAAGGCTTCGTCGAGGGTCAGGGTTGAAGCTTCGATCCGCTCGTCTTCGTCGGGCGTTGCCGCGCTGTTGAACAGTCCGCTGGCTCGGTAAAGGGTCACGGTCTCGTCGAGAAAGCCCGGGCTGGGGATGATGCGCATCAGGCGCTCCCATCGACGCGCGCCGAGGCCGATCTCCTCGCGCAGTTCGCGCTTCGCCGCCTGGAGCGGCGTCTCACCCTCGTCGATCCGACCGGCCGGCAGCTCGATGACGTTCTTGCCGAACACGCACCGATACTGCCTGATGAGGGTGATGCGTGAGTCGTCGTGGACGGGGAGGACCGCCACCGAACCTGAATGGCGGATGATGTCGCGCCGGGCGCGGACGCCGCCCGGTTCATCAATGATCCCGCTCTCGATGGAGAACACAGGGCCGCGGTAAACGGTCTTCATGGTTTCTATCCTCGGTTGGTCGAAGGGATCGCCGCACGTAACGCGGCGCGCAAGTGCTCGAGGTCTTCGGGCCACGGCTCCTCGAAACGCAGGGGCTCGTTGGTCACCGGATGGGCGAAGCCCAGGACCTGGGCGTGCAGGGCCGGCCTCGGGAAGGCGGTGAGCAGAGCCCGACAAGCGATCGGGGCGCGCGCCGCCACGGGTGAGGCGCCGTAAGTGGAGTCCCCGACGAGGGGGCAGTGGAGCGCGGCCAGGTGGACGCGGATCTGATGCGTGCGGCCGGTATGGAGGGTCAGCCGCACCACACTTGCCGGTCCGAGAAGTTCAGTCACCTCGTAGTCGGTGTGAGCCTCTCGACCTCCCTCGACCACTCCCATGCGTTGACGATGGCGCGGGTCCCTTCCGATGGGAAGCCGGATCGAACCGCGGGCGGGGCGGGGCGTGCCCAGGCAGAGGGCGGTGTAGATCTTCGTCACCGTCCGGCCCTTGAACTGCGCGGAGAGCGCCCGGTGGGCGTGATCGTTCTTGGCCACCACCATGAGCCCGGAGGTGCCTTTGTCGAGCCGATGGACGATCCCCGGCCGCATCACCCCGCCGATTTCCGAGAGCCGGCCGCAATGATCGAGCAGGAAGGCGGCGAGTGTGCCCCGGGCCTCGCCTGCTCCGGGGTGCACCACCACGCCCGCGGCCTTGGCCACCACGAGAAGCGACTCGTCCTCAAAGAGGATCCTGAGGTCGCCCCGTTCCGGTTGGAGAGTCGACGGCACAGCCTCTGGAATCACGACTTCGAGTCGGTCCCCGGCGCGGAGCTTGGCCGCGGCCTTCGGCGTCTTCCCGTTGAGCGTCACCGCGCCTTCAGCGATGAGCGCCCCGAGGCGAGAGCGCGATAGATCGGGAAAGGCCTCGGTCAGCCCCTTGTCGAGGCGTTGACCGGCCTGGCTCGTGGTGACATCAAGGGTCCGGGCCTCACGCGCCCCGGACTCAGGCGGCGTCGGTCTTGCGACGGGCAATGAGGGGAAGGGCGGCGAGGGTCAGGAAAACCACGATCAGAGCGATGAACTGAGACGTGCTCAGCACCCCTCCAAACACGGTGCCCCGGGCGACGTCGCCGCGGAAGAACTCGAGGGTGAAGCGGAGAACGGCGTAGAGGATCAGGTACAGGGCGGCCACCTGGCCCGGGAAGCGGCGCTTCTTGAGGGCCGCGAGCAGCACGAAGAGGAGGATGAAGGTTCCGAGCGATTCGTACAGCTGCGAGGGGTGCAGGGGAACCCCCAGGGGAACGCCGACCAGGGCATGCGCATCTTCGTTATGGAAGACCACCGACCAGGGGACAGTGGACGGCGCCCCGAAACAGCAACCGGCGGCGAAACACCCGAGACGGCCGATGGCCTGGCCGAGAGCCACCGCGGGCGCGATAGCGTCGAGGGTGGGGAGCAGAGGCAGGCCGTGCTTCTTGATGTACCACCAGGCCACGGGCAAGGCGCCGAGGAATCCGCCGTAGAAAACGCCGCCGCTTTGCAGGACATCGAGCAGTGCCCTGGGGCTTGCGCGGTACTGGTCGAAGTCGATGATCACCAGCAGGAGCTTTGCGCCCACGAGGCCGGCGATGATCGACGCGATACCGAGGTCCTGGACCTTTTGCGCATCGAGTCCGTCTCGTCGGGCCAGGCGTCCGGCCAGCCACAGGGCCGCGAGCAGAGCCGCCACCAACAGCACGCCGTACATGTGCAGGGAGAAGGGGCCGAGATTCCGACCGAACAGGTCGAAGGCCGGGATGGTGAAGAGTTTCGGGAACATGGGGGAGTTTTTCGCCTTAGCGTCGGTTGTGAGAAGCGGAGTCTTAAGAGGCGGGCTGCGGCGGCGTATCCGCGGCGGTTGGTGCGGGCTCGGCCGGTCGCGGCCGGAAGGAATCGATGATGAGCAGCACCAGACCGATGCTGATGGCGGAATCGGCCACGTTGTAGTTGGGCCAGACGTGGGTTTCCCAGTACATCTTGACGAAGTCCACCACGTAACCGAAACGGACCCGGTCGATGAGGTTGCCGATGGCGCCGCCGATGACCAGACTGAGCGCGAAGCGGGGCAACTTCTCGGCGGCGGGGATCGTCCGCGCGTAGTAGGTGAGGGCGGCGAGGGCCAGACCGCTCAGCAAGGCGAAGAAGTAGGGCTTCAAGGGGATATCGGCCCCGGAGAGGAAGCCGAACACGGCTCCGGAATTGCGCACGTGCTGCAGACTGAGGAGGCCGGGGATGATGTGCAGATCCTCGTAGAGAGGAAGTCGCTGGATCACCAGCCACTTGGTGACCTGGTCGACGAGCACGATCGAGAGGGGCAGGATGGCGGACTTCATCCTCGAGGTTCTCCTTCGACCACGCCCACGCAGCGCGGACACAACACACCGTTATCCGGATGGTCCGCGGCCGGCCGCGCCGCGGTGGCATAGGTCCAGCAGCGCGTGCACTTCACGCCAAGGGCTTTGGCCACGCCGACCGAGAGTTCCGTGGCCGTCGCGGACTCTTCGAGAACCACGCTGCTCACGATGAAGAGGTTCGCGAGGTTTCCGGGGAACGGTGCTTCGAGGGCTTCGTGGGTGCGCAGCGGCGAAAGGGCGGCGGAAGGGCCGGTGATGACGATCCGGGCGTCGAGGGGCGAGGCGATGACCTTGGCGGCGCGCGCGGTCTCCAGGGCCTTCAGCACCACCTCGCGAGCGGCGAGCAGTGGCCTCCAGCGTTCGAGAACGGCCGCATCGGCGGTCACCGGGGCCGGGAACTCGCACTCGTGCACGGCGCCCGCGGGGGCCTTGTGCAGCGCCTCGTAGATTTCGTCGCCGGTGAAGGCGAGGAGGGGGGCCATGTAGCGGGCGAGACCGTCGGCGATGCGGAACATGGCGGCCTGGGCCGAGCGGCGACGCGGACCGTTCGCGGCGTCGCAGTACAGCCGGTCCTTCAGTACGTCCATGTAGAAGGCCGACAGATCCACCGTGCAGTAGTGCACGAGGAGAGTGCTCAGGGCATGGTAGTCGTGGTCCTCGTAGGCCTTGCGGATCCGGGCCTCGAAGTCGTGGTGCACCGCGAGTGCGTACTCATCGAGGGGCTCGGTGACCCGATGGCCGGCCGACGGATCGAAGTCGAAGAGATTCGACAGCAGGAAGCGGCAGGTGTTGCGCACCTTGCGGTAGGCCTCGGCCACGCGCTTCAGCAACTCATCGGAGATGCGCATGTCCTCTCGGAAGTCGACCATGGAGACCCAGAGCCTCAGCACGTCGGCCCCGTACTGCTTCATGGCCTTGTCGGCCTCGACGGTGTTGCCGAGGCTCTTCGACATCTTGCGGCCTTCGCCGTCCATGGTGAAGCCGTGGGTGAGCACGGTCTTGAACGGAGCATGGTCGCGCGTACCCACGCTCACCAGCAGAGAGGAGTGGAACCACCCCCGATGCTGGTCGGCGCCTTCGAGGTAGAGATCCGCGATGGCCGAGACCGGACGATCAGGATGGGCTTCGAGAGCGGCATGCATCGAGCCTGAATCGAACCACACGTCGAGGATGTCGTCCTCGCGGCGGAACTCGGCCCCTCCGCACTTTCGGCACTTGAACCCTTCGGGCAGGAACTCGGCGATGTCGCGGGCGAACCAGGCGTCGGCGCCTTCCTTGTCGAAGACGTCGGCCACGCGGGACAGCACCGCCGCTTCGAGATGAGGCTCTTCGCAGGCCACGCAGTAGGCGGCGGGGATGGGCACGCCCCAAAGGCGCTGGCGCGAGATGCACCAGTCGGGGCGAGCGGCGATCATGTTGCGGATGCGGTCTTCGCCCCACCCGGGGATCCAGCGGGTGGCCTTGATCTCGGAGAGGGCCTTCTCGCGGAAGCCGCGGCGGTCCATGGCGATGAACCACTGGGCGGTGGCCCGGAAGATGACCGCGTTTTTGCAGCGCCAGCAGATCGGGTAGGAGTGGCTGTACGGCACGGTCGAAACGAGGATGCCGCGTTCGCGCATGA
>JAGNNV010000011.1 GCA_017990495.1 Vicinamibacteria bacterium
CGACCGCGGCGAGATGGCTGTCGAGAGCGGCCAGTTCCAGGTCAAGGAGCCAGGGGGTTCCGGTGGCCGCCGCGAAGGCCGCGCCGGGATTATTGAGCGCCAGGTCCGCGGGAAGCCGCAACAATCCTTCGAAGCCGATGGCCTTGCCCTCGGTCAGCGAGATGACGGGCTGGAAGACGCTCCTGAATTCCCCGGAACGCGAAAGCAGATCCTGGAGGGGATCGCCTCCGGGCGGGTACACCATCTTCAGGAGGGAGGCCATGACCCCGCGGCTTTCGGCGGCACGCTCTTGATGCGTTCGAGGATGCGCCCGACCTTGGTGGCGAAGCTCGAGCCGATCTCGGACTTGGAGATGAAGCCTCGCGCGCCGGTCCGATTCACCAGCCGCCGCAGCTCGCCCTCTTCGTTGGAGGAGAAGAACACCACCGGATAGTCGCGAAGCCGGGTGTTCTCCTGCATCAGGCGGAAGATCTCATCGCCCGTGACCATCGGCATGTTCACATCGAGCAGAACGAGGTCTGGCTTCTGCTCCATGATGAAGTTGAGGCGGTTGAAGGTGGTGAGACAGGTGGCGACCTCGAATCCCGCGCGCTCGAGCAGCGCGGCGGCGGTTCCGAGGAGATCGGCGTCGTCATCCACAATGGCGATTCTCGGGCGGAGCCGCGGAGGCCGCGCCGGAGTGACGGGGGTGGGGAGGGTGGTGGTCATGAGTTATGGGATCCCTTCATCTCGTTTCGTAGCCAAGGCGGGCGGCGGGAATCGTGACCTGGAAGCGGGCGCCCTCATCGGGTTCGCTGCTCACCTCGATGCGTCCTGAAAGCTGTTCCACCAGGCCCTTCACGATGCTGAGCCCGAGACCTGTTCCCGCATGGCGCTTGGCCCGCGTGGCATCGAGTTGCCCGAAGCGGGTGAACAACCGCTCGCGGTCGGCGGGCAGGATCCCGGGGCCGGTGTCGGCGACACCCAGGGTGAGGATCTCGTCGGTGCGATCGCCTTCGAGGGTGACTGCGCCAAACGGCGTGAACTTGATGGCGTTGCTCAGGAGATTGGTGACGATCCGGCGCACAAACGCGGCATCCGTGGGAAAGGGCCGGCGAAGGGCCTGGCCGAAGTGGATGCGCAGGCTGAGCCCCCTGGCTTCGGCGATGGGCTTGAAGGCGTCATGCATCTCTTCGAGAAGAGTGAGCACATCGCACTCCTCGCAGTCCGGAAGCAAGGCCCCCGCATCGAGCCGATGGCGGTCCAGAATGTTGTTGACGATGCCGCCCAGCTCCGAAGCGCGGTTGGACAAAACGCCCAGTCGTTGCGCCTGGGTCGCCGACAGGCCGTCGTCCCCCTTGAGCAGCTCGACCAGGCCGAGAATGGTGTTCACCGGAGTGCGCAGTTCGTGGGTCATGTTGGACATGAACTCGGACTGCAGCCGGTTCAGCTCCTCGAGCCCCCGGGCCTTGTCCTCGAGCACGCTGCGTTCAGCAATGCTCCGAACCAGGAGGTCCTTGTGATGGGACATGAGGGCGCGGAAGGAAACGAGACCGCGTAGTTCACGACCCTCGACCACGAGGATGTCGTCATAGATGCGCGCGGTGTCGCGTTCAAGGGCGAGGGCCACCACCTCGACCGGATCGGCCGAGGCTTGCGCCGTGGATCCGTCCTCGGCGATCGAAGCCGCCGGCTGCTTTTCGAGCAGGGCATAGCCAAAGCGCTTTCCGAGTTCCCGGAAGAAGCGGGGGCGGGAGACCATCCGCGGATGCCTTCCGCCCACCACGGCGACAGCGTCGAACTCCGGGTTCTCCTCAAACAGTCTGATGACCCGACCCACCGGAGTCTGCTCATCGACGCGCAGGTCGTGGGAGATCAGCTCGGCGATGGTGCGATGACGGGCCTCGGGAGACATTCCTCCCGCACCTTAGGCAGACGGTATGACGCCACCGTCACATCGCCGTGATCATGGCGCGCCCGCGCCCACCCGACTATCGGAGCTTCATCACCGCGGTGCGCACTTGCGAGGGAGCGGGAGTGGCCCCGCCCTCGGGAGCGGCGCCCACTTCGGTCCACGCGAACACCACTTCCCCGCCCGAGAGTTCGAGACGCGGAAAACCGGAGGCGCGCGCCATGGAAGTGCCCGCCACCTTGAAAGCCGGCTTCAATGCTCCCGCAGGATCGATGAACGCAGCCTTTATCTCAGCGGCGCCGCCTTCGCCTCGACCCAGCCACGAGAGGAGCGATTCACCCGATGGGAGCAGGGCGATGTCCACGCGACCGAGCGGGAAGGCCGCATCGACTTCCAGGTGAGGAGCGAACGTATCGCCGCCGTCGCGCGATACCGCGGCGCGCACCCGCGGCTTGCCTCCGCCCATGGTGAACCACGCCACCGACACCGCGTCTCCGCGGGCGGCCAGGGCTGGGCCGTTCACCGGGCAGGCGTTGATCTTCCAGCCGTCCTTCGAGAAATCGCGCGGCTCGACCTTCTCGGCGAAGGGGCGAACGAACGAGATGTCGCGCAATTCGGTATCCGACCGGTCGCGATACGCGGCGAGCAGGCCCCTGGACGTGTTCACCACCGCGGTCTGACAACAGTCGCAGACCCGCGAGTCGAGCACGGACTCGCGCAGACGGGTTCCATCGCTCAGGAACTCGGCCGAGCGCAAGGTCATCGCTCCCCCGGCGGCCGCGTGATCGCCGCCGTCGTGGCTCATGCCCTTGGTCTCCCGTCCGTCCAGCCAGACCACGGCCAGGCCCTTCTCCGTGGTCGCGAACGAAACAAAGCCGTGCTCGGCTTTGGTGCCGTCGGTGTTCACGAGGAAAGGCTCGCCCCAGGTTTTCCCGGCGTCACGCGAGATGCGCGCGTTGATGTTGTAGTCGTAGGTTCCCTCACCGCTCCGCGCCAGCCAGTGAGTCATGACCGAACCATCGGGGAAGATTCCGAGACCCGGAAAATCGGCCCAGTTCCGCCAGAAGGTCTTCCCCTCGTGGACGGTGGTGGGCTCCGTCCAAACGCCCCCTTCCTTCCGGTGGGCGAGGCGGAGACGATGACCGGCGGCATCCTTCAGCGTTTCGAGCCACGTCATGTAGACCCCCCCGCGACCATCGGCCAGCAACTGAGGGAAAGCGGAGTCCGCGGAGGCGGGGGTGAGCACGGCCTCGACTTTCGTGGGCGGAACCGCCTGTGCCCACGCGTGGCCGCCGGCCAGGGACGCCATGGTGAGAGTGAATCCGAGCAGGATCGGTGTCTTCATGGCCTAATTCTGCCCTGTCGCGAGCCATCGCGGGATCAAGTGAGTACAGTGCGAGCTTTCGCCCAAGTCTCTGAGCCGGCGAGTGACCGCGCAGGCTGGAGGACGTAAGGTGCGGGGGTTTGGGCGAGAACGGACCAAAGGCGCTTTTCAGGTCGTCCGGTCGCAGACCAGCCGCAGTTCATCAGCATCGTTGGACCGGCGAGGTCCTGGTGCCCCACGACCGTGTCACCGACATCTGCGGCCACCGTATGCATTCCGGGAAAGCAACTGGGAGTTCCCCCTACCCCAGCAACTGGGAGCCGCTGTCGGCGAGCTTCAGGCGTCCCGCGGCCGTCTGGGTTTCGGGCGCGGTCCAGTACTCCCATGAGTACCCCCTGGCGGTCAGGCGGAATCGTCCAACTCCGAACTCGGTCACCCGGCCGTCTGCGGACGCGTGACGGTACTCGCTCATTGAGCGGATGTCCGCGCTCTTGAACTCATACAGGGCGCCGCCGCCCGTGCCGATGATGAAGGACCGGAAGCCGGCAGTTTCGCGCATCCGCTCGTAGCCGTGCTCATGGCCATGAAGGGTGAAGCCCCGCCGCCGCAAACGATGGACCTCATCCAGAAAGGTCTGGCTCGGCGGCCAATCGCCGTTGCGACTCGAGCCCCATCGGGGGCGGTGCCAGACCAGAACCACAAACCGGTCAGGGTGGAGCGTGAGCTGATCTCTCAGAAACTGAATCTGGCGCGTGTCGGCGGGGATCTCGCTGTTTAGGACAACGACGAGCCAGGCCTCCTCCAGATAGCTGTAGTAGCCGTCTCTGCCGTTGCCGGTCGCCGCTGCGCCGAAGTATTCGTAGTAATAGGGCGCAACGCGCCGGGCATTAGCGTCGTCCAGTTCGTGATTCCCGAGCGAAGGCTCGATGATGGCCTTGAACTGACCATAAAAGGGCGCGAAACACTGTTCAATGCGGTTTTGCTGCCGCCCAAGCCGTCTGGAACTTGGTAAGCGTGATCGCCCAGCGTATGAAGCCATGTGGGACGGGAACCAGCGGGGGTCTCCGAAAGAAGGGCAGTGATTATCTTCGCGCTCGTTTCTGCTCCGCCCGTCCCACAGTCTCCGATGTCTCCAACAGCGAGAATGCCGAAGCCGGAGGCGGGGGGACTTGCGGGCGTGGGCGAGGGGCTCGGGCCGATCGGAGAGTTTGCGTCGGATGGTCCGCAGGCCACGCCTGTCGCAAGGAGCGCAGCGGTCTGGACGAAGGTCCGACGACTGACTTGTACTGCGGGCGGGCGGGACGGGGGAGGAGGCGACTTCATTCGGCTTTCGACCGGAGGAGACGCAGGCCGTTCCCGACCACCAGCAGCGATGCGCCCATGTCGGCGGCGATGGCGGCCCAGAGCGACGCATGCCCCATGACGGTCAGCACGACGAACGTGGCTTTGACCAGCAAGGAGAACGCGATGTTCTGCCGGACGATGGCAAGGGTCCGGCGCGAGTGCTCGATCAGCCAGGGAAGCCGCGAGAGGTCGTCGGACATGAGTGCCACATCGGCTGTCTCGATCGCCGAGTCGCTCCCTGCGGCGCCCATGGCAATGCCGAGGCTGGCCCGGCCCAGCGCGGGCGCGTCGTTGACCCCGTCGCCGACCATGCCCACGGTCCCGTACTTCGCCAGCAGCCGCTCGATGGCCCCGACCTTGTCTTCGGGCAACAACTCAGCCGCGATCTCGTCCACACCGGTCTGGCTTGCGATGTTCTCGGCCGTGCCCCGGTTGTCGCCGGTGAGCATGACGACGTGCTCGATGCCCGCGGAGCGCAGGCGGGCGACCATCGCCTTCGACTCGAGTCGCACCTCGTCGCCGAGACCGATCAGGCCGCAAACGTGCTTGTTGTCTCCGACGAGAACCACCGTACGGCCCTTGCCGGCCATGGCTTCGAGTTCCCGATGCACCTTGAGAGTTTCCAGGCCGCGTTCCTCCAGATAGCGGTGAGAGCCGAGCCAGTACAGCTCAGTCCCGAACATGGCGGTGGCGCCCTTGCCTTGCACAATCTTGAAGTCGGTCGCGGGATTAACGGCGATCCCTTGCCTCTTGGCATAGGCGACGATCGCGCGCGCCAGCGGATGATCGCTACGAGCTTCCATGGCCGCAACCCGCTCCAGCAGGCGCGACTCGCCATGATCATCCCAGGACACGACTTCGACGACCGCCGGCTCACCTCGCGTGAGCGTGCCTGTCTTGTCGAGTGCGAGGGCCTTGAGGCGCCCCGCCATCTCCAGGTGGGCGCCGCCCTTCACAAGCACCCCGTTCCGAGCCGCGGCGGCAAGACCGGCCACGATCGTGACCGGCGTCGAGATCACGAGCGCGCAGGGGCAGCCGATAACGAGCAGCACGAGTGCTCGGTAGATCCAGTCTGACCAAACGCCGCCGAAGAACAACGGCGGGACTACGAGAACCGCGACCGCCAGGGCCAGCACCACCGGCGTGTAGATGCGCGCGAACTTCTCGACCCATCGCTCGGAAGGGGCCCGCTTCGACTGCGCGTCGCCGACCATGCGGATGATGTTGGCGAGTGTGGTGTTGCCCGCGACCTTGGTGGCCTGCGCTTCGATCGCGCCGTCGCCGTTGATCGTGCCGGCATAGACCACCGAGCCCGGCACCTTGGAGACGGGCATGCTCTCGCCCGTGATCGGAGCCTGGTTGATGTCGCTCTCGCCCTTGGTCACCGTGCCGTCGAGCGGCACACGCTCACCCGGCCACACCACAAAGGTCGCGCCGATCGTCGCCTCTTCGGCCCGCACCTCACGCTCGCTCCCGTCGGGGAGGCGCAAGCGCACGGTCAAAGGAGCCAGCTCCATCAGCTTGGCAACGGCGCGCCGCGCGCGCCCCACGCTCCAGGACTCGAGCGCCAGCGAAACCGCGAACAGGAACGAGACCGTGGCCGCCTCGAACCACTCGCCGATTCCGACCGCGCCGGCGACGGCGATCGTCATCAGGACGTTCATGTCCGGACGTCCGTGGCGCGCGGCGAACCAAGCCTTCGGGACCACGTATCGTATACCTGCCGCGATCGAGACCGTGTACAGGAGTGCTGCTACCGCAGGCACGCCCTCCGAGATGCCCATTCCCTCAGATCCCAGGGCTCCCAAGACGCTGCCGGCGCGCCAAGCGTGATACCCAAAGCCGAGTCCCAGCGCGAGCCCGCTTATCGCGGTGAGCAGCGTGCGGCCCCGCTGCTGCGAGCCTTCGTCCGGCGCGCCGTCGGCCGTGACGTCTGTCCAGGGCTCCGCAGTCATGCCCGTGGCGCGCACCGCCGCGATGATGGCCGTCTGGTCCGAAGCGCCGCTGCCCGGAGTGATGATCATCCGGCCGTTCAACACGTCGAACGCCAGATCGCCACCCTGCCCGACCAGGGAGCCGAGGGTCTCCCGCAGCGCTCCGACCTCCTCGGCACAGTCCATGCCACGAACCCGGAAGCGCAGAGTGGTCATTGTCTTCTCCTCCGTCACAGTTCGGTGCTGGGCATGAGAGAGCTGACGCCCGTTTCACCCGAACGAATGCGACAGGCGACATCCACCGGCCCTGCGAAGATCTTCCCGTCACCAGGGTGGCCGGTGTAGGCGGCTTTGCGAATCGCCTCGATGACGGCGATGAGATCCGCGGATTGGCAGAACACCTCGAGGCGGAGGATCGGCTCAAAGGGATGGACTTCCGATCGTTCGCCTTTTCTAGGCGTGTGAGCTTCATCAGACCCGAAACCCCGCACGTCTACCACGCTCATACCCGGAAAGCCGGAGAGATGCCGAACCGCATCGACGACGCGGCCCAGGGTCAACGGGCGAACATAGGCAACGACAAACTGCATAGCGTCTCCACTCATGGTGTCTCCTCGTATTCGTGAATTCTCCGCAACGTCAGTCCAGGAGTCCGACCCCGCCCCCCGGGGAATAGCCGGGAAACAGGGCGATGTCTGGCGCCACGCCGAGATGCTTCCACGCTACTTCCGCGAAGATGTCGCGAAAATCGGTGGTTACGGCCAGGTCGCGTTCTTCGAACAACTGGTGCGGGGCGATGCCGGGCCACGTTCCTCGAATCGCTCCCCCTCGGATTTTGCCGCCCAGAATCAAGGCGCAATAGCCCGAGCCGTGATCGGTGCCTTGCGACCCATTGGCGAAGACGGTCCGGCCAAATTCCGTCGTCACGATGACGACGACGTTGTCGATCTTCTTACCGAGGTCCGTGTCGAACGCCGCGAGCGCAGCGCCCAAAGAGGCGAAGTCCACGGCATTCGCCGCCAGTTGCCCAGAGTGAGTGTCGAAGGTGCCGCCACCGTCCACGAAAATGCAACGTGTACCGATTTCGGCCCTGATGAGTTGGGCGGCCTGACGCAAGGAGTTTCCCAGCATGGTGTCCGGATAGCCGGCGCCATTGTGAGGGCTTTCGTGTTCGCCCGCGGCCCCCCGCAGCTGATCGATGGCCTGAAACATTCCGCTCGCGAGATCGTGAAGGGGGGTCTCGGCGTACATGGACCTGATTCCGCCTGCGGCCTCGCCCGGCCAGTTCTTCGCTCGCAGGCGGTAGGCATTCAGTTCAACTGACACCAGCGCCTTTTCCGGACCCAGAACGGAAACCGGGGTTCGTGTCGAGAAGGCAACGATTTTCGTCGCTCCTCCTCCGGCGAGTGAAGCGGCGAGACGGCCCATGGTCCCGGTTGGCGTCGTCAAGACCCCAGGGGTGCCAAGCTCAACGTAGTCTTGGGCGGAAAAATGCGAGCGAGAGACGCCGTAGTGACCGACGGCGTGAACAATCGCCAGCCGACCCTCGGAAAACACCGGATGGAGCGGGGCGAGTCCGGGATGCAGAGCAAAATGATCGTCTAGCGCAACCAACCCACCTGGCCGCCCTGGTGGAGGCAGCGCCACTTCTCCGCGCTGGTCGTAGAACCGGGGCTCTCCATACGGGGACACCATGGCCAGGCCGTCGGCTCCCCCTCTGAGGAAGATGTGGACTAGGACAGCACGTCCGGCAGGGGCTGCGGCTTCCGCAAGCGACGACAGGAGTCTCGATGGACCGACGCCAATGCCGACGGCAGAAAGGGCGGCCCCGCGCAAAAAAACACGACGCGATAAAGAGCTCCGCATGTCTGAAAGGCCTCCGCTAGTTCGACTGCATTTCCGGGCTGGAAAGAATCAGGCCTGCCACCTTGGCGACGGTTCCCGGATGACCCTTCGTGAGACCCTTGGCGGCGCCCATGGTCCGTTCGGACAAGCCGCCACCGAACACCTCACGGTTGAAGAATGCGGCGATAGAGACGGAACTCCCGGCGTCGTATCGAGCTGCAGCCAGCCTGGGGGCGAGTCGCACCTGCACTCCCCGGATGGTGTCGTTCGCCAGGTCCAAGGCGAAGTTCAGCCGATAGACGTGGGCCGAACTCTGCCAGTCGCGCCCACGATCGGACCAACCGGTAGGTGGAGTACAGAAGTACGGGCGCATCCCCATCTTGTCAAGATGCCAAATTAGCCCGGGCTCAGCGGATTCGACCCTCGCACCCGTGGCCCTGAGCGCAGCGACGAGGTATAGAAAGGGCGTCCGATACCTTGGCTGGTCCGCGGCCGCCCGAAACTCTGCGCTGGTGAAGAGAGTCCGTGTGACCGAACGAAGATCCCCGCCGGTTTCAATGAACGTTCGCGCGCAGGTGTCGACGAGTGACGGCGGTGGATCGTCCGCCACAAACCGCCGTGCCAGCTTGAAGCACACGAAGCGAGCGGTCGCGGGATGAGCGGCGAGGTAGGTCAGCACTCGGTCTCCATCCTCTACCCCTCCGCCAGCAGGAACCTCCAGGCCGAATACCCTCTTCGGACCTTCATCGTGGTCGGCGGGCCGAAACACGAACCTGCCCTTGGTCTTCAAATCGTCGATCGACCAACCGGTGAAGCATCTCGCCGCGGCTATTACGTCCTCCTGGGTGTAGCCGCCATCGACGCCCAAAGTGTGCAACTCAAGAAGTTCTCGGCCATAGTTCTCGTTCAGGCCGCGCGCGACTTTCCCATTGGTTGTGGAGTTTCTCCGGCTCAGGTAGTTGTCGAGATAGAACAACATAGCTGGATGGCGCGCTGTGGCACGCAAGAGGTCTGCGAACTTTCCGAACACGTGGGGCCGAATCGCGTCGCGTTCATACGGGATAATGCTCTGCCTGACGAACTGGTGTTGAAGGTTCACGTTGAAGTGGTTGAACCAGAAGTCGACGAGCACTTCCTCAAGCTGGTTCTGCGCCTCAATGGCGCGCACCACTTTGGCGGTCTGGAGTTCCTCCACGACGAGGGGCATGCCGCGTCCGAAGGCTCTACGGCCATGATAGATATCGAGCAGCGTAGCGACTGAGTACTTGAGAGACTTGAACCGCAAGAGCTGGGCGGCCAACGGTGGATCCGGACGCGGGTTCAGTTGTTCCTCAAGGTACCTGCCGAGGCCCTTGTTTACGACCCGGCTGATTTGACCAGGACGCGGGCCAAAGCCCGCCCGGTTGAGGAAGTGAACGACTGCCTTGTTGGCGTCTTTCGCGGCTGGACGGAATTGGGATACTGCTTCCATCACGCTCCTTCACTTTGCTGGGGGGAATTCTCTGGCTCGCCGACGGATCTCAGCGGAGAGGAGCGCGGCCGTGACAGTCCCTGGGTCGTACTCGATGGTTACCCGCGCCTCACCGCGCGCCCAGGCTATTGAGGCGCTGTGGACGCCGCTGATCTCCTGAAGCAAGGTGGTGAAGCGAATCAACAGCCGGTCCTGATCCGTGGGCGAGCCCTCGTTGGCGAGCCGCACCAAGACCTCGCAGATGGCGGACGGCATGTCCGTCATCGCTGGTTTTCCCCAGGCGCGACGGGCGCGCTTCGACGGAGAAGTCCGTAGATCGTTGGCAGAACGAGGAGGGTGAGAAGCGTGCAGGTGATCAGGCCGCCGATCACGACGGTGGCGAGCGGCCGCTGCACTTCCGCTCCTGAACCGGTCGCGAGCGCCATCGGCACGAACCCCAGCGAGGCCACCAACGCGGTCATCAGGACAGGGCGCATGCGAAGGGCGCAGGCCTGCCGCAGCACATCCCCGATCGGAAGATCCGAACTCGACTCAAGCTCTCGGATCTGGCTCACCAGGACGAGACCGTTGAGGACAGCCACACCGAAGAGAGCGATGAAGCCAACGCCCGCGGAGATCGAGAAGGGAAGGTCCCGCAGAGCGAGCGCGAATACGCCCCCAACGGCGGCGAATGGCACGTTGAGATAGATGAGAGCCGCCGGCCCCACGGAACCGAACATGAAATAGAGCATCGCGAAGATCAGCGCCAAGGCCAGAGGCACAACGATCAACAACCGCTGCGTCGCAGCCTGGAGGTTTTCGAATTGACCGCCCCACTCGAGGTAGTACCCGGTGGGGAGCCGGACCTCTTTCACGAGCGTGGCGGTGGCTTCGGCCACGAATGAAGAGACGTCCCGTCCGCGGACATTCACTTCCACCACGATGCGACGGTGAACGGCTTCGCGGCTGATCTGCGAGGGCCCGGTGTCGATCTTGATTTCCGACAGTTGAGCCAAGGGCACGCTGGCGCCCGAGGACGACAGCACCGGGATCTGGCCCAGGCCGTCGAGACTCTCCGCGGTCCGATCATCGAAGCGCACGGCCAGGGAGAATCTCCGCTGGCCTTCAAATACCGCGCCCACAACCTTCCCCGCCCTCGCCGCCTCGACCGTGTCCAGAACATCTCGGACTGAGATGCCATAGCGCGCGCAGCGGTCACGATCGACCCTGATCCGGATCATCGGCAGGCCGGTGGTCTGCTCGGCGCGAACGTCCGCCGCGCCGGGCACCTTGGCCAGAACCGCGGCGATCTCCTGGCCCGTTTTCGCCAGAAGATCCAGATCCTCGCCAAATAGCTTGACGGCAACGTCCGATCGCACACCCGCGATCAATTCGTTGAAGCGCATCTCGATCGGCTGGGTGAAAGCGAGCCCGTTCCCTGGCGCCCCGTCTGAGAGCGCTGACTCCATCTTCTCGATCAGCTCGCCCTTCGATTTCACGGTCCACTCGGATCGGGGCTTGAGGATGATGAAGCCGTCGGAAAGCTCGATGCCCATCACATCGGTGGCGATCTCCGGGCTTCCGGAGCGTGTGACGACGGTCTTGACCTCTGGAAAACGCATGAGGATCTTTTCTATCCGTGTGGTGGCGGCTACGGTTTCGGACAAAGCCACGGAGGGCAGGCGAATCGACTGAAGGGCGATGTCCCCCTCATCAAGGCGAGGGATGAACTCACCGCCGAGTCGGGTTGCAACAAAACCGGCGAGCGCAAGGCCGATGAGGGCGACCGCGATCAACACTTTGGGGCGCAAGAAGCTCTGATCGAGAAGTTTCAGATAGATGGAGCGAAGGCGGCCCACAAAACGTGGCTCGTGGTCGGCGGCTCCAGTCTTCAGAAAGAGCGACGCCAGGACCGGGATCAACGTGGCAGTCAGGAGAAGCGAGGCGACGAGCGCGAAAACGACGACGAAGGCCATCGGCTTGAACATCTTGCCTTCGATGCCGCCAAGCGTGAGGATGGGCAGATAAACGAGAATGATGATTCCGACGCCGAAGGTCACAGGCCGAACCACCTCACGGGCGGCCTCGGCCGTAACCTGCCGCACCGTCTTGCCGTGACCCGGCTCATTGAGGCGGCGAACCACGTTCTCGATAAGGACCACCGCGCCGTCGACGATCAGGCCAAAGTCGATGGCTCCGAGGCTCATCAGATTGGCCGAGATCCGGCCCTGAAGCATTCCCGTGAACGCCGCTAGCATGGAAAGCGGAATCGCGGAGGCGACGATCAGTCCGGCCCTGAAGTTGCCAAGAAAAGCGAACAGCACTGCGACCACGAGCAACCCTCCTTCAAGGAGGTTCTTCTCGACGGTGGCCAGAACCTTGCGAACGAAGTCTGACCGGTCATAAAAGGGAACGACCCGGACACCATCGGGGAGACTCGACTGGAGTTCCTCGATGGCTTTGCCCACGCGAGTGGCCACATCCAATGCGTTCTCTCCGGCGAGCATCTGTGCGATACCAACGACGGTTTCTCCCTTTCCGTCCGCGGTGGCGGCGCCTATGCGCAACATCGCCCCAACACGAACCTCGGCCACGCTCGATATGGTTACGGGGGTTCCGCCGGCGCCCACCCGGAGCACCAGCTTTCCAAGGTCGGAGACATTGCGCGCGAGACCGTCTCCACGGATGACGTACTGCTCCCGGTTGCGCTCGATGTATCCGCCACCGGCGTTTCCGTTTCCGGCCTCAACAGCGTCGAAGACCTCCTTAAGGGAGATCCCGAATCCACGCAGCTTCGCCGGATCGACGACCACCTGATACTGCTTCGGGAGCCCTCCCCACACGTTTACCTCGGTAACGCCCGGGATCGCGCGCAGCCGTGGGGCAATATCCCAGTCGAGAAGCGTCCGGCGTTCCATTGCGGAAAGCTCGCCGCCTTCAACCGTGAACATGAAGACCTCGCCCAAGCCGGTGGAGACGGGGCCCATCTCAGGCACGCCGAATCCTGCCGGGATGTTCTCTTTGGCCTGGGAGAGCCGCTCGCTCACCAGTTGACGCGCGAAGTACACGTTCACATGGTCTTCAAAGACCACCGTTATCGCGGAGAGTCCGTAGCGCGAAATCGAGCGGATCTCCACAAGGTCGGGCAAACCGTTCATGGCGGCTTCAATGGGGTAGGTTACGAACTGCTCCATCTCCGCAGGCCCGAGGGCTGGGGCCTTGGTGAGAATCTGCACCTGCACATTCGTCACGTCCGGAACAGCGTCAATAGGCAATTGGGTGACCGCGTACCCGCCGCCGAACACAAGAAGGACGGCAAGGATCAGGACTACGGGACGATTGTCGAGACTCCAGTCAACGAGTCGGTTCAGCATCTCAGTGCTCGTCCGCCAGTGAAGCCTTCGCAAACTCAGACTTAAGGATGAAGCTGCCCTCGGTCACCACAACGTCGCCCGCCTTCACGCCCGAATAGACTTCGGTGAATCCCTCGAAGGTGTGGCCGATTTCCACGAGACGCCGTTCGAAGGCTCCGGCGGAGGTTCGTACGAACAAAACCGCCCGACCCTCAAGGGTCTGGAACGCCGATTGCGGGACCGCCACCACCGTCTTTCCCTCGTAGCTCTGAGGGACATTGACCTGAGCCTTCACGAACATCCCAGGGCGAAGCTGTTCGTCTGGGTTTGAAACCGTGGCCCGTAACTGAATCGTGCGCGTGGCGGGGTCCACCATGCTGCCCAGGAAGTCGATCCTTCCCTTGAAAGCGCGCTCCGGGTACGCCTCGGCGCGGATCGTCACTCCGACCCCTTCGCGCAACATGGACAAGTCTTTCTCGTAGGCCTGCATGAATACCCACACGCTGGATATATCGACAATGGTGACCAGCGGCTGTAGCGCTTCTACGAGGGCGCCTGGGGCCACTTTTCGCTCGGTGACGCGACCGTCGAATGGTGCCCTGACCGAGAGGCGGATCCCACCCGGGAATGTGAGGGCGGCCCCGGATTCAATAGCCGCACGTATGCGGGCAATCTCCGCTTCTGATTCCCCGAGGAGCCGCAACCCCCTTTCGGAAGCCTCCGCAGACGCGCGTTTTCCAAGATAGTCCCCTTCGCGCGCCTGGAACTCGCCTTGGCTGATCGCCTTGCTTCCAACCAGCACCTTGGCGCGCTCGTACGTTCTGTCCGCGAGGCGGAGGTCGGAGAGAGCTTTGATGAATTCTTCCTGCGCCTCGCCCAGCTCCACGCTCTCGAGCACCACCAGGGGAGACCCCTTCTGAACGCGGGCTCCCAGATCGCGGGGCATTTCGACCACACGCCCGCGCACCTGCGCTGCGACGGCCATAAGCCGGTTCTCGTTCGCGGCGACGTTGCCGTTGAGGACCAGCAGATGTTCCAGGCTTACTGGCTTGATGGTCCAGGTATCGATTCCCGCCTCGGCGATCGCCGCCGAGGTGAGTGTGACGGTTTCGGGCATTTCATCGTGGCCTTTTTCTTCGCCATGGGCTTCTTTGGCCTGCGTCTCCGCGGTCTTCGGCGATTCGTTCGTCGGCTTCTCCGCCGACCCGCAACTAGCCATGAAGATCGCGGCTGCAAGCGCAGACGCCGAGGTTCTTGAAAGTACTTTCATCGCTTTTCTCCCACGCCGTCATAACGTCCGCTGATCCGATCGATTTCTGTCCGGGCCCTGACAAGGGCTAGCCCGGCCGAGAGTTCCTCTATTTCCGCAGCCCGCAGGGTGCGTTGAGCGTCGAGTAAATCGAGCAGGGAGGTTTCTCCCGCCTCGTAGCTCAAGCGAACCAACTCGAACGTCCTGCGTGCGGCCGGAACGATTCCCGTCTCCAGAAGTCGCGAAGTCGCTTCTGCGGCCTCGGCCTCTTGAACGGCCTGCTCAAAAGCGAGAGAAACCTCAAGACGCGACCTCTCAATGGCAGCCCGAGCCAGCGACACCGCTGCCTCCGCCCGCGCGACCTCGCGGCGCCCTCCGTTCCATACAGGCAGGCTGACGCCAACCGAAAAACTCCATGACCGTTTGTCGATCTCACTCGTTTGGAGCCATGAAAGATCGAGGTCCGGACCTCGCGCAGCTCGGGCCAGGGCGGCAAGGCCCTTCTCACGCTCGAGCCCCGCGATGGCGGTTCGGAGATAGGGGCTCGACCGCGCCAGCCCCTGGCGGCGCGCTTCGATCTCCGTGGGGGCGATCGCCCTCGGCGGAGCGACGGCAAGCTGAACGGAATCACCCAGTGGTTCGACCGCGAGGAGACGAAGAGCCTCCTCGGCAGCGCGCGCCTCGAGTTCGGCATTGCGGACCACCAGAGCGGCTCGAAGGCGCTCAGCGTGCGCGCGGTTACGATCCGCCTCGCGCGCTTCGCCTACATCCACACGCCGCGTTGTGAGTTCAAGGACGCCGGCCGCGGCTTCGTCGTTCCGTTGGGCAAGGTCTCGAGCGCTACGCGCATACTGCAGCCGCCAGAAAGCGGCACGCGCTTGAAGTTCCAGATCCCAGCGCGCCGACTCTTCGCCAGACATCGCGACGCGGCCAGCCAGTTCGGCGGCTCGCTCGCGTGCGGGGCGAACGCCGGGCCAGGGGACAGTCTGAGAAATCGAAAAGTTCCACTCCGGGTTGCCGACCTGCGAATCAGGGAACCCGCGGCCCCGACCACGCGCCAAGCCGATCACAGGGTCGGGCCACGCGCCGGCCGCGCGCAGCTCCGCAGCAGCCAGACGCTGCGTCGCCACCGTCTGGGCGGCCCGCGGGTGAGCCCTCAGCACAATTTCCACGTACGCGTCTATGTCCAGCAGTAGCTGAGCCATCGCCGAAACCGGCAGCAGGGAAAACACCACGAAAAACAGCCATCTCGTTCGAGAAAACACGCACGCCTCCACGCTCCTGATTGTTCAGAGAGGCCCAACCAGGCAAGGCAGGCCAGTGAAGGCGCCTTGGTCCCCGGGGGCCGAAATCCGGCTAACTAAGCGCGGAGGAGCGGAGGGTGGAAGATCGAGACGGAAACGCCGTCGAGTGGAGACTCGGGCGCCTGCTCGGTGGGATTCGTGATGCGCCCGAGATTCGTCATCACACTAGGGCGATTCGATTCAGCGCCAATGCAGCAGCAGAAGCAGTCAGGCACGCAGATGGTGGAGCAGGACTCACCGGTTGAATTGGCGCTGACAACCTCGATATCGGATGCCATTGCAATGCGCTGGTCGCATAACGCGTCAGCGGCAAGGTCTTGCCCGATGCACAGGAGCAGGACCACCGCCAAGAGGCGAAATGCAACCGAAAAGCGAGACATCGCCCCAAAGTGTAGCCCATTGGGACAGAAACGAGGAGACATTTCTTCGTCAGCCCGCAGCTAAGTGGGTCGAACCGCGCGGTACAGGGCCATCGTTCCGTAGATCGTGGAGAAGGTCCGCCGCTCTGATACCTCCACGAAGCCAGCTCTCTCGAAAAGCGGAACGAGTCTGCCACGAACGTTGTCGTTGGTATTCCCGAAACCGTCCAGCGCCTGAATGCTCAGGAACAGGCCACGCATGACGATGTTCCCCGCGCGCCCCCAGTCAGCGATATGCAGCGAGGCGCCCGGCTTTACAACGCGGAACAACTCCCGCGCTGTGCGCTCCTTGTTCGCCCACGACAAATGGTGAAAGAACAGACTTGAAACCACGCGATCAAAATTCGCGGCCGGATACGGTAGTTCATGCGACATTGCGCAATCCAAGCTCAGAGAGACCCCTGCTTCTCGCGCCTTCCGCGATGCGATCGACAGGATCCGCGGGTCGGCATCGACGCCTGTGACGTCTGCTCGGGGCTCATGTTGTTTGATCCAGACAGCCATGGTTCCTGTTCCACAGGCCAGATCGAGGACTCGATGACCGGGCTCGAACCGGGCTTGGCTGATGAGCGCTTCCTTGAAACGGCGTTCGCGCGTGGTAGCGCCGACCACGGCATCGTAGAAGGGGGTGAGCCAGTGAAAGCCAAGCGCTGGCACGTATTTGGATTCAAGCGAGAACGGCATCGGTTTATTTGTACTCCATGATTCAATCGGACGCGAGGGGAAGACTGACGACGAAGCGGCACCCGCCCTGATCCAGGTTCTCGACGCGAATCTCGCCCTGGTGGGCAACGGCGATCCAGGCCGCGATCGAAAGCCCCAGGCCCGACCCCTCTTGTTCGCCGTGCGTTCGCGCGGGATCGGCGCGGTAGAACCTCTCGAACACATGGCCGATCTTGTCGTCCGGGATGCCAGGACCATCGTCTGAAACCGAGAGAAGGCCGCGGCCTGATTCTGCAGACACGCTCACGCAAACGTGCGCTTGCGGCCCGTTTGTGGTCTTGACCCCTGCAAACTTCACCGCGTTGTGCACGAGGTTAAAGACGAGTTGCCTCAACCAGCGTTCGTCGCCCGCCACGATGACGGGCACGACGGCCTCCACCGCGACCTGAACGCTCCCGACCGGCGCCGCGCCCCCGGCGGTTTCCGCAATCTCTCTCGCCAGAACATCGAGGCGAACCGGCGCCCTCTCCATCGGGATACGACCGGCGTCGGCCCGCGCAAGCACCAGGAGGTCGGCGGTGATGGAGCGCAGGCGGTCGACATCGTAGCCAACGGAAAGGAGGGCCTCACGGTACTCCGGCGCTTCGCGGGGCTGGGCCAGTGCCACGTCTATCGCACCGCGCATCGTGGCAAGTGGCCCCCGCAACTCATGCGACGCATCGGCGGTGAACCTCCGCATCGCTTCGAAGGCGGCCTCGAGGCGGCCGATCATCTGATTGAGGGTAGTGACCAGGCTGCCAATTTCGTCTTCAGAGTGAGGAAGGGGAAGGCGCCGGCTCAGGCTGCCCGCCTCGATCTCCCGGGCCAGACGCGTTACTTCGGCGACGGGTGCAAGCGCCCGCTTCGCCAGGATGTAGCCGCCGAGTGCGGCCAGGACCACCGCGAGCGGCGACATCAGGAAAAGAGCCCACCGAAGGCTCGCGAGGGGAAGGGGAACATCACCCAGGCCTTGCGCAACCTGAATCAAGCCGGCGCGGCCGCTTCTTGACCGGTAACGCTCCCAATACACGCGGATCGGCTCGGCTTCAGTGCCCAGCACTTCGAAACGGCCAGAAATCGGGATCGGGGCGTCATCGGGCTTCGATCCGATGAGCGCGCCGATCCCGCGCTGGTCGGCTGATTGAAAGAAGACGCGTCGCTCCCCCCCGGCTTCATGAACAAGGACGAGCGGACCGAGACGTTCGAGTTCTGCTCGCTGCGCGTCGGTGAGCGTCTCGCAGTCCGCCTCCGAGGAGAGAACGCGCTCGACGGCGCGCGCGGTGGCGGTGAGGTTCGTGTCGTGATGGCGGATCAGTTGGTCCCGGACAACGCCGTAAATCAGGACCGCGAAAACAAAGAGAATGACGGACAGCATTAGCGCGTGCCAGAGGGCCAGCCGCAGGCGAAGCGTTCCCATCCCGCTCACTCCGCTTCCTTGAGGACATAGCCCGCGCCACGGACGGTATGGATCAGCCGAGGCGCATCATTCCGTTCGGTTTTGCGCCGCAGATAGTTGACATAGACCTCGACCAGATTCGAACCGCCGTCATAGTCCGCGTCCCAAACATGATCGAGGATCATCGAGCGGGTGAGCAACAGGCCCTTCCTGCGGAGAAAATACTCGAGGAGGGCGAATTCCTTGGTGGTCAGGTCGAGGGGACGCCCCCCCCGCGACGCTTCCCGGCGCGCCACATCCATCTCGAGATCTCCCGCTTTAAGCGTCGTTCGCGGCTCAACCGCCGGCCGCCTGGTGATGGCCCGCAACCGCGCGAGCAGCTCTTGAAACTCGAAGGGTTTGCTCAGGTAGTCATCGGCGCCGAGGTCGAGACCGCGTATGCGCTCACCCACGGCGGAACGAGCGCTGAGCACAAGTATGGGCGAACGAGAACCGCGTGCGCGCAGATCGCGAAGGACATCGAGTCCGCTGCGGCCTGGGAGCATGACGTCGAGGAGTATGGCGTCGTACTCGTAGGTCGTGGCCATATCGAAGCCCTGGGTCCCATCGGATGCGACATCCACAGCGTACCCCTGCTCCCGGAGGCCCTGGCGAAGGACGCCGGCGAGTCTCAGATCGTCTTCAACGATGAGTACGCGCATTCTCCGAGCTTATGTGCGTCGGGTTAAGGCCGGATTAGACGGTCGCTCTTCGCGTGCTGAATGAGACTTTCGTACCTGACGAACGCAAAGCGGAGCTGCGAAGTCGGCTGGGACGCATTCAGGGTGAGGTGTCGGGCGTTGGACGCATGTTGGACGAGAACAAGCCAAGCATGGACATTCTCACGCCGGCTGCTCAAGAGGCATTGCGCGGCTTCAGCCGGATCATGGTCCTGAACTACCTGGAGAAGCGCGCAACTGCTGCCGTGAGAGAGGGGCGACAGGACGACGTTTACGAGGATCTAATGAGGGTGATTTTCAGGCTGGCTCGATGAGCCACACGAGATAGAGCGAAATGGAACGCAGAATGACACTCAAGGCCCTGGCGATGGTCGGATTCACTGGACTACTCGGCGGAACGGTGTTCGCCGGCGGACAAGACACGCCGCCTTGCTGCCAGAAGAAGGAGCAACCCGCCAACAAGGCGAAAGCCACGCCGTCCACGAAGATGCGCTGCACGCTGACCGGGGAGGTTGTCGACAGGTGCTGCTGTGAACAGCAAGACTTACTGCCCACTCGCTGGCAAGGCCGTGGAAAAGTGTTGCTGTGAGCCGGTCGCGGATGAGCCCGCCAAGAAGTAGCTACCCAAGCGGGGCGACGAGCATCCCCGCCGGTGGTCCGACTTGATGCTACAGGCCCGGTTCGACTTTAGCTCGCGTGAATTCTGCGACGAGTGCTGTCACCAACGAGCCGATGTTGCCCAAGCAACAACTGCCTTGGGGGTTCTTGATCTCGCACGCGCAGCGGCCGGCCTTGACGTGTTCGGTTACGCGGCCTGACGCCGTGGATCGGCCGGTCTCCTGGATCTCGCGGCGCAGATCAGCCTCGCCGATCTGAAAGCAGTAGCAGGCGGTGCGGTCGACGCCGGTCTGCTTTTGAAAAACGGAGACGGCGATGGCGTCAACTTCGAAGGCTTCGCTGTCGGCAAAATAGACAACCGGGCATGAGGCGGTGGGACAGAAGCGGTGACCATGCGCGGACAGGGTCGCGAGAGCCGCGGGTCGAAGGAGCGCCTTCACCGTCATGGCATCGATTCTTCTTCCTGGCTGGGCGCACTTCGGGCAGCGGAGTGGCCCTGGGGTGGGTTGAGCTTCGGCAAGGCAGCAATCGGCCACAACTACTTCGCTTTCGGGCCGTCGGCGGTGGTCTTCACTGAGGCCTCGAACCCGGTCTTCGAAACAGACTCCGCGATCTTCTTCGGCTCGGTCTTCGAAGGATCGTAGGTCACAATGGCCTCGGCCTTTTCGTAGCTGACCTCAAATGTCTCGACGCCCTCCGTTCGCTTGAGCTGAATCTTCACCGCTCCGACGCATCCGCCGCAGGTCATGCCCTTGATGGCCAGCGTGGTTTGCGCCGTGGTCGCGGCCTGCACGAGGGTGCCGAGCAGGAGCGCCGCAATGGTCATTAATGAGAGCTTTTTCATGGGGTTGAACTCCTCAGAACAGATAGATCGAGTAGACGGGGAACGTGGTGGTGAGCAGGACAAAGAGCGTGGCCACCCACAAGGCGGCTTTGGCCGCACGATTGGCCGCGGGGATTTCACACGCCTCGCCCGGCCCGCATTCCGGCTGGGCGGGCCGGTAGGTCGAGTAGAAGGCTGCGGCGAGGAGAGCGTACGTCGCCAACAGAAGATACGGACGGAGCGGCTCCAGGCGCTGGGCGGCGGCAGCGCCGGCGATTCCGAGCGTCGCGAAGACGAGGGGGCCGATGCAGCAGGCCGAGGACAGGATCCCCAGGGCAACTGACCCGAGGAGGGGCACGCGGGGTCTTTTCATCGGGTCCCTTTCTCCATTCCGGAGCCTTCGGCGAAACTCAAGACCACGGGGCAGGAATCAGCGCCTTCAGCGCACAGCGCAAGCCCCTTCGCGAGTTCGCGGCGGAACGCGCTCAACTCACCAATCTTTTGATCGATGATTTCGATTCGACTTCGAAGGCGCTCGGCCACACGACGGCAGGCGCCGGGTGTCCGCAAGCGCTGGACGCGCAGAAGTTCGCGAATGTCGTCGAGGCTCAGGCCCACCCCCTGTGCGCGCCGAATGAACAGGACGCGCTGAGCGTCGGGCTCCCCATAGAGCCGGTAGCCCGCATCCGAACGCTGGGGCAGAGAGATCAGTCCCTCGCGTTCGTAGAAGCGCAGCGTGTCGCGCGAAACCCCGCACCGCCTTGCCAGATCACCGATTCTCAAGAGCGCCATCCATCGACCCATAGGGTAAGCCCTGGACCTGAGTCCAAGGTCAAGGACTTTTCGTGAGGGAGCGCGTCAGCAGCAACAGCTTTTTTATAGGCAGGAAGTTTTCGAGGAGGGCGAATCCCTTCGTGGTGAGATCAATCGGTCGACCCGCCCGCTGGACGCGCCGACGCGCGACATCCAGATCGGCGAACTTGAGGATCGTGTGTGGCTCGACCGCGGGTCTACGCGTGATGGCCCGCAGCAGCGCGTGCCGGTCTCCGCTATTTCCGGGAATAGACGAAGGTCGCCCAGTGGACATCCCAGTTTGCGTCCGCTCCTGATGGCGCAGGCACAACATGGATGGTACGGACGTTCCAAAGGCCGCCGTCGGCGGGAACGCTGACGACGCCATCGCTTGACGTCGTCAGGGACAGCTCGGTTTCCTTCTGCCCCGAGACGGGGGCCTTACCCGCGTGGACGCGTACTCCGCCGAGTGATTTGCCCTGAAACGTCAGCCGGATGCGAACAGGCACGACCGTGCCTGCCCCGGGATCGGACAATGGAACAAACTCGAGCGGATGCCCAACGATGCGGTCGAAGGCGCGTGGCCCGGAGCCCGCCTCGACCACGGTTTTTCCATACTTCGCGTAGCGCCTGACGATGTCGGCGGTCGGCAACTCCCCGGTACGATCGTAGTGGTGCAGCGCAGCCTCAGCGCCTTCCGCAATCAGATACTTGCGAAAACTGGCTGCGGTCTCGTTGACATGGCGCCAGCCGATGGCAACGCCGACGATCTTTTGTCCGGGCGTTTTCGGACGATGACGCAACACCAGCGAATTGCCCTGCGTGGTCAGCGAGGTAATCCTTTCGTCTTCGACGGCGCCAATCACGCGCGCCTCGGTGACACGGTCGGGCGTGACGGCTGACAAAGTAGTGGGGAACGCGCTGCTGGTCTGGCCTCGCACTACGATTTCGCCTGAAGGGGTCGGGGCGAGAGGGTCAGGCACGAGCCAAAAATCGTGGGCCAGGGCTAGTTGCGCCACCAGTACGCTGGCGGCAACGAATGAAACGGTTCGGCAAGATGTGGGCATAAAGAGAGTCCCCGAGATAAGGCGTTAAAAGTATCGAATGCTCCCACGGACGATGGCCAGCGTTGGGCTCTGTCCGTCCAGTCCAGCAAGCGCAGACTCTAACGCGTGTCTCAAAGCTGATTCCCCGACGATGAGTTGACCCCATACCATCGAGCCAAAGTCGCGCTCACGGCCACGCCCTCGAGCGTCGGGGAGTCCGCATGCGAACGCACGAGCGAATCCCAGCGTCGTCAGGTTCGTTCGACCGCGGGCGCGCACGACATGAATCCCCGCTCGTTGGTCCCCTCGAAAATCCCTTGACCTCAATATACCCCTGGGGGTATGGTCGGCTCCGTGTTCCCCAAGCGAAAAACGATCCCGCTGCGGTTGCTAACCGAGACGTATGTCCCTGATGAACGAAAAGCCGAACTCAGGAAACGGCTGAAGCGGGCGCAGGGCCAGGTGAGCGGGATCGGCCGCATGCTCGATGACAACCGACCTTGCATGGACATTCTGGTCCAGGTCACGGCGGCGCAAGAGGCGCTCCGCGGATTCAGTCGCGTGATGGTCCTCAACTACCTGGAGAAGTGCGCCACGGACGCCGTCAAGGAGGGGAGGCAGGAGGACGTTTACGACGACCTGATGAAAGTGATTTTCAAGCTGGCTCGATGAGCCGAGGAAAGGAAGAGAAAAAATGGAGAGACGAACAATGTTCAAGGCCCTGGTCGCGGTGGGCGTCACCGGGCTTTGGGGGGCCGGAACCTTCGCTCTGGACAAGAAGGACACGCCGCCTTGTTGCCAGAAGAAGGATAAACCGCAGGCGGGCGCGGCCAAGGAAAAGCCCGGCACGAAGATGCGGTGCACACTGACCGGCAAGATTGTCGACGAGTGTTGCTGCGAGCAACGGGAGGGCAAGACCTACTGCCCGCTCGCGGCCAAGAACGTCGAGGCTTGTTGTTGCGAGCCGGTGGTGGCCGAGGCCGCGAAGAAGTAGCGCACAACTGGCTCCGTAATACCGGCCTTACGGAGCCAGTCCAACACCAGGCATGAGGAGCGCAAAGACCGCCGCGCCTTTCGCGCGGAGATGGGCCGGCTCGGTCAAGGAATGAAGGCCATCGCCCGACGACTCAACGGTGGGGCGCACAGGTTCTAACGCGCGCCTAATGTTTGGTCCCTAGAGTCCGGTGGATGAGACCGATTCCCACAATGCTCGTCCTCGTTCTCGCCCAGTTCGCCGCCACAGGTTGCGCGAGCGTGCCCACGCCTGCGACAAAGGCGCCGGACAGCCCGGCGAGCGCTACGGCCGCCGAAGGCCGGTTGCAGAAGCTCGAATTGTTCGATCTGGTGCAGGCGCCGAGCGCCCCGCCGCCGCAGCCATCCCCGGCAATGACCGGGATGGACCATTCGAAGATGGATCATTCCGCGCCAGAGGCGAAGCCCGTCGCGTCGGACCCGTCTTCTGAGACATATACCTGCGTGATGCATGCGCAGATCCAGCAGCCCAAACCCGGCAAATGTCCGATCTGCGGAATGGCGCTCGAAAAGAAGGCAAAGGAGAAGAAGTGAAACCACTCTTCCACCTTGCGGTGCTTCTGAGCGCAGCCGGCGTGACGGGCTGCGCCACCGTCGATCCTGGCGCCGCATTCGTCGACATCTCGGGCAAGGTCCGCGACAGATCCGGCGAGGATGCGCAGTTCATGAGGTCTCCCGGCGATGCCCAGGAAATTGAGCGCATCGTTCGTGGCATTCTCAAGGACGAACTGACCGCGGATTCGGCGGCGCGGATTGCGCTCGTCAACAACCGCGACGTTCAGGCCACGCTGCAAGACCTGGGCCTTGCTCAGGCCGACCTCGCTCAGGCAAGCCGCCTCTCAAACCCCGATCTCCACGGGTTCCTCAGGTCCCCGAACCGGGAACCAGGAGGGAAGAACTACGAGATCTCCCTGGTCCAGGACTTTCTGAATATTCTGGTCCAGCCCTTGCGCAAGAAGTTCGCGGCCGCCGAGCTCGAAGTCACCAAGCTGCGAGTCGGACACGAACTCATGCGCACGATGGCGGACACCAAGGTCGCGTTCTTCACCCTGGCTGGGCGCGAGCAACTGGCGACGCGTCTCGCCCTGATTCTCGATATTGAGCAGACCGCGGTCGCGTTTGCCCGGAGGCAGAGCGCCGCGGGAAACATCAACGACCTGCAACTGCTCAACCACGAAGCGGCGGCCACCGAAGCCGCCATGGCGTTGGCGCTCACCCGCATCGACGCGCGGCGCGACCGAGAGCGGCTGAATCGCTTGATGGGCCTGTGGGGCACGGACCTCGAATGGAAGATCGCCACCGGCCTCCCCCCGCTGCCGGAGCGGGAGACCGGGGTCGAGCAACTAGAGTCTTTCGCCATTTCCAATCGGCTCGATATCGATGCGGCGCGGTGGGGCGTCGAAACCGTGGGCCGGGCGCTTGCCCTCAAACAGAAGACCCGTTACTTCCCCGTAGGCATCGAAGTGGGTGTCCAGCACGAAAAAGACACCGACGGACAGCGTGTGACCGGTCCGTCTCTCGGCCTGCAACTCCCCCTCTTCGACACCGGAAAGGCTTCAATCGCCCGGCTCAAAGCTGAATACGAGCGCTCTCAAAGACAACTGGAGGGCCTCGCCATCAACACCCGCTCCGAGGTGCGAGAAGCCCGGGACGTCATGATGGCCGCCCGTGAGGTAAAGGAGCGCTACGAAACCGTCCTGTTGCCGCAACGAGTGCGAATCCTCGAAGAGACAACACTTCACTACAACATGATGCTGAAGGGCGCCTATGACCTGCTTCTGGCCAAGCAGGGAGAGGTTTCGGCCGAACGGGGCTATGTGGAGTCGTGGCGCGACTATTGGATCGCGCGGACCGAACTGGAGCGGGCGGTGGGCGGCCGACTACCAGGAGCGCTCGCCGACCGCGGCAACAAAGAAACCCCTCAAAGCCTGCCCGAAGGAGAAACTGTTCGATGATAAGCCGCCGGAAGTACCTCTCGCAGGCCGCGCTGCTCGCGGGCGGAGCCGCCCTCACCGGCAGCGCCCGAGCGATGACACGAGTCGAAGGCGAGGGGCAACACGAAGGTCACGCCATGGCGACGCCGGCCGCGGCCAGGGCCAAAGCGCCATCGAAACCAGCGATCTCTCGCAAGGGCCTTCCCTATACCCCGGTGGTCACGCCCGATGGGTCGACGTTGCCCTTCGTCATGAAGGATGGAGTGAAGGAGTTCCATCTGATCGCGGAACCCGTAAAGCGCGAGTTCGCGCCGGGCATGATGGTGAACTCCTGGGGCTACAACGGCTCCACGCCGGGGCCCACGATCGAGGCGGTCGAGGGCGATCGGGTCAGGATTCTGGTTACGAACAAGCTGCCCGAACACACAAGCGTCCATTGGCATGGAATCTTTCTGCCGAATGGGATGGATGGCGTCGGCGGGCTTAATCAGCCGCACATCAAGCCGGGCGAGACCTTCACCTACGAGTTCACCCTTCGCCAGCACGGTACCCACATGTATCACCCGCACGCCGATGAAGTTGTTCAGATGGCCCTGGGAATGATGGGTTTTTTCATCATTCACCCCCGGGTGCCGGCCCGCGTCGTCCATCGCGATTTCTGCATTCTTCCCCACATGTGGTTCATCGACCCGGGGACCATGACTCCGAATCCGAACATCATGCTCGACTTCAACATGTTCACATTCAACAGCCGGAGTTTCCCGGGGACCGCCCCGCTGATCTGCAGGCTCGGGGATCGGGTGCGCGTGCGGCTCGCGAACTTGAACATGACGAGCCACCCAATTCACATTCACGGAGTAAGGGTCTGGGTGGTCGAGACGGACGGCGGGCAGATTCCGGAGACCGCGTGGTGGCCGGAAACGACGGTGAACGTCATCCCGGGCACCACGCGCGCCTTCGAATTCGTCGCGGATGTGCCGGGAGACTGGGCCTTCCACTGCCACAAGCCCCACCACGCGATGAACGCGATGGGCCACGACATCCCAAACGTCCTTGGCGTGGACCAATCAGGTGTGGAAGAGAAGATCCGCG
Source organism: Vicinamibacteria bacterium (assembly GCA_017990495.1). GTDB lineage: Bacteria > Acidobacteriota > Vicinamibacteria > Fen-336 > JAGNNV01 > JAGNNV01. The sequence continues at coordinate 26,268 of JAGNNV010000011.1, forward strand.
CATTGGTTCCCGGCTACATGGCGATGGGCAAGGACGGCATGGCCGAGCACGCGCAACACGCGGAACATATGAAGGGCCTGCCGAACACTCTGCCCATGATGACCGGCACCGGCCCTTTCGGTCCGATTGAAATGGGCGGCATGTTCACGGTCGTGAAGGTTCGCGAGAACCTCAAGAACTACGACGAGGATCCCGGCTGGTATCAATACCCGGAAGGTACCGTAGCCTTCAAATCGGGCGAGGCGGCCGCTAAGTCTCCCGACGAGAAAGGATCGCGCCCATGACCCGATTGAAGAAGGTAGCGGTGGGCGTGGTGGCGGTGGCCGCGCTGGTCGGACTCGCAATCCCACTTTCGATAATCTCCCGCGGCGTGAGCGCCAAAGACGAGCCCACCGCGATCGAGGCGATTCTGGCGCGGGGTTTGAGACGGCTGGCGACGCCATCTGCTCTGCGCGCCGCCCAAAACCCGGTGCCCCTCACCCCCGAGGCCCTGGCCAGTGCCCGCGCGCATTTCGCCGACCATTGCGCTTCGTGTCACGGCAACGACGGCCGTGGCCAGACGTCGATCGGCCGCAACCTGTACCCGAAATCCCCCGACATGACCCTTCCCGCGACCCAGACTCTGTCGGATGGCGAAATCTTCGGCATCATTGAAAACGGAATTCGCCTGACCGGTATGCCGGCCTGGGGAAATGGGACTCCGGAATCCACGAAGGCAAGCTGGGAACTCGTCCACCTGATTCGTCACTTTCCGAGGATCACCCCCGAAGAACTCTCGGAGATGGCGGCCCTGAACCCGAAAAGCCGCGCCGAGTTCGAACAGGAACAGGCCATGGATGCCTTCCTCAAGGATGGAGTTGTCAAGCCGCCCCACCACGCCAGCCACTGATAGCACCGTAAAGCGTAAAGAACGTTCAACAAACCACAAACAAACAAAGGATTCCCTCATGGAAAAACTCATCACGTTCGCCCTGTTTATTGCCGTAACTGCGGCTCCGGCTGCTTTCGCCCATGAAGGCCACGCCCACAAGGTCATGGGAACGGTGGCCGCCATCTCCGGTGAGCAAATTGAAGTCACCAACACGGACGGCAAGAAGGAGACCCACACCCTGACAAAGCAGACCATGTTCATGAAGGGCAAGCTCATGGCCGCCGCCAAGGACGTCACGGTGGGAACACGCGTAGTGCTGTCGGTGGTCGAAAAGGACGGGAAGAAGTCGGTTTCCATGGTGATGATCGGCGGCGCCGACGCCGCGCCGGCCGCCCCCGCCGCCACACCGCACAAGCACTAGCTAGCCCACGATCCAACGCAACCCCAGGAGAACAACCATGAAAAACCGACTCGCCCTGCTATTCGCGCTGTCCATCTGGGCCGTGGCGCCGTCTCTGGCGGCAGATGATGTGGCGGAGATCAAGCAATTGCTGGCCTCCTACGACGAGGCCTTCAACGCGAAGAGCCTGGACCGTCTCGCTACCCATTACCACCCGGACGTCACGATTTTTGAAGGCGGAGGGGTCAACCGCGGTTGGGCGGACTACCGCGACCATCACCTCGGCCCCGAGATGGCGGAGTTCCAGAAGGTGTCGTTCGCACACACCAACGTCGTGGTGACCGCTCTCGGCGCCGACCGCAAGAGCGCCTATGTGACTTCCGAGTACAGCCTCAAGGCCCACATGAAGGAGCGTGAGATCGATGCCTCCGGCCTGGAAACGTTGATCCTCCTGAAGAGAGAGGACGGGCGCTGGCAGATCCGACACTCGCACACCTCCAGCCGCCGTCGGCCCGCCACCACCCCGCCCGCGTCGCCTCACGAGTGAGCGAACCCGGTCGGGCCATGTCACGTGATGCCAATGAATCAGGCAAAGAGGGCTCATGGCTCATTCCTGGTTGTGCTACGGCCCCGCAGAATAGCGTTTGCGATGAAGTTCAACCTTGACCGCGTTCGGTACACCAAGCTTTTGGCGAGCGGCCTCGCTCTGCTCTTTTCGGCCCAGATTGCCGGCCTCTGTTTCTGCGCGCCAACTACTGCCGAAGAACACGATTGTTGCCCACTGGCCAGCCAGACTGACGTTTCAGGCCGCGTGAGTGTCGCTGACGTCTCGGCGCCTGCGAGTACGAGTTGCTGCCCCGAAGGCGGCGTGATGCGGGCCTCCCTGCGAATCGGCGAGCCCGAAGTGTCCACGACCCAAAAGATCCACGCGACCGTTGTCCACGCGGGGCTCCCGCGAAACGAAGTACCGGCGCAGCCGCACCACACCGGCTCCGCGCCCGCTGGGCGCACCACCCTGCTTCTCCGGTCCCCGATCCTCCGCATCTGATCGAACCCGCGCGGGCTGCTACGCCCGCGCCAGCTCTTCGGCCTGTCGCAGCGCTTGGGTGTATCCGCCCGCCCTGCGCGGCGCGCCGCTCCCGCTCACCGATCAACGGAGGTTTCTTTCATGTCGTTCCGCCATTCGTTTCCTTTCCTCGCACTCGCCGCTCAACTCGTCCTGCCTCATACCGCGCACGCACAATCGTCCTGGCCGATGCCGGTGGACGATCCAGTCCTCGCTTCGCTGATCGAGGAGGCTTTGGCCCAAAACCCCGATGTTGCAGCCGCCCGACAGGCCGCCCTCGCGGCCAGGCAACGGCCGGTCCAGGCACGCTCTCTCGCGAACCCCATGGTTTCGGTGATCTACACCAACGATGGCTGGTCACCGAGCCTCGGTTCGATGGAGGACAGCAACCTCGCGGTCATGGCGAGCCAGGAGTTGCCCTACCCCGGCAAGCTCGGCCTCCGCGGCGATCTCGCGTCCCGCGCGGCCGATCAGGTCGAACAACAGACCGAGCGCGTAAAGCGGGGCGTCGCGGCTGCGGTCAAACGGGCCTATTTCGGTCTGCTCCTCAGTCGCAGTCTCCTCGATCTCATTCGCGATCAGGAGGAGAACTGGAAGCAGATCGAGGCCGTCGCCCGCTCGCGGTACGCGGTTGGCCTGGGGGCTCAGCAGGACGTTCTGCGCGTCCAGGTGGAAGTGACCCGCATCCAGCAATTCCAGGCGGAACAAGAAGCCGAGATTTATATCCGGCGGGCAGAGATCAATCGGCTCCTCTCCCGCGCACCGGATGCCCCTCTCGAAACCTCGGCCCAGCTGACGCTGCGGCCGGTGCAGGGGGAAGTCCAACAGTTGTTCGAATGGGCCTCCGAGGTCAGTCCCGAAGTCAGTGCCGCCCGCATTGAAGCGGAAAGGGGCTCCCTCGCCATCAATCTGGCGAAGCGAGAGTTCAAGCCCGACTTCAGCGCGCAGAGCGCCTACATGAATCGCCGAGGCCTCCCTCCCATGTGGCAGGCCGGCATCGGCATTTCGGTGCCGATCTACCGCAAAAAGTTGAGGGCGGGGGTCGCCGAAGCAGAGGCGCAGCTCAGCTCCACGCAAAGCGCCATCGAGTCGATCCGGCTGCAGCTCCGGTTCCGCACGCAGGAGCGGCTGACCCAGCTCAAGACGACGGAGAAGGTCGCGACGCTTTACGGCGAAGGCATCCTCCCCCAGGACCGCATGTCCGTGGAAGCGGCTCTCGCCAATTACCAGACCGGCAAGGTGCCTTTCATCGCGGTGCTCGAGGCGATAACAACCCTCTACAACGACCGCACCACTCACCTGCGCCTGCTCGCCAACCACGAGCAGACGCTGGCGAGCCTGGAAGAAGCGAGTCTCGATGCCAGCTCGGCGATGGTCGCGGGCGCGGCTGCGGCCGGCGCAAGTATGTCCGGTTCCGGCGGGGGCGCCTCCGCGGGCGCATCCGGCGGCATGGGAAAGCAGTGAACGAGAGGAAGATCATGACTGAACAAAACCCGTCGTTGACGCCCGATGCCGAGGCGCCGCCCGTGGCACCAAGCCCTGTCTCGTCGCGCGCGTGGCTCAAGTTCGCGATCGTTGCTGTGGTTTCGATCGCAATAGGGGCTGTGGGCGCCGCAGTGTTCCTGGGACGACAGCAGGCCGCCCCAGCCACCCAGGCTCAGGCCCAGCGCTACCACTGCCCGATGCACCCGACTTACACATCGGATAAGCCCGGAGATTGCCCGATCTGCGGCATGAAGCTCGTTCCCATGGAAGACCCGGGGGCGGGGGCGGCGACCGCGGAGCCAGGAGAGCGGAAAGTTGCCTTCTATCGGTCCCCCATGGATCCGACCATTCGTTCGGACAAACCAGCCAAGGACAGCATGGGAATGGACTTCGTGCCCGTCTACGAGGATGAGGGTGACGCACCGCCTTCGAGCGTCGCGGGGCGGGCCGTGGTGACGATCTCCTCCGAACGGCGGCAGGTTCTGGGCGTGCGCAGCGAAGAGGTCAGGAAGATGCCGCTGGCGCACAGGATTCGGACTGTTGGCAGGGTGGCCGTGGACGAGCGCCTTTTGCGACAGGTCCGCACGAAGGTCGAGGGTTACATCGAACACCTATACGTGGACTACACCGGTCAATTCGTGAAGCGTGGCGAAAGGCTTCTCTCCATCTTCAGCCCCGATCTGGTAGCGACGCAGCAGGAGTATCTGCTCGCCCTGCGCGGACGGAACCGGCTTTCGGAGAGCGCCGTCCCTTCGGCGGCCGAAGGAAGTTCGTCCCTTCTCGAGGCGGCGCGGCAGCGGCTGCTTCTTTGGGACATCCGCCCGGCCGACATCGAGAAACTTGAGAGGACGGGGCAGGTGACCCGGACCTTGAACGTGTATTCCGAAATCGGCGGCTATGTGATGCAGAAGATGGCGTACCAGGGGATGAAGGTGACTCCCGCCGACGCTCTGTACGAAATCGCCGACCTCTCGCGCGTGTGGGTTCTCGCCGATGTCTACGAATACAACCTCTCCTCGGTGACTCTGGGCATGCAGGGCGTGATCACCGTGGCGTCTATACCCGGCAAGGAGTGGACGGGAAAGATCTCCTTCATTTCTCCAACTGTGGAAGGCCCGACGCGCACGGTCAAGGTGCGCCTCGAAGTGGACAACACACGCGGGGACCTCAAGCCCGAAATGTTCGCGGACGTCTTCCTCAACGTTGACATGGGCGTTGGCCTGGTCGTGCCCGACGGCGCCGTCATCAACGCCGGCGACCGGCGGCTGGTTTTTCTCGACCGCGGCGAGGGCCGGTTCGAGCCACGCGAGGTGAAACTCGGGGCAAAGATCGAGGGCAGCGGCGTGCAGATCGTCTCCGGCCTCGCCGAGGGCGACCGGGTTGTGGTCGGCGCCAACTTCCTGCTCGATTCGGAATCGAGTCTGAAGGCAGTGCTCTCGGAGATGTCGCCCGTCAGCAAGAGCACTCCTCCGCCAACGCCCGATCACGACGCTGGCCACCGCTGAAGAGAGAACCATGATCAAAGCCATCATCCGTTTCAGCGCCAACAACCGTTTCATCGTCCTCCTGATGACCGCGGTGGCCGTGGGCTACGGCCTCTATGTCGTGATGCACATCCCCGTGGATGCGATTCCTGATCTCTCCGACACTCAGGTCATCATCTACTCCCGCTGGGACCGAAGTCCCAACGTGATGGAAGACCAGGTGACGTACCCGATCGTCACCGCCCTGCTCGGCGCGCCCAACGTCAAAGTCATCCGCGGTTTTTCCGATTTTGGCTACTCATACGTGTACGTCATCTTCAAAGACGGCACGGATATCTACTGGGCGCGCAGCCGCGTCGTCGAGTACCTCTCCAAGATCCAGCCCCTGCTGCCTGCTGGGGTGAAGACAGAGCTTGGACCCGACGCCACGGGTGTCGGCTGGGTCTTTCAATACGCCTTGGTGGACGACTCCAACACTCACTCACTCTCCGATCTGCGCTCCTTTCAGGACTGGAACCTTCGCTACCGACTTCAAGCCGTGAGCGGCGTGGCGGAAGTGGCCTCCATCGGGGGATTTGTGCAGCAGTATCAAGTCACAGTGGATCCCAACCGCCTCAAGAGCTACGGCCTGGCGATTATGGACGTGAGTGCCGCGGTCCGCGCCAGCAACAACGAGGTGGGTGGCCGGCTGCTCGAATTCGCCGGCAAGGAGTTCATGGTCCGCGGTCGCGGCTATGTGCGGGCCAAGGAGGATCTCGAAAAGGTGGTCCTGAAGACGGACGAGCGGGGCACCCCCGTGCTGATCCGCGACGTCGGAGAGGTGTCCCTCGGCCCGGAACTCCGTCGCGGCGTGTCGGACCTTGACGGCATGGGCGACACCGTGGGCGGCATCGTGGTCATGCGGCACGGAGAAAACGCGCGCGCGGTCATCGAGCGGGTCCGCGAACGCCTGAAGGAGGTCGAGCCATCACTACCCAAGGGGGTCCGCGTGGTGACCACCTACGACCGCTCGGAGTTGATCGACCGTTCGATCGACAACCTGAAACACGAGCTGGCCCTCGAGATGCTGGTGGTCAGCCTCGTGATCCTGGTTTTCCTGTGGCACATACCCTCCGCCATCGTGCCCATCGTCACCATTCCGGTTTCGGTGTTGCTCGCGTTCATCCCCATGGCCCTGATGGGGATCTCCTCGAACATCATGTCGCTCGCCGGTATCGCGATCTCCATCGGCGTCCTCGTGGATGGCGCCATCGTGGAGGTGGAGAACGCCTACAAGAAACTCGAGCGCTGGCAGAGCGAGGGCCGGAAAGGCGATTTCCATGCCGTGCGCCTTGAAGCACTGCTGGAAGTAGGGCCTTCTGTTTTCTTCTCGCTCCTGGTGATCGCGGTGGCGTTCCTTCCGATCTTCACCCTCGTGGATCAAGAAGGCCGGCTCTTCAGGCCGCTCGCCTGGACCAAGAACCTCACCATGTTCATGGCCGCGGGTCTCGCGCTGACTCTCGACCCCGCGCTCCGGATGCTGTTCGCGCGAATGGACTTCGTGAGCTTCCGTCCGCGGTGGCTTGCGTGGCTCTACAACCAGGTGACCGTGGGGCGCTACTACCCCGAAGAGAAGCACCCCATCAGCCGTTTCCTGTTCGCGATCTACGAACCCGCGTGCCGAGCCGTCTTGCGGCATCCCAGAAAGACGATCCTGGCCGCGGTGCTGGTCGTCGCCACCACGATCCCGGCGTACCTTTCCCTCGGCCATGAGTTCATGCCCGCCTTGAACGAGGGCACGATGCTCTACATGCCGACCACCCTCCCCGGCATCTCGGTCACCGAAGCGAGCCGCCTGCTCCAGGTACAGGACCGGATTTTGAAGTCGTTCCCCGAAGTGGAGCGGGTCTTCGGAAAGGCCGGGCGCGCGGAAACGTCCACGGACCCGGCACCCTTCTCGATGATGGAGACGACGGTGATCCTGAAGCCGCCTTCGGAATGGAGGTCGAAGGACCGCTGGTATTCGTCGTGGTCACCGGAGTGGCTCAGCAACCTTGTGTGGCGCCGGATCTGGCCCGACCGTCTGTCGTGGGACGAGCTCGTCACCGAGATGAACGCGGCGCTCCAGATCCCGGGCACGACCAACGCCTGGACCATGCCGATCAAGGCGCGCATCGACATGCTCACTACCGGGGTGCGGACTCCAGTTGGCATCAAGGTCTACGGCTCCGACCTCAAGGAGATCGAGACGATCGGTGCGCGCCTGGAGCAGATTCTGAGGGACCTTCCTGGCACACGTAGCGTATTCGCCGAGCGCGTCGCCGGGGGCTATTTCGTGGACTTCGACCTCAACCGCGAGGCCTTGGCCCGGTATGGCCTGACGGTGGCGCAGGCCCAGGACGTGATCATGTCCGCGGTGGGCGGCGAGAATGTGACCACCACCATCGAAGGACGGGCGCGCTTCCCGGTTAACGTTCGCTACCCGCGCGAACTCCGGGACGATATAGAGAGCCTGCAGGGAGTGCTGGTGATGACTCCGAGCGGCGCGCAGATCCCGCTCGCTCAACTCGCGAAGATCGAGTCGGTCGTCGGTCCGTCGATGATCCGGAATGAGAACGGGCTGCTCGCGGGCTACGTCTACGTCGACACGGGCGTCAGCGATATCGGGGGCTACGTTGAGCGCGCCAAGCAGGCCGTGGCGCAGGGCCTGACCCTCAAGTCCGGCTACTCCCTGGAGTGGAGCGGCCAGTACGAGAACATGATCCGGGTGCGCGAGCGATTGAAGATCGTGGTCCCCCTGACCATCTTCACGATCTTCTTCCTGCTCTATATGAACACGAAGTCGACCGTGAAGGCCGGGATCGTGATGCTGGCCGTCCCCTTCTCGATAGTGGGCGCGGTCTGGCTCATGTACTTCCTCGACTACAACGTTTCGATCGCGGCCTGGGTGGGCATGATCGCCCTGATGGGCCTCGACGCCGAGACTGGCGTGTTCATGCTCCTGTTCCTCGATCTCTCGTACGACGAGGCGAAAGCGAAGGGGAAGCTCCGGAGCATGGCGGAGTTGCACGAGGCCATCATCCACGGCGCGGTCAAGCGAGTGCGACCGAAGATGATGACCGTTACCGCGGCGTTCATGGGGCTCATGCCGATCATGTGGTCCACAGGCGCCGGCGCCGACGTGATGAAACGCGTGGCCGCTCCCATGGTCGGGGGCCTCGCGACGTCGTTCCTCATGGAGCTGCTCGTCTACCCGGCGGTCTACCTTCTTTGGAAGTGGAACTCCGAAGTGAAGCCCAGCATCCAGAAATCGGAGGCGTGAGGTGCCGGGAAGGCGTGCCGCGCGAGCGGCCATCGCGGGCGCTCTCCTTCTTACGGGCTTGCTCCATGCAATCACGCCCGTAGGGCCCAGCGGGTGGCACTGGTTGCACCTTATGGCGCAGAAGCTCTACTTGGCGCCGATCATAATGGCCGGGGCGTTGCTGGGCCCCTCGGGCGCCTTCGTCGCCACTGCCGCTGCGAGTGCTCTCTTCGCGGTCCACATCATTTTGGACTGGCGTGGTTTCGAGATGGTCCAGGCGGGGCAGGTGGCGGAGATTGCGAACTTCTGGATCGTCGGAGCGGTCGCGGCCATCCTGTTCCGCCACGAGCGCGAGGCGCGCGAGGCGACACGCGTGGCGCACGAGGAAACCCTGGCGGCGCTGGCCGGATCCCTGGAGCTGCGAGAGCACTACACCGCAGGGCACTCGCGGCGGGTCCGTGGCTACGCTCTTGTGATCGCCGAAGAGATGGGGCTCCGGGATCCAGCCTTCCTCGCCAATCTCGCTCAAGGCGCTCTGCTGCACGACGTAGGCAAGATCGGCATCCCCGACCGCATCCTGCTCAAACCCGGGCCGCTCGGGGAAGAGGAGCGGAGCACAATGCGGCGACATCCTCAGATGGGGGCCTCGTTGGTGGGTGAAATCGCGTGGCTGCGGCCGGCCCGCGCCCTGATCCTGGCCCATCATGAGAGGTACGACGGCGCCGGTTACCCCCAGGGTCTCGCGGGAGCGACGATCCCCTTGGCCGCCCGCATCTTCACGGTCGCGGACGCCTTTGACGCGCTGACCACGGATCGCCCGTACCACGAAGCTCTCTCGTGGGAAGAGGCGGCCTTGAAGATCAAGGACGGGAGCGGCACGCAGTTCGACCCCGACGCCTGCGTCGCCTTCCTGCGAATCCCATACCACGCCTGGGCGCACGTGGCCGCAGGTACGGGCGTCACGTTGCGTCGCGGCGCGCCAGGCGCGGCTCTCGACGTTCGTAACGCTGGTGGCGAGTTGGCGAACCCGGGCCTGGCCCAATGACTAGGGAGAATGTTATGGAAACAGATGCCACGATCAAGGAATGGGTCTCGAGGCACAAGGTGACATGGGAGGTCGGGGCCTTTCAGGAGTTGGCGGAACACCAGGTGACGACTGTGGGCTTCGAGCTGCGCCTCTTCGGACAGCACGAGCCCGGGTTCCATGCAAGCGCGGGTTGCGAGAGTTGCGGTCCGGTCTTCGAGAGGCTCCGGACCATCGCACTCGCCGCGTTTCCGAAGGAGCACCGCCCGACGACTTACGAGATCGAACCCTCGGATGCGTCACTTCATCATAGGCCGGAAAGCGGGTGGACGCCTGAGGTCGAGCTCACGGTGCATATCGTGCATCGCGAGAACTATCTCCGCCCAGTTGACGGATGCGAGCGGCGCTGCGCCGAGGAGATCCAGAACTCGCTACGCGCCCTGGGTGTCCAACCGAAAACCTGGTCGAACACGCGGAGGGGGTGAACCCCGAGCGGTGATGAAAACAAGAACGAAAGAACGATGGAAAGAAGGTCTCACATGACTTTGATAGGTCGGAAGACGATACCTGTGCTGATGATGACGGTCCTGCTCGCTTCGGTCGGGCAGGCCGCGACAAAGACCGAGCCGGCGATACGGCCCAATCTCGCCGACGTGAAGGCGCGGACGCCGGAGTTCATCGCCTGGTCGA
>JAGNNV010000129.1:0-4105 GCA_017990495.1 Vicinamibacteria bacterium
TCGTCCCCGTGGCGCCGGTTCGACCGTCGCAATTCAGGCTCGCGGAAACGCGGTCGCTCGCGAGCATCGCGCGGTGGATCCACGAATTCCTCGCGACCACCCAGGAACGCTTCCGTTTCCGGCTCACGGTCATTGGATTCGGGATTCGGCTCGTCGTTCGGGCCATGCGGGGAACCCGCACGCGAGCGTCGATCGAGCCGACGAAGTCCGAGCCGTACGAGACGTTCGGCGATTCGCTTCACGACTTCCGCGCGCTCGATGATGAGCAGGTGGAGTCGTTTCGTCAGTTGATGCGATCGGCGGCGGCGACGGAGCGCGACAGCCTTCCCGAGGAACTCCGAAAGGTCCGGGGCGGCGTGGACGAGGACGAAAAGGAGAAAACAGAAGAAAATTGAGTTGACTAGGAGCGGACACTATCTGTATACAGTGAGTACCTCCTATGTCACCTCTTGAGTTCGCCTCCTCCAGTGACACCGAGTTCATCACTCGGCCGTTTCCGGCGCCCCGCGGGGTCCCCGCGGGGCCGCCGGATCCGTGGAAGTCTCTTGGGGCCAGGGACCAGAGCGCTCTCTTCGAGCGCGCCCTCGACTCCCTCTGGCTCGCCTTTCAACCCATTGTCTCCGTATCGAGTCCATGGAGCCCTCCGTTCGCGTTCGAGGCCCTGGCTCGAAACCAGGAAACGCAGGTTGCCGACCCTCGCGATCTTCTGGGCCTCGCGGTGACGGTGGGTCGCGTGGGCGAGCTCGGCGCCGTCGTCCATACCCGGGCCGCCGAGGCGCTTCGGCGCGACGAGAACCTGACCCTCTTCGTGAATGTCGACGTGGAGGAACTGATGGGTCCGATCAGCGCCGACCAGGATGCCTTGTCCGAATACGCTCACCGGGTGGTCCTCGAAGTCACCGAGCGCGCGCCCATCAGCGAACTTCCCGAGGTACGCGAGCGCGCCTCCGCCCTCCGGGAGAAGGGCTACCGCTTCGCCATCGACGACCTCGGCGGCGGCTACGCGGGCCTTACCACGCTGGCCCTCATGCATCCCCAGTTCGTGAAGGTGGATCAGGCGCTGATCCGCGACGTCGACACGCAACCGGTGAAACGGAAGATCGTGGGATCGCTCGTGGCCCTCACCCGCCAGCTCGGGATCGGCTGCATCGTCGAAGGGGTCGAGACGGAGGCCGAGCGCGATGCGTTGACGGTGCTTGACTGTGACCTGATGCAGGGCTTCCTGTTCGGTCGCCCCGGTCCGCTGTAGGCGACGCCGCGCGTTCTGCTCGGGCGGGCCGCGGAACGGGTTCAGGGGCGAGAATGGTCCCGGTCGCCATCGGGGTGGCTCACAGGAGCGGTCAAGAACGTGAGCGAGAACGTGTCGAAGTCCCCGCCGGGCGCGGGTCACCCCCTCATTCTGCTCACCGGGGCCACTGGCTACGTGGGGGGGCGCCTGCTGAAGTTCCTCGAGCAGGAGGGGCGCCGCGTCCGCTGCCTGGCTCGGCGCCCCGAAACCCTGCGCGCGCGGGCCCGGCCCGACACGGAGATCGTTGCCGGCGATGTGATGGATCGCGCGAGCCTCGACGGGGCTCTGCGAGGAGTCAGTGTGGCCTACTACCTCGTTCACTCGATGGGGTCGAGCGGTTCGTTCGAAGAGGCCGACCGGGTTGCCGCGTCGAACTTCGGGGAAGCCGCGCGGTCTGCGGGGGTGGAGCGCATCGTCTATCTCGGCGGCCTCGGACGCGAGGACGTGGCCCTCTCGCCCCATCTGCGCAGCCGCCAGGAAGTGGGCCGCCTCTTGCGCGCGTCGGGCGTGCCCGTGCTCGAGTTCCGTGCTTCCATTGTGATCGGCTCGGGTAGCCTCTCGTTCGAGATGATCCGTTCCCTGGTGGACCGCCTTCCCGTCATGATCATGCCCAGGTGGGTGAAGGTTCCCGCCCAACCCATCGCCATCGACGATCTGCTCGACTATCTCCTGCAGGCCATAGACGTTCCCCTGTCCGCTTGTCGGGTCACCGAGATCGGCGGAGCGGACCAGATGTCGTACGCCGACATCATGCGGGTGTACGCGCGACAACGCGGACTGCGCCGACTGATGATCCCGGTGCCGGTGCTGACCCCGCTGGTGTCGAGCTTGTGGCTGGGCCTCGTCACTCCGCTTTATGCGCGGATCGGCCGGAAGCTCATCGAGAGCATCGTGCACCCCACCGTGGTGCTGGACAAGACGGCCCTCACCACGTTCGCGGTGCGCCCCGTGGGTGTCGAGGAAGCGGTGCGCCGGGCTCTGGCGAGCGAAGAAACTCACTACGCGGCCACGCGCTGGTCTGATTCGCTGTCGTCGTCGGGTGATCTGCCCTCTTGGGGCGGCGTTCAGTTCGGGTCGCGTCTCGTGGACTCGCGCACGATCAGGGTCGACGCGAGCCCCGCCGACGCATTCATGCCCATCGAACGGATCGGCGGCGACCGCGGCTGGTACGCCTGGAACCGGCTGTGGCGCCTACGGGGCTATCTGGATCTCCTCGTCGGCGGCGTGGGCCTGCGCCGCGGACGCCCCTCGCCCACGTCGTTGCGGGTCGGGGATACGGTTGATTTCTGGCGCGTCGAGTCGTTCGAGGCGGGCCGCCTGCTGCGGCTTGCCGCGGAGATGAAGGTTCCGGGCCGGGCCTGGCTCGAGTTCGAGGTGACGCCCGACGGCTCCGGCTCGATCATCCGCCAGACGGCCATCTTCGATCCCACCGGGCTTTGGGGGCGCGCCTACTGGTACGCGCTGTTTCCGACCCACGAATTCGTCTTCCAGGGCATGCTCGAGGGCATTGCCCGGGCGGCGATCAGCGCCCGCCCTCCCGAAACGTCGTCGGGGCCGAGCCCGTCTCCCGCCTGAAGAACCGTGCGAAGTAGGCAGGGTCCTTGAAGCCAAGGGCATAGCCGATCTCGGCGACGGTGGCGTCGGTGTGCAGCAGTTGTCGTTTCGCCTCGGCGGCCAGGCGTTCGCGGATGAGCACGCCCGCGGTTCGGCCGAGGTGACGCCTCGCGAGGTGATTGAGGTGGCCCACGGTGATGCGCAGCTTGCGGGCATAGTGCCCGGGTTGATGACGGTCCCGGAAATCGCGCTCGATGAGCAGGCGCAGGCGCACCGCCGTCGCGTTCTCCCGCACCGGCGCTCCCGTCTTGCCGGTGTAGGCCCGGGCCAGCTGGATCAGCGTCTCGTACAGCGCGGCGCGCAGGGCGTGCGGGGAGTCGGGGCGGAGTTTTCGGATCTCTCGCTGCATCGTCGCCAGCCGGTTCTCGAAGACCCCGGCCTCCGCCCGCGTCAATGTGAGCTGAAGATTCCCGCCTTCGCGGTGGAAGTAGGGCAGGCTGAAGAGGAAGAGGGGATCGCGAAAGAACTCCTCGACGAAATCCGCGGTGAAGAAGAGGCACCAGCCGTCGAGGACGCGGGCACGCCAGTGCCGCGGCTGCCCCGGACTCGTGAAGAAGACGCGGCCCGCGCCCAGCCCGTACGACCGGCCGTCGAGGGTCAGGGTTCCTCGGCCCCGGGTGATCAGGAAGATCTCGTAGAAGGAGAGAACATGAGGCGCGCCGCCCGCGTCGAGAGTCTTGATGTCGGAAGCGCGCACGACGTCGACGAGCAGTTCCCGCCCGTACTTCGTCCGATGGAATTCAATGGATCGGATCTTCGGGGGGACTCGGGAGGCCGGGCTCATGAGATCCACGGAAAGTACCAGCCGACGACGCTTCCGTCCATTCCCCTTGCGAGAGTTCGTGCCTACGCTCCGTCCATGCTGACCTCGCTCCTGACCCTCACCCTGGCCATTTCCACCGCGGCTGCGCCTGCACGGGAGCTGCCCTTCACCGATCCCGCCTGGAAGATCACCGACCCGCGCGCGCGTGTTGAGATGCTCGGTGGTCAGCGCGCCTTGCGGATGACCACGGGTACCGCTTTCCGTCGCGACGTGCAACTGCAGGACGGCACGGTCGAGTTCGATTTGTGGTCGACCGGCGAGCGGGCCTTCGCCTATCTCCACTTCCGCATGCAGAGCGAGGACGAGTCGGAGGCCCTCTATTTCCGTCTCCACAAAACCCGACTGCCCGACTCTGTTCAATACGATCCCTTCTACCAGGG
>JAGNNV010000129.1:4205-9679 GCA_017990495.1 Vicinamibacteria bacterium
GGAGTGAAGCGTCTGCGCCTCGGTTTCAGCGATGAGGTGAGCGCGTTCCTCAACGGGCAGATCGTCTACTCGGGGGACCAGCGCTACATCTTCAACTTCCCGAGGCAGGAGGGGCTCATCCATCTCGACCAGGCCTCCTTGTACCTGCCCCTCAAGCAGGGTGACAACGAGATATCGCTGGTACTTTCCGAGGTGTTTGGCGGATGGGGCGTGATGGCGCAATTCGAGGATCCATCGGGTCTGATCATCGAACCCTAGACAAACCGCAATTCGCACCGTCGTTGTTCGCTTGTGGGACAGCCCCATCCCAGCACCGACCGGAAGTCACGCCAGGTGGGGCTGACGGCGCGGGCGCTGCGTGGCACAGGTTTTGTAACGTTCGGTTCCATGAACGGCTTCACTCTGTTCCAGGACATCCGGCTGGCTCTCCGACACATGGGGCGTCAGAAGGGCTTCACTCTGGCGGCGCTCGTTTCCCTCGCCCTCGGCATCGGCGCCAACGCCGCGCTCTTTTCCGTGGTCTATGGCGTGCTCATGCGCCCGCTTCCTTATCCGGAGGCCGATCGCCTGATTCGTCTCTCGGAGTTCCATCCAGGCGCTACGTCCGGCGTCCCCGGTCCGCTCTTCACGAACTTCACCTATCACGCATGGACCGACGCGAAATCGATCGAAGGCCTCGCCGGCTTCAGCGCCGAGCGCTTCACCGACACCACCGGCGCCGAGCCGGTCAAGGTCGCGGGCGCTTCGGTGACGCCGTCGACGTTCAGGCTTCTGCGCGTCCAGCCATCGCTCGGGCGGCTTCTCATAGAAGCGGACGCGGCGGAATCCGCGACGCCTGTCGTGGTTCTCTCTGAGGGTTTCTGGAAGGAGCGTTTCGGCGGCGACGCATCGGCCATCGGGAAGACCCTCACCCTCGATGGGAAGACGCACACAATCGTAGGCGTGGCCCCCGCGGGCTTCTACTTCCCGGAGCGCGAAGGACGGTTGTGGACGACCATGCCCATGCCGCGCGGCTCAGCCGATCCGCGGAATCAATCGATCTGGATCTTCGGCGCCATCGCCCGGCTCAAGCCGGGCTTCACGCCTCAGCAGGCCGCCGAGGAAGGCACCCTGGCCGCCCGCAGTGTGGCGCGGCCTCCAGTGGCCGACGCGCTTTTCGGCAAGGGGGAACCGGTGGCCCTGCGCTCGGAAACCATTCTTTCCGAGATGACGGCGCGGGTGCGGCCCGCTCTGGTGGTGTTCGCGGTGGGCGTGGGTTTCATTCTTCTCATCGCCTGCGCCAACGTGGCCAGCCTGCAACTGACCCGAGGCGTTTCGCGACAGCGTGAAATCGCGGTGCGCACCGCGCTTGGCGCCAGCCGAGGGCGACTCGTGCGCCAGCTCGTCACCGAGAGCCTCGTTCTGTCACTCTGCGGGGGAGCTCTGGGCCTGGCTCTGGGCAAGGCGCTTCTCGCCATCCTGCCTTCACTCGCCCCCGCTCGCTTCCCGCGGCTCGAGGATGTGGCGCTTGATGGTCTGGCCGTGGCTTTCACGCTGGGAGTGTCGGTGCTGGCGGGGCTGGTGTCGGGTCTGCTGCCGGCGCTGCGCTCTTCACAACTGGGCCTCGTTCCCGCACTGCGCGAAGGATCGGGCGCATCGGCGGGGGCCGCCACGCAGGCGTTGCGCAACGGGCTCGTGGCGGCCGAGGCCGCGCTCGCCGTGTTGCTGCTCATTGGCGCGGGACTCCTCTTGCGCAGCTTCAGTCAGCTCGTGCAGGTCGATCCGGGGTATGAAAGCAGCCATGTCCTCATCGCGCGGCTCGATCCGGGCGGAGCAGACCGGCCGGCCGAGAACACGCTCGCTCTCGCCGGAGAGATTGTGTCGCGGGTGCGAGCGCTTCCCGGCGTGAAGGCGGCGGGTGCGGGCAACATGACGCCCTTCGACCAGAGCACCGCGGTGGCGAGTTTCGACCTGCCGAATGCGGAGGCGCCCGAAGGCACGATCAAGGCGCGTGCCACCTCGTACACACTCACGCCCGGGTTCGCCGAGGCGCTCTCCCTTCGATTGAAGCAGGGCCGGCTGCTCACCGAGGCCGATGCCGCGTCGCCCATCGAGTCGATCCTGGTGAATGAAGAGTTCGTGCGCACCTATCTGACCGATGGGAAGCCGGTGATCGGCCGCCGCTTCGAGGGCCTCTTCCGGAGTCAGACTCCGCCCGTCACCACTGAAATCGTGGGCGTGGTGCAGAACCTCCTTCGTGACGGACTCGACCAGAAGCCGCTGACCGAGATGTTCGGCTTGCCGCGCTTCAACCGCCGCCTTCCCGCGTCCTTCCAGATCGTGGTGAAGACTGCGGGCGATCCGGTCGATATTGCCCCGAGTCTCCGAGCCATCGTGCGTGAACTCGATCCAGTGTCCACGGTCGACACCACCACGTTGTCCCGGCGTGTCTCCGCCGCGGTGGCCCAGCCCCGCTTCGCCGCGGTCACGGTTGCCGGATTCGCGCTGCTCGCCTTGTCTCTGGCCGCCTTCGGTCTTTACGGCGCGCTCTCCTACAGCGTCACCTTGCGGCAGAGAGAACTGGGGGTGCGCTCGGCCCTTGGCGCCTCACGTCGGGACATCGTGGCGTTGATCCTCCGCCAGGGACTGTCGGTCACCGGAGCCGGCCTTGGGCTCGGCCTCATGGCCGCGGTGGGACTTTCGCGCTTGCTCGACAAGCTGCTCTTCGGAGTGACGCCCCTCGATCCTGTGGCGTTCCTGATCGCGCCCGGTCTCCTTCTGCTGGCCGCCGGTGCCGCTTGTCTGGTCCCGGCCTGGCGAGGCGCCGCGGTGCCGCCCACCGAAGCCCTTCGCTGCGAGTGACGGGCCACCCCTAACGAGCCCGTCATCCCGAGGAGGCCAGCACAGATCTCCCGACGAGGGATCTCCTCGGGTTGTGCGGATGCTAGGCCAGGACGCGCTCGGGGCGCCCTACGACAGCACGGCCTTGAAAACCTCGGCGGCCCGTCGCATCTCTTCCGCGGTGCCGACGGAGATCCGTGAGTGGGTCTCGAGGCCGGGGAAGGGGCGACCCACGGCGATGCCGCGTTCGCGACAGGCGGCGCGGAAATCCTCGGGCTTGCGACGAACGTCAACGAGGATGAAGTTCGCGTCGGACGGCACGACCTTGAAACCGAGGTCCTCGAAGCTGCGCGCCGCGGCCGCGCGCGTGCGGTTGTTCCTGGCCACCTGTTCGCGGATCGAGGGCTGATCGGCCAGGGCGGCAAGGGCCGCGGCGACCGACGTGACCGGAAGCAACCCCGAGGTGGTGGTGAGACGCAGCCTCGCTATCGTGTCCTTGTGACCGATGGCGTAACCCACGCGCATTCCCGCAAGCCCACAGGCCTTCGAGAAGGTGCGCGTCACCAGAACCCTCCGATCCGCGGCCGCGCGGCCGGCCAGACTCCAGTAGTCCTTGCTCTCGACGAACTCGGCGTATGCCTCGTCCACCAGAACAAGCGTCTCGGGCGAACGCTGACCGAGGCGTCCGATCATGGCTTCCAGATCTTCCGTCGGCCAGGTCGTGCCCGTAGGGTTGTTCGGATTGCAGAAGAAGAGGAGACCGGCTCCGCCCGCCGCTTCCTCCATTCCCGCCAGATCGAGGCGGAGGCCTTTGGTGATCGGGATCTCACGCACGGGAAGACCGAGGTTGACGGCGGTCCGCGTGCAGGTCTCGAACGTGGGCGTCCCGGCGACGAGGGGGCGATGGGAGTCGACGAAGGCGGGAATCACCGCGCGGAGCAATTCGCCCGAACCCGCGGCGAGGAGGACGTTCTCCCTGGCCACCCCATGAAACTCCGCCACCGCGCTCGCCAGATCGCCGATGTTCGCCGGGTACCGATTCCCGAGGCTGAGAGCGTCCATCACCGCCTTCGTGACGGAGGGTCCGGGCGCGAACGGGTTCTCATTCTGATCGAGTCGGATCAGAGCGTCCGCGCTCGCGAGGGGACGGGCCGGGAGCGTGGCGCTCTGCGCGAGCGTGCTCGAGGGGGTGAACACAGAGGCCCCGGCCACGCCGAGAGCTTCCACGAAATGACGTCTTGAGAGGGCCATGATTTTGAGGTTCCTTTGCCGCTCTTACCTTGCGCGTTCCGTCTTCAGGCGCGTCTCGAGGCCCTTCGCCGCGCGATCCGCGTAGGCGCGGCAGGCCCCCGCATCGAGCAGGGGATCAGGGGATGGCGAGGCCGCCCGACGTTCAAGGCGCTCGAAGAGGCCGGAGGACCCCGGATGCGTGCTCAACATGAGATCGCAGGGAAGGCCCGCCACCACAGCGATCGACCGGCGGAAAGCTTCGCTCACGTCGGGACGACGCGCGTCTCCCAGATAGCGGAAGTCGCCCGTCGAAATCGCGGTGAGGCTGTCGGCATAAACCAAATTGACGCAGGCCGGGCCATCGCAGGAGCGCCACGTCCAGGTGGTGCTTCCCGGCGTGTGGCCGGGAGTGTGGTGCGCGGTGATCGTAGTGTCGCCCACGGTCAGTTCCTCCTTGTCCCGCACCACTTTCACCCGGGCGACCTTCGGAAACAAACCGTCGCTGCCGTCAACGTTGAATTGCGGGTCGTCCTGCACCGGGCGTCCGTTTCGCAGCGCCTCCGCCCCCGAAGGGCTCGCCGCCACCATCGCGCCGCTCACGCGCTGCAGGCGGGCGATGCCGCCGGCGTGATCGTAGTGCGCGTGCGAGTTCACGATCAGTTTCACATCCTCGACTCTCATGCCCAGTGCGCGGATGCTGGCTTCGATCAACGCGGCCGACTGCGGCAGGCCGCCGTCGAGCAGAATCAGGCCTTCGCTCGTCCGGATGAGCACCGCGCTCAGGCCTCGCGTGCCCACGTAGTACGAGCGCCCGTGGAGCTTGAAGGGCGCCTGCGGCTGATTCCATTCGGCGCAGTTGTCGCAGACGAATGGGGGATCGAAGTCCGTGGCTTGGGCTGCCGGGGCGGTCTGGAGCAGAGAAAGCGATAAGAGCAGGGCGGTGATATCCATCCCCGGACTTTATAGAAAGACGCGTGATAGAAACGCGCCATGAGCGACGACGAACGCGTGGTGTCCACCCGGGAGGGCTACGACCGGTGGGCCGAGGTTTACGACGAGGAAGCCAACCCCCTGGTGATCCTCGAAGGTCCCGAGGTGGCGCGCGCGCTGGGGGAGGTTCGGGACCTCGAGATTCTCGACGTCGGCTGCGGCACCGGGCGTCACGCCGTTCTACTGGCGAGGGCGGGGGCGAAGGTGACCGGGGTCGACTTCTCGAGCGGCATGCTCGATAAGGCGAGGGCCAAGCCGGGCGGAGAGTTGGTGCGCTTCATCCATCAGGACGCGGCGGGGCCGCTTCCGTTCGAGACGGGCTCGTTCGACCGGGTGATCTCGTGCCTGGTCGTCGATCATGTTCTGGATCTCGGCGCTTTCTTCGGCGAACTCCGTCGCGTGTGCCGTGACGATGGTTTCATCGTGATCTCGGT
>JAGNNV010000460.1 GCA_017990495.1 Vicinamibacteria bacterium
GTGACGGCTCGTGTCAGCCCCGCCGAAGAACCTCGTGTAACTCACGCACCGGCTCCATCCAGCTCTTGAGCTCGTCGACGGTGGGCGGAAGTTCGTAAGGATGGTGATGGCAGGCGCGGGACAACGCGGACCACGTGTGGGCAACCCGGGCTGCCAGATCACCCTCGCGGAGATACTCGCGCAGGCAGATCAGCTGCGCCCGGGTGGAGCAGTTCTCGAGCGCGATCCCCTTGTCGATCCAGTAGCCCGAAAGCGATTGCTCGAGGGCCTGACGCACCAGGAGGGCGGAAGCACGCGGCCACAGACCGGGCCGCTGCACGTACTGGCGCGTGAGCAAACCGGAGGCCAGATCCAGCAGTTCCAGCGGGCCGGTCATTTCTGACCCACGAGCCACGCGGCGAGCCGCTCGGTGGCATTGACCAGCTCCATCGGCTCCATATCGATGGAGGCGCCGTGCGCACCCTCATTCGCCGCGCGCAGGACATCGGCGAACTCCTTCTTCTCCTTGTTGAGCCTCGTGAGCACCTCGCCGCCGCGCGCCCCATCGCCGAAGAGCACGAGCGCCATCTTCTGCGTGACCTTCTCGGCCTCGGCCAGCCGCTTCTCGACCACTTCTCTTTCGACACCCTCGCCCAGCCAGCGTCGCCGCAGAACGCGTATGGCCGCGGCCTCCAAGGCACCTCGGCACAAACCGGGCACCACGCGCTTTCGCGCATCGGCCGGCAGGTCCTTCGTGAGGGCCACCGCGGAGGCGTCCTCGATATAGAGCCGCACCGGATCGGCGCACTTCCGCACGTCCACCACCGACTTCTCGCGCCGCGTGACTTCGAGAACCGTGGCTTCGATCCCCTGACGCCTCACCGACTCGGTCAGGCGATCATCGTGAGTGAACACGATGACCTGCCGCGTCTGCGCGGCGTCGCGCAGCACCGTCGCGAGCCCGTCGATGCGGGACGGGTCCATCGACTGCACCGGGTCGTCGATCAGCACGAAACCGAAAGGGCTCGCCGCCATGGTGGCGCGTGGGAGGAAGAGAGCGAGGGCGAGGGAATGCAGCTCGCCCTGGCTCATCACACCCACGGCCGGCGCGGCGGCGCCGTCGACCGCCACGTCCACTTGCACCCGTCGGGACACCGCGGTGCCCAGGAGGCGGATGTCTTCGAGCGACACATTGCTGTTGTGACGGAGCTGATTCCAGATCCGCTTCACCGCGTCGGCGTGAGGAGCAAACCGCTCTTTGCGAAGATCGTCGGTGGCCCCGTTCAGCCACTTTTCCGCAGCACTGACGTCGCCCAGCCGGGCGATGGCGGGCACTGCCTTGCGCGCGACCGCGAGCCAGGCCTGCACCTCGCGCGCCATGGGGCGCCAGAGGTCCTCGCGCCGGGCCAGCTCGGCCATCGCCTGCCCCTTCAATTCGGCGGTCGCCGCGGCGAGGGCGGCCATCGCGTCGTCGATCCGCGCAACCCCCTCAACCGTTTCGAGCGCGACGGCCGCGCGCGCACGTTCGGCGGCCTCCGCCAGCGCTGCGGCGGGAAGGCCCATTGCGGTGGCCGCTTGCAGCACACCGGAGGAAGGTTGCGACAGCCCCTTGAGCGCGTCGCGCCCGGCCTTCAGCAGCGCCTGGGCATCGTTGACCGCGCGAGCCGCGTCACGCAGTTCTCCCGCCTGCGCCTGTTGCCGCGTGTGCCAACCGCCGTCCATCACACCCGCCGCGCCGCAGACCGGACACGGCCCATCGCCATGCTTATCGTGAAACCGCAGCGCGGAGTCGAGAAGGGACACCAGGTCGGCCGAGCGAGCGGCCAGAGTTCCCGAGTGGGCTTTGAGGGCCTCAGCTCCGACCTTGAGCATTTCCACCGCGCGCGCCACCGCCTCGGCGGTGACGTCGGGCAGGGTGATGACCTGCCGCAGTGTCGTCATTTCACCCGCTGCGCCTTCGCCCGCGGCGTCGCCCTCGAGTATTCGTTCGATCGCGGCAAGGTCGGCGGCTTTCTTCTGAAGCAGGGCTCCCACTTGCGCCCCGCGCCGATCCGAATGTGATGCCGCCTTGATCGCGAGGTCCTTCTGGGTCTTGACCAGTTCCTTCTGCTGCTTCTCCCGATCGAGCCGGGCCTGACGCAGAAGGCCCCCCGCCGCGGCCAGAACCTCAAGGCCCAGGATCTGCGAGAGGGCGTCGAAGAACTTCGACGGCGCCTCGTCGAGCATTCCTCCAAGTTCGTTGTAGGACAGCACGGGGCGATACGAGGCGGCCGCGGCCGACCAGGCGAGAGCGTCGTAGGTGGTCCTCGGCTCTCCGGTGAACTGCACGTAGTCAGTCCGCTCGGCCAGACCCGCGCCCTCCGCCCAGTCGACGCGCAGGTCGCAGCTTCGCCCTCCCTCAACGGTGAAGCGTGCGCCGATCGAGGCCTGGGGCTCGTGCAGGTTTCGGAACCCCTCCTTCCATTGACTCGACCGCGCGTCCCAGCGGGCGTTTCCTCGCGTGACCAGCAGTTCGGCGGCCTCGGCGAAGCTCGACTTTCCGCTCCCATTCCGGCCAACCACGAGGGTGAGCCCGGGGCCGGGGTTGATGGAAAGCGTCGCCTCGCGCCCGATCCCGCGGAATCCGCGAACGCGCACCTCTTGAAGGAACGCCTT
>JAGNNV010000130.1 GCA_017990495.1 Vicinamibacteria bacterium
CCGCTGAACATGCTGCCGACGATCACTTCGATCGATCCGGATTCGGGCCGAAAACGTGGATGAGCCATGCCAGTTTGGGGAGTGCGCGAAGTCTCTCGAGGGTCGCGCTACTTCGCGCGCTCGATGTACTTGCCTTCGGTGGTGTCGACCCGGATCACGTCGCCCTCGGAGATGAACGGGGGCACGTTGACGAAGAGACCGGTCTCCATCTTGGCCGGCTTGCTCTGGTTGGAAACCGAGGCGCCCTTGATCGAGGGTTCGGTCTCGACCACCTTCAGCTCGACCACCATGGGCAGTTCGATGCCCACCGGGGTGCCTTCGTACATCTCGACCTTGAGCTTGAGGTTCGGGATCAGGTAGCTCGCGGCGTCGCCCAGAACCTCGCCCGACAGGCCGATCTGCTCGAAGGACTCGTTGTTCATGAAATGGTGCATGTCACCTTCGGAGTAGAGGTACTCCATCTCCGTGTCCTCGAGGTACGCGCGCTCGGCCATGTCGACCGACCGGAAACGATGCTCGAAGATGGCGCCGGTCTTCAGGTCCCGCAGCTTGGCCTGGACGAAGCCGCGCAGGTTGCCCGGGGTCTTGTGGATGGTCTCCACCACGCGAGACAGGTTCTTCTCGAACATGATGACCATGCCCCGCTTGAGTTGGGTCGCCGCAATCGTGGAAATTGTCTTCTCCTCCAGGTGTTTCGCGTTCTCGGGGGGCTCCCGCCCGGTGGCGGGGACGACCCTCCGGACCTTTGATGGCGCGCTTCGCCGGGAAACGCTGATCCGAACTGCGAGCCGCGGATTATACCGTCCCCGGGCCCACTTCGAGACCGACGCGGTCGACCTTCGCGTCGAGGACCCTGAAACCACGAACGGCGAGATCGGCGATGAGCGCCTCCCGGGTGTGACAGGGCACCACCGCGAGGACGATCCCCCCCCCGCCCGCGCCACAGACCTTCGCGGATCCACCTTGGCCCGCCGCGGCTTCCACGATCGCATCCACTTCCGGCGTGGCCACGCCGGGCGCGAGCGAACGTCGGGCCCGCCACTCGCGGGTCACCGATCGCACCAGCGCGGCCTCGTCCTCAGCGATGATGGCGGCGCAGGCATCACGAGCCGCGCACACGATCTCGGCGAAGAGGCTCCGCACCTCCCCCACGCCATCCACCTGAGCCTTGAACATCTCCCAGTTGTTGAGCCCGGAGAAACGCGTGACCCCGGCGTCGACAAGAAGAATGCGGTCCTCGACGAAGACCTCGTCGTGGACGAGCCGCCGGGTCTCGATCTCCCCCGGATTGAGGGCTACCTCGAGCACGCCGCCGTGAATCGCCGCTTCGTAGTCCTGGATGCCCGTGGGCACGCGGATGACCTGGGCCTCGGCGTCGCGGACGAGATGACGCAGTTCGCGCTTCGACAGTTCCCGCGAAAGGGAGCCCGCCACCGCGGCCGCGATGGTGACGGCAAGCGTCGACGAGCCGCCAAGGCCCGAGCCCGCGGGCACGCGGGATGTCGTCTCGATGCGCAGCCCGGTGACCACGCCCAGGGCCTTGAGGATCTGGGCCACGAGGCGGGTGTGATCGTGTTCTTCGATCGCGTGCACATCCTCGCCCGCCACCATGGCCCCGGTATCCGTCGAAACGATCTCGATGCGGCCCGGGAGCGGGGTCACCCGGGTGGTGGCACGGAGGGTGACCGCGGCGTTGACCGTGCACGCCCCCGGATGCCACAGATAGAGGGGCCAGATGTCGAGCGTGCCGCCGGCGATGTCGACACGCGCGGGAGCGCTCGCAGTGCAGGATTTCATGGGTCGCGGATGCTAGCAGCCCCGCTCGGCGGAAGGCTCCGGCCCCTATACTTCCCCGGTCATGGATGCCTGTCCCAAGTGTGGCAAGCCGACCGAGCCCGGGGCGCAGATCTGCGCCGGCTGCGGCGTGATCATGGCGAAGGTGCGGGCGCGCATCGTCCCGGCAAGCCCGGCAAGCCCCCCAACCCCGCCCCTTTTCCGCGTGCCGGAGGAAACCACCCACGCCTCGGGGGGCCTCGCCCTGCTCAAGGTGGGCGTCGCCGCCGCGGCAGCCCTGGCTGGCGCCTTCTTCCTTTGGCGGGCAACGCCCACGCCCGGCCCCGAGTCGACGAACGCGAACGTGGCCGTCCCGTCCCTGGCCGCGTCGCCGACGGCCGGCCCGGAGTGGGATCAGGGAGCGCAGGCCACCGTCTCCGCCGAGGATGTGAAGTTCCTGAACGACCTCTCCGCGCGGCTGCGCCTCCCTGGCGGAGCCGGTCCCGCGGCTGCCGAAATCGAGCGGGTGGAGAAGATCGCGGCGGCGAACCCGAGCACTCCCGAAGCCAGCGCCTTCCTGATGGGGGTCTACCTGCGCGCCGCCGACCAGGCGCTGCGGCTCGGATCGTTCGATGTCGTCGAGACCTTCCTCGCGAAGATGCAGCGGCTCGACCCCCAGAATCTCGAGACCTGCGTGTTCGAAGCGCGGGCTCGCGCCACGCAGCAGGACTGGCCCGGGACGCTCGCGGCGGTCGAGAGATACGAAGCCCTTCAGGGGCCGATCACGATCAACGCATCCTTCACCAAGGCCATCGCCCTCGAGAAGGTGGGCCGCAGGCCCGATGCGATCGCGGTCCTTGACCGGCCGGTCTTCGCAGCCTGCGAGCAAAACCCCGCCGATCCGGAGAACGGGGCCTGCGCGTCGGCCCGGCAGATGCGTCAGGCCCTCACCGCATCCGCGTTGGGGCCGCGCACCGGGCCGGAGGGATCGGAGGGGCGAACCCGGGCGGCCCTGGTGGTCGACGCCAGCAAGGACCAGATCGAGTCGGAGCGATTCGACATCCGTTTCGACGGAGAGAACCAGTCGGGCGTGGCCCGCGATGTCCGCTCCGTGCTCGACCGCGCCTATGCGCGGCTCGCCGACATCTATTACGAGCGGCCCAGCCGCAAGATTCCGGTGGTCCTTCATTCCTCGCGCGATTACTACACGGCCACCGGCGCGCCGTGGTGGTCGGGCGGGGTCTACAGCTCTCACGACGGAGCCATCCAGATTCCGGTGCGCGGCCTGCCGTCCTCGCTTCCACGCGAGATGGAGGACGTTCTGGTCCACGAACTGTCCCACGCCTTCGTGGACGAGATGTCCGGGGGGCGCGCGGGGCGCGACCTGCAGGAGGGCCTTGCCCAGTACATGGAGGGCAAGCGCATCGAGGAGGCGCTCGAGCCCGCCGAGTTGAAGCGGCTCGCCACTTCGGGCCAGCAGACGGTGATGAACTTCTACATGCTCTCGCTCGTGGTGAGCCAGCAGCTCGTCCAGTCGCGCGGACAGGGACAGGTGAACGACCTCCTCCGGGCCATGAAGGAAACCGGGTCCGAGGAGGCCGGATATCAGAAGGTCTTCGGACGAAGCGGAGCCGCGATCAAGCGCGACATCCTCGAGACCTTCTGGCGTCGCTACAGCTGAGCGCCCGCCCCCGCATCGGTGATCACAGTGAGGTCAGGGTGATCGCGGAAAAGAGTGCAGGGCCACTGGTCGCTCTTCGGATCGTCGCGTAGTCGGCGCACGGCCTCGGCCTTTGCGGAACCGGTGGCCAGGAGAACGATCTTCTTCGCCGAGAGGATCGTCTCCACCCCCATGGTGATTCCGCGCACCTGCCCGGAGAGGTCACCACCCAGGGTGGCCAGGGTCGCGGGATCCAGGGTGACCACATGGGTGCGCGCACCCGTCTGGTGCGGAAGGTTATAGGCGATGTGGCCGTCGGCGCCGATGCCGAGGATGGCGTAGTCGAGCCCACCGGCCCTGGCAAGGGCTTCCTCATAGCGGAGACATTCCGCCAAAGGATCGACGCTCTCGCCGTTGGGAATGAACCGACGATCGACGGCCACACCCAGCGGCTCCCAGACATGCGTCATCATGAACTGGAAGAAGGTCTGGGGGAGGGCGCGGGGCAAAAGCACTTCATCGAGGTTGAAGGTGGTTGCCTGGCCGAGGTCGAAGGCGCCCTGTCGGCGCGACTCGGCGAGGCGCGCGTACATCTCGATGGGAGTCCGACCGGTCGGAAGCGCCACCACGAGGCGCGGGTTCGCGGCCACTTCCTCCGCGAACAGGAAGGCGGCGCGTTGGGCCACTTCGGCCGGGGTCAGCAGGACTTCGAAGTTCACAGTTCGGCGAAGGTGATAAGCCGGACCCCCGCTCTCTCGATGGCCGCGCGCACCGCGGGATCACAAAGGGCCGCGAGTTCGCGCACCCGTACCGCAGCATAGGAACTCGATGCCGAAAGCTCGGCGTCCTCGTGAGCGGGGTGGCACATCAGCTCAGTCGAGCCTTCGGGGAGGGCCGCGATGATCGCGACCAGATGGGGCACCGAAACGCCCTCGTCGAAGAAGCCTTCCTCGAAGAACAGGTTGGAGGACACGGCCCGGGCGTCAAGATCCGACCCCATGGCGCCACCCGCATTGCGTACGGGCAGGCCCTCGCGGGCCGCCACCGCGCACACCGCGTCGAAGACCTCGGGACGGCGGTGGGAGTGATGGTGCGAATCGAGATGGGTGGGCTTGCGGCCGAACACTTCGACGAAACGGGCGAACTGCGCCTGCACCTCGGCCGCGATGTCCTGGGGCGTGGCTCCGCCGAGGCCCTCGGGCTTCGCGGGTTGAAGGCCGCGGCTGTCCACCAGCGAGGGAACGACGGAAGGAGCGAGTGTGGTCCGCCCCCCGGTCAGGGCCACGTGAAGGCCGATGCCCAGTTTCGGGTGAGCGAGCGACAGCGTGGCCGCCTCGTGCACGCTCTCGTAGTTCACCATCGCGGTGGCGCTGGTCACGATGCCGAGACGGTGAGCCTCGAACACGCCGGTGTTGATGCCGTGGGTGCGGCCGAGGTCGTCGGCGTTGACGATGAGTCGCCTCATGACCGGCCCCCACCTCGCGCGCGGTACAGATCGAGGGCCATAGACAGCGCCCCCTCTGCCGGATCACGCTTGAGCCGGCAGGGGATGGCGCCGGGGAGCCCGGCCTGCTTCGCCACCGCGTCGACCAGAGACGGAAGTCCGGTGAAGAGTCCGCCCGAAAATACCAGGGGGAAAGGCACGCCATCGAAGTTCAACTGCCGTGCCACCGATCGCGCGTTGCTGGCGAGTTCGGTCGCGGCCTCCTCGATGATGCGGATGGCCACCGGATCGCCGCCCTGGGCTACGCCGATCACGGTGGGAGCCAATTCGGCGAAACGTTCGCGAGTGAGTCCCCCGCCGTAGGCCATCGCGGGCAGGTCCGACAACGCGGTGACGCCAAGGACGCTGAACAGGGCGTCTTTCAGAACCGTGCTCTCACCCCGCCCTTCCGTCGCGCGCACCGCCGCGAGCAGGGCCTTGTGACCGATCCAGCCCGCCGAACCTTCGTCGGCGAGGATCGGCCCGAGGCCGCCCGCTCGCGCGGTCTTTCCGTGACGATCGATGCCGTAGGCGATCGAGCCCGTGCCCGCGATCACCACCACGCCCACCCGATCGTGGGCGGCGGCCGCGATGACGATCACCGCGTCGTTGACCACCACGGCATTGCCGCGGAAGCCCAGCCGGCGAAGGAG
This sequence comes from Vicinamibacteria bacterium, assembly GCA_017990495.1. Classification (GTDB taxonomy): domain Bacteria; phylum Acidobacteriota; class Vicinamibacteria; order Fen-336; family JAGNNV01; genus JAGNNV01. The sequence continues at coordinate 5,570 of JAGNNV010000130.1, forward strand.
TGACTTGACCACCCCATCCTCACCCGGGCGGTCGACCCCGGCCATGCCGAGGCAAAGGGCCTCGGGCCGTTCGTCAGGGCACAGCTCATCGAGCAGGTGGGCGAGCACCTTCTCCACTGCGAGTTCGCCGTGCACATGGAGATTGGCCCCGGTGGAGCGGGCGGTCTTGATGATGCGGCCGGCTTCGTCGGCCACCACCCCTACCGTCTTGGTTCCTCCGGCGTCGACGCCTACGATGAGCGCCATGGTATCCGCGGCGGGGCCGCGCTCAACCCTCGAAGACGACGATGTCGCGCAGGTTCCGGTACTTCTCGTTGTAATCGAGACCGTAACCCACCACGAAGAGGTCGTCGATGGTGAAGCCGGTGTAGTCGACCTTCACCTCGATCAGCCGACGCGACGGCTTGGAGAGGAGAGAGGCCACCCTGATCGAGCGGGGTCCGCGCGCCTTGAGCAGATTGACCAGATAGTTGAGAGTGAGACCGGTGTCGACGATGTCCTCGGCGATGACCAGATCGCGGCCCTTGATCGACGTGTCCAGGTCCTTCGAGAGCTTCACTTCGCCCGAGGACTTGGTGGCCGCCCCGTAAGACGAAACCGCGATGTAGTCCATGGACAAGGGCAGATCGATCCACTGGCACAGATCGGTCATGAAGGGGCAAGCGCCCTTCAGGACGGCGATGACATGGGGCTCGAGCCCGTTCATGTCGGCCGTGATCTGGTGGCCCATTTCGCGGATACGCGCGGAGATCTGGTCGTGGGACAGCAGCAACTTCATAATTGAGTCGGGATCCAATCTCGAAAAAGCGAGGGAACGCAGTCAGCCAAAGGGTCGCCCGGGCGGACCTTAACAAACATTTGCCTTTGACCGGACATACCGGAAGGGAATAGAGTCCCAGCCATCACGCTGGATTGCCACCATATCTAGTGGTGGCGCAGTCGACCTCCTCAACATACGGAGGCTGACGAACCGGTTGAGGGCGGCTCAAACTTCGGACACAAGAGATAACGGAATTCAAAAAATGAGGATTCAAGTCATGAAACAGACGCACCTTATTAAGGCCTGGCGGGCTTTGGCGCTTGGCGCCGCGCTCGTGATGAGCCTGGCGGGCCTCGCCTCGGCGCAGGTCACTACCGGCTCCATCGCGGGATCCGCGGTCGACGAGACCGGGGGCGTCCTCCCCGGAACCACCATCACCGCGATCCATGTGCCCTCGGGCACGCGATACGAAACTGTGTCACGCGGCGATGGCAGCTTCAACCTGCCCGGCATGCGCGTGGGTGGGCCGTACTCCGTCACCGCCGCGCTGAGCGGGTTCCAGACCAGGGTCACGACCGGCGTCTTCGTGAACCTCGGCTCGTCCACCGACCTCAAGCTCTCCCTGAAGACCCAGGCCCTCACCGAGGAAGTCACGGTCACGGCCGAGTCCGACCCCGTTTTCAGTTCGCAGCGCACGGGCGCCGCCACTGCGGTCACGCGCGAAGTGATCGCGACCATGCCCACCATCACCGACCGTATCGAGGGCTTCGCCCGTCTCTCCCCTCAGTCGAGCGGCGGCCTGTCCTTCGCCGGCCAGGACAACCGCTCCAACAACATCACCATTGACGGGTCGTACTTCAACAACTCCTTCGGCCTCGGCACCTCCCCCGGCGACCGCACCAACGTGGCTCCCGTGGCCATGGCTGCCATCGAGCAGATCCAGGTGAGCGTGGCGCCCTACGACGTGCGCCAGGGTCACTTCGTGGGCGCAAGCGTGAACACGATCACCCGCAGCGGCACGAACTCCTTCGCCGGCTCGCTCTACTACTGGTTCCGCGACCAGGGCATGGTCGGCAAGACCGCCGGCACCGCCACGATCAACCCGGGCACTTTCGACTTCAAGAAGTACGGCGGCTGGCTCTCGGGCCCGATCGTCAAGAACAAGCTGTTCTTCTTCCTCAGCGCCGAAGACGACAGCCTCGAGCAGCCGGGAACCACCTGGCGCGCCAACCGTGGCGGTGAGGCGGTCTCCGGCAACGTGACCCGCGTTCTGGCCTCCGACCTCGATGCCCTCAGCTCCTTCCTGAAGTCGAGCTTCCAGTACGAGACCGGCCCCTACCAGGACTACGCCCACGCCACGCCCTCCCGTCGCTACCTCGGGAAGGTCGACTACAACATGAACGATCGGAACAAATTCAGCTTCCGGTACACCCACCTCGATTCCGACACCGATGTGCTCCTCTCGGACTCCTCGTCCCTGGGCTTCGGCAACCGCCGCACCCGCTCGACCGGTCTCAACTTCCAGAACTCGAACTACAAGATCCTCGAGAACATCCGTTCGGGCGTCGCCGAGTGGAACTCGATCATCGGCTCCAACAAGGCGAACAGCCTGCTCGTCGGTTATTCGAAGTCGGACGAGAGCCGCGACTCCCGGGGCAGCTTCTTCCCGATGGTCGACATCCTCGAGGCCAACAGCGTCTACACCACCTTCGGATTCGAGCCCTTCACCCCGAACAACGAACTGCGCTACAAGAACTTCCAGGTCCAGAACAACTTCACCTGGAACCGGAACAACCACTCGTTCACCTTCGGCGGTTCACTCGAGCGGTATGAGTCCGAGAACGTGTTCTTCCCCGGCGCGCAGAGCGTGTACGTCTACAACTCCCTCGCCGACTTCTACACCGATGCGCGCGGATTCCTGGCGAACCCGAACCGCACCACCTCGCCGGTGACCCTGGCCCGCTTCCAGGTGCGCTACAACAACATCCCCGGCCTCGACAAGCCGACGCAGCCCCTCGAGGTCTGGTACGGCAGTCTCTATGCCCAGGACGAGTGGCAGGCCGGCAAGAACGTGAAGGTCACGGCGGGCGTTCGTTTCGACCGTCCCCAGTTCGGCGACACCGGCTTCCAGAACGCGGCCGCCGACGCTCTGACTTTCCGCGACGAGAACGGTGCTTCGGTGAAGTACGAAAGCAAGAAGCTGCCCGACGCCAACGTGCAGATCTCTCCCCGCGTCGGCTTCAACTGGGATGTCTTCGGCGACGCCCAGACCCAGGTCCGCGGCGGCACCGGCCTCTTCTCCGGTCCGCCTCTCTACGTCTGGATCTCCAACCAGGTCGGCAACACCGGCGTGCTCACCGGCTTCGAGCAGCTGAACAACACCACCGCCCGGCCCTTCAATCCGGATCCGAACCGTTACAAGCCCACATCAGTGACGGGCGCCCCGGCCGCGAGCTACGAACTGGCCCTCACCAACGCCGACTTCAAGTTCCCGCGCCAATGGCGGACCAACATCGCGATCGACCGCCGTCTCCCCTGGGACATGATCGGCACCGCCGAACTCATCTACAACCGTGACGTTGACGGCATCTACTACATCAACGCCAACCAGGCCGCCTTCAACTCGACCTTCACCGGCCCCGATTCGCGCGTCCGCTTCACCTCAACCGCGGTCAACCGCATCAACTCGAACATCTCCTCGGCGGTGGTTCTCAAGAACCAGAACGTGGGTCGCTCGTGGCATGCCGCGGGCAGCCTCGAGAAGCGTTTCCGGACGGGCTTCCTCAAGGCGGTCTACAGCTACGGTGAGTCGAAGAACACGGTCGACCCCGGTTCCATCGCCTTCGGCTCGTGGAACAACAACCAGCACACCGGCGACGGGAACAACCCCGGCACCGGCTTCTCCGGCGGTTCGCCGGGGCATCGCGTGTTCCTCGCGGGTTCTTACAGCAAGGAATACTTCAAGCTCGGCAAGACCACGGCCGCGTTCTTCTGGGAAGGCAACCAGTTCAACACCAGCTACACGTTCGGCGGCGACATCAACAACGATGGCGGCACCAGCAACGACCTGCTGTACGTGCACCGGTCGACTTCCGAGATGAGCTTCGTGCCCTACACCGCGAGCGGTCGCACCTTCACCGCGGCGGAGCAGGCCGCGGCCTGGGATGCCTACATCGCGCAGGATCCTTATCTCAGCAAGCGACGCGGCCAGTACGCCGAGCGTGGCGGCCTCTTCATCCCCATGGTCTACCGCATGGATGTGAGCCTCACCCAGGAACTCTTCAAGGACCTGGGCGGCAAGCGCCATGGCCTCGAGATCCG
>JAGNNV010000461.1 GCA_017990495.1 Vicinamibacteria bacterium
CTCGATCCGCGCGAGACACCGCCCTCGATCGGCCAGATCTTCGGCGAACCGAAGATCCTCGCCGTCCTGCCCGCGAAGGCCTCACCGGGTTCGCAGAAGGCCTATCGCGACCTTGTGGATGGCTGGCGCAGCGACAACCACGCGATCGAGGTCAAGCTCGACACCGAGATCACCGCCCTGCCCGCGGATCGCGCGGTGTGGCTATTGGGACGTGAGAACCGGTTCGCCGCTGATCTCTTCGGCAAGGTCCTCAAGGCCGGAGCCACGGAGATTCGCGTCGACGGGGAGTCGATGCCGCTCGCCGGTCATACCGTCGTGCTCACCGAGCGTCATCCCACAAACGTCGAGAAGGCGGTTGGCTGGATCTTCAGCGAACCGTTCGCCGCCATGCCGGGTCTCGGTCGCAAGCTCCCGCACTACGGCAAGTACTCGTACCTCGGCTTCTCGGGCGAGGAACCGGTGAACGTCTTGAAGGGGCAGTGGTCAGCCTCGGATTCGCCCCTTCATGTCGACCTCCGCGCCATCACCGCTCGCGCCGCGGCCATCCCGCCCATGGCCCTCAAGGCGCGCCAGGCTCTGGCCGAACTGCCTCCCGTCTTCTCCCAGAAGTCGCTGATGGAACACGTGTCGTTCCTGGCCTCGCCGAAGCTCGAAGGCCGGGGTCTGGGGAGCGAGGGGATCACGGCGGCGGCTGATTACATCGCCGACCGGTTCAAGGCCATCGGCCTCACACCCGGGGGCGACGAGGGCACCTACTTCCAGAAGTTCACCGTGGATAAGGGGCCGAAAGGAACGCCGGTGGAGACGGTGAACGTCATCGGACTTCTGCCCGGCGCCAAGGCTGAATGGAAGGATCAGTCCGCGATCCTCTCCGCCCACTACGACCATCTCGGCCTGGGCTGGCCCGACGTGCACAAGGGCGACGAGGGACGAGCGCATCCGGGAGCCGACGACAACGCCAGCGGCGTCGCGGTGATGCTGGAACTCGCGAAGGCGCTCAAGGCCTCGGGCTCGCCCTCGCGCACTTTGATCTTCGCGGCGTTCTCGGCGGAGGAAGCCGGGCTCAAAGGCTCCGCCTACTACGTCGACCATCCCCGCCTGCCCCTCAATCAGATCATCGGCGTCATCAATCTCGACACGGTGGGCCGGCTCGGCGCGGACAAGATTTCCGTGCTCGGCACCGGCACCGCTTCAGAGTGGCAGCACATCTTCCGCGGCGCGGGCTTCGTGACCGGAGTCGAGAGCCGACTGATTCCAGAGTCGATGCAGTCCTCCGACCAGATGAGTTTCATCCGCCGAAACGTCCCCGCCATTCAGCTCTTCACCACCGTGGGCGTCGACTACCACCGACCCACCGACACCGCCGACAAGATCGACGCCGCCGGTCTCGTGAAAGTGGCGGCCTTCGCCCGCGAGGGCATCGCCTACCTCGGCGAACGCCCCACCCCGCTCACCAACACGATCCCGGCCGCCGCAACCCCCGGAGCCCCGAACGCAGCCCCCCCCGCAACCGCCCCACCCGGCCAGACCCAGGGCCGACGCGTGAGCTTCGGAACCGTTCCCGACTTCGCCTTCCCCGGCCCCGGAGCACGGGTGGGCGGCGTCGTTCCCGGCTCACCCGCGGAGAAGGCGGGGATCAAGGAAGGCGACGTGATGATGAAACTCGACGCCACCGACCTCACCGGCCTTCAGTCGTTCTCGGAATTCCTGAAGACGGCGAAGGCGGGTCAGACCGTCACCGTGTCGATCATGCGGGACGGAAAGCCATTGACCCTGAGCGTCACCCTCGCCGAACGCTGAGCCGCATCCCACATGGTGCAAAGGGACCATAGACGGGGCATCGGCCTGCGGCTTTAATGCTTGCGAGGCCCGACCCCGTTGCATGAACTTTCCATCGCCTGCTCCCTGGTGAAGACTGCCGTCGATGAGGCGGCGCGCCATGGAGTCACCCATGTGGTGAAGATGGATGTGGTCCTCGGCGCACTCGCCGGAGTGGAACTCGAAGCGTTGAGGTTCTGCTTCCCCGCGGTCGCGCAAGGGACGGTGTGCGAAGGAGCGGTCCTGGACATCGAGATTGTGGCCGCGACCGGTCGTTGTCCCGCCTGCGGGTGCGTTTGCGAGGTCCGTGACTTCATGAACCGCTGCCCCCGATGTGGGGGCTGGCCGCTGGGAGTCGAAGGCGGCCGAGACCTGCGTTTGCGAGCCTTGGAGGTATAGCCATGTGTGCGACATGCGGATGTGGAGCGGGCGATGCTCACGCCCATGCCCACAGCGACGGGCACACCCACGCGCATGATCACCAGCACGAAGCGAAGGCTCCGTCTGGAAACACGGTTCTCCAGGTCGAGCAGGCCATCCTGGCCCAGAACGATCACATCGCCGCCCACAACCTCTCGCTGCTGAATCGCCATCACACCCGGGGATTCAATCTCGTCAGTTCGCCTGGAGCGGGCAAAACCACCCTCCTCGAGAACACGCTCACGGCCCTCCGAGCCCGAAATGTCGCCTGCGCCGTCATCGAAGGCGACCAGGCCACCGACCTCGACGCGAAGCGCATCGCGCGCACGGGGGTCTCGGTGTTCCAGATCGAGACCGGCCGCTCCTGTCACCTCGACGCGCTGCAGGTCCAGCG
>JAGNNV010000131.1 GCA_017990495.1 Vicinamibacteria bacterium
GCCGTCGATCGGCGACACGATCACCGCGCGTTCGAGCATGATCTTCGCGCGCGCGAGTTCGGCCCGCGCCTCGTCCAGGCTCAGGGTGACCGAACCCTCGAGGTGCCGCAGGTCCGCCCGCGCCCCCTTGGCCTCTTCCTCGGCGCGCGTGGCGAGAAGCGCGGTCGCGTCGAGCTGCTTGCCGGGCAGAAGGCCGGTCTCGACCAGGCTCTTCTGACGCGCCACTTCAGCGCGATAGTGAGCGGCCTCGGCCTCTTTGAGCCGGACCCTCGCGCTCTGCGCTTCGATCTCGAGTGGACTCAGCCCGCGTCGTTCGAGCTTCAACGCCGCGGTCCGAACCTCCTGCTGGCGAAGCGGATAAGAAGCGAGGTACCCGATCGGATCGCCGGCCTTGACGCTGTCGCCCTCCGCCACCACCAGACGCTGCAGCACGCCTTCCTCACCCGCCGCGACCTTCACCACCTGTCCGAGGGGTTCGAGGCGGGCCATGGCCACGATGGAATCGCGCGGCGCGGGCGGCGGCGGCGTGCTCGCCTTCTCCGCGCAACCGGCCAAAAGAAGGAGAGGCGCCGCCGCGAGGATCCGAAGCGCGGTGAGCCGAGGCGCGACACACCTCGCCATGGGTACGACGCGCCACTGGGGAACACCGCTCAAGGTGAGTCAGTATAGCGTCGGCGATCCTTGGACCCCCGTGTAAAGTTCCAGCAGTGAGTCTGGCCGAAAGAACCCTGGTCTTCGTGGGCGCCGCGTGTCTCATCGCCGGCGCAACCGCGGTTGCTTCGGCCCAGGAGACCGGCCCCAAAACCCTGGGGCTCGTCGATGCGGTCACGCTGACCCTGCAACGTCAGCCCGGAATCCGACTGGCCGAAGAGCAGCTCCGTTTCGCGGAGGGAAGTCTCGAGGCGACGCTCGGCGCCTTCGATCTCCAATGGGGCTCCGTGCTTTCCGCCTCCCGCGAACGCTCGCCGTTCCTTCCCGCACCCACGGGTCCGGGGTCGAATGACAACCGGGTCGACCGTCTCGACTACGGATTTCAGGCGACGAAGCTGTTCCGCGGCGGTCTACTGCTCACTCCATCGCTCGATCTGGCGAAGAGCAACTCGAATCTCTCCCTCCGCCCCGAGAACCGCGCGCGGGTGTCCTTCACCCTTCGCCAGCCGCTGCTCCGTGGCAAGGGCGAGGAAGGAGTGGGAGCGCCCTCGCGGGCCGCCACCATCGACCGTGACGCGGCCGGCCTCGAGTTGCGCCACGCCGTGTCTTTGAGCGTGGTCGAGACGGTGATCGCCTATTGGCGTCACGTAGGCGAACTGCGCCGCCTCGAGATCGCGCGGGATTCCGAAGCGCGTTTCGTGGATCTTCAGTCGAGTGCCGAGAAGCTCCTCGCTGCGCGGGAGATCGCAGCGGTGGACATCCGACAGCTCAGCGCGGTGGTGGCCTCGCGGCGGCTTTCGAGGATTGAAGCGGAGCAGTCGGTTTACGAGGCCAGAGTCCGACTGGCGGTGGCCGCCGGTCTCGACGCGTCAATGATCGCCGACTTCGAACGGCCCGGCGACGCGTTGCCCTCGGCCCTTCCGGAGGGTGGATGGACGCCGGACCTGCCCGCTCTCATTGACCTGGCCCTCAGACAGCGCTCCGATCTTCAGGCCGCGCGGGCCCGACAGACTTCAGCGGGGATTCTGCTGCGCGCCTCTCACAACGCCACCCGACCAACCCTCGACGTCCTGGTGGGCACGAGTTATCAAGGCGCCACCGATCGGTCGGGCCTCTCCGGCTTTCTCGATCCGCTGGCAAACAATGTGAGCGGCCCGAGCGCGTCGGCCAGCCTGGTCTTCGGCTGGCCCGGAGCCAACCGCACCGCGCTTGGGCGAATGGCGGAGACGCAGGCGGCTCTGCGCCAATCCGAAATCCTCCAGGCGGATCTCGAGCGGCGGATCGGGGCGCGGGTTGCGCTGGTGATGAACAACGTGTCGAGAAGCCGCGAACGCGTGGCGGCGGCCCGGGAAGCCTGCAACCTCTATCGCGAAACCCTGGCCGCGGAGCGGCAGCGTCAGCAACTCGGCCTCAGCAGCCTGCTCGATGTGATCAACACCGAAGACCGGCTGAATGACAGCCTCACCGAGGAGGTGGCGGCCGAAGTCGACTACGCCGAAGCCGTGGCGACGCTGCGTTTCGAAACCGGAACCCTCGTGCGTCTGGGCGCTTCCGGCCACGAGGTTGACTTCGCACTACTGACCACGCCGCCCGCCGCCGATCCGCCGGGACGCTGAGGCCCGCGTGACCGCGCCCGCGTCGCCCTCTGGTGCGCTCACTCTCGTCACCGCGGCCAACCAGCGTTATTGGCGCAGCCTGTACCAGTTCCTGCTGAGTGTCGAGCGGGTGGGCGGCGCGGGCCTGGAGCGCGTGGTGGCCTTCGACCTGGGCATTGAGCCCGCCGAACGCCAGCGCATGCAGGTGCGCTTCCCGCAGGTCCAGTGGCGCAGCCACGATCTCTCCGCCTATCCAGCCCACGTCCGGCCCGAGGCTCGTACATGCGCGTGGAAGCCGGTGGTGATGGTTGCGGCCATGAGCGAGTTCGGCGGCCGCCTGCTCTGGCTCGACAGCGCCACCCTCCTGCGACGCGCTCCAACTCGGGTCATCGATGAGCTGGAGCGGGTGGGGATCTACGCCATGATCGGCGCGAGCCCCCTATTCACGCATTGTCACGACGAGACCCTGCGCCTCCTCGGGTGTGATCCGGATTTCTTCGACCGCCCCGAGCATCCGGCAGGCGTCTGCGCCTTCGACACCGATCGACCTGCCGTGCGCGACCTGCTCCTAAGCTGGAAACAACATTCACTCGACCCCGCTTGCATCACGCCGCAGAGCCCGCCCCTTCGCGCCGGGATCCAGCACAAATGGGATCAGGCGATTCTCACCGTGCTCCTGTACCAGTACGAAGCCCGCGAAGGAGTGGCACTCTGCGCCGATGAGATCGACATCACCTCGGCCAACCCCGCCCCCTGGCTTTCCACCCGGAACAAGCTCCGTCCAGACGCACCGGTGTGGGCAGATCCGATGTCTCGCGCCCTTTTTGCCGCCCGGAAGACCCTGGATCAGACCAGCGTGCGTGTCCAGCAGTTCATTTCCACGCGGGTGGACGGACTTCTTCGGCGACTCAAGGAACGGTTCGAGATTCGCATCTGCAAAGACGGTGCGGCGCCGCTCACCGTGCCCTGCCCGGCGTCGCGCTACTTCGCCGATCCCTTCCTCGTGGCCAGAGGAGAACGACGACATCTCTTCTTCGAGGACTTCGATCACGCTGCCAATCGCGGCCGCATCAGCGCTTTGGCCATTGAAGGCGAAGGGCCCGGACTCGAGAAAGGGCCGCCCGTTCCCGTGCTCGAACGCCGGTTTCACCTCTCCTACCCGTTCCTCTTCGAACACGAAGGGGAACTGTTCATGATTCCGGAATCACACCAGAACCGCACCGTCGACATCTATCACTGCGAGCGCTTCCCCGACCGTTTCCGCCTGCGCCGGCGCGTCCTGTGGGACATCGACGCCGCCGACTCGACCCTTCTCGTGGACCAGGGGATGTACTGGCTCTTCACCTCGGTGCGCGACGCCGCGAGCCGGAGCGGCCGATCGCTCGCGATCTTCTACGCCGACGATCTGTTCGAAGGTGACTTCCATCCGCATCCGGTGAATGCGCAGAGGCTTTACGCGGGTGGAGCGAACCAATCGGGTCGGTGCGCCGGACCGTTCGTTCGGGAAGGCGACTCGTGGTTGCGGCCCACCCAGGTGAACCCTGACTACTACGGCCAGGGCCTGGAGTGGCGGCGTATCGTCACGCTCACCAAGGATGCCTACGTCGAGGAGCCCTGCGCGGCGCCGGCCGGAAGGGGTGTGCCGCACGGCGTTTCCTCACACCACATCTCGACCCTCGATCGTCTCACCGCCTTCGACGTGCGCACGAGGCATCCATGATCGGAAGCGGATTTGCGGCCCTTGGGGGTGCGGCGGCAGTGGCGGTGCTCGCCCACGACCACCTCGCGGACGAGCGCATGGTCTCGGACTTCGTGTACGAGGCCTGGCTCCGACGGCAGTCCCTTCAACACCTCGCCGACCGGGCGCGCGTTAACCCGTCGCGCTGCGACATCGTGGTGTGCTTGACCACCATCCCGAGCCGGATCGGGCGGATCCACCTGACCCTCAAGAGCCTGCTCGCGCAGTCGCGGCGCCCCGACCACATCCGTCTGCATCTCCCCGAGCGAAGCCGGCGCGAGGGCATCGCCTATGACGTCCCCGGCTGGCTGAAAGAGATTCCCTCGCTGCGAATCGTTCCCTGCGAAGACGAGGGTCCGGCCACGAAACTCCTGCCCGCCCTCACCTTGCCCTCGCACCAGAAGATCCTCGTGGTTGATGACGATCGCGTATTCAAGCCTCACCTCGTCGCCGCCTTCGATGAGTGGTCGCAAAAGCTCCCCGACGCGGCGCTCGGATCGAGAGGCTGGAACGTCCCCGCCGACCTCACCGATCGACCGACCACCTTGATCAACAACATCCTGAAGCGCCCACCGGTGCCGCTGATGGCCACGCGGATTCATGAACCAGCGCCGGTGGACATTCTCCAAGGGGTCGGAGGAGTGCTGGTCAATCCGCGCTTCTTCGACCTCCAGGCGGCGCGTGACTTCTCGCGAGCCCCGGAAGCCGCGCGGAGCGTGGACGACGTGTGGTTCTCCGCCCACTGCCACGCACCGAAGCTGGTGGTCCCCATCCGGCGATCCAACTTCCCATCCTATTGGGATGAGGGAAGGAACAAGCGGTCGAGCCTCGGACTCATCAACCGGGGCGGAGGCGATCCTGAACGCCGCCCGAACACCATCATGATTCGCCACTTCAAGGAGCGGTGGGGACAGCGCACGGGATGAGCGCCGATATACTGCCTGACAATGTCGACCTGGGCCCGCAGAGTCTTGCTCCGATGACCCTGTCGATGACCCGGGAACAGGTTCAGGAGAAACTCGTCACCCTGTTCGCCGGCGAAACCGGGATCGCCCGTGAACGCCTGGACCTCGCCGCCCCCATCGCCGGCTACGGTCTCGATTCCGTTTCGGTGGCCTCGGTGCTGGGCGAGGTGGAGACCTGGGCCGGCCGCCGGATCGATCCCGACCTGCTGTGGAAACAACCCTCGATCGCCACGCTGGTCGATCACCTCACGGAGGATCGACCCCGCCCGCGCGTGGCGACGACCGCCTCCAGCCCTCTCCCCGCACTTCCCCAGCTCGACGCCCGATTCCGGGCCCTGGCCGAGGCCGGCATCGAGAACCCCTTCTTCCGCACCTTCGATGGCCCGGGCCGGGACACCATCGTGTCGGCCGATCGGCCCCTCATCAATTTCGCGTCCTACAACTACCTGGGCCTGTCCGGTCACGACCTGGTGACGCGGGCCGCGAAGGACGCGGTCGATCGTTATGGAACTTCGGTGTCGGCAAGCCGTCTTTCCTCCGGAGAGCGGGAGCTGCACCTCCAACTCGAGCGGGCGCTCGCGCGGCTTTCGGGCGCTGACGAGGCCCTGGCTTTCGTGGGCGGATACGCCACCAACGTCTCGGTGGTGGGACACCTCTACGGCGCCGAGGACCTCATCGTCTACGACGCCCTCATGCACAACAGCGCGGTGACGGGCGCCCGGCTCTCCGGCGCGCGTTGTCTCTCGTTTCCCCACAACGATCTCGAGGCTCTCGACCGGATCCTCACCCGGGAACGCGGCTCTCATCGTCTCGCTCTGATCCTGGTCGAAGGGATCTACAGCACCGATGGCGACTGGCCCGACCTTCTGGAACTCCTCCGCCTGAAGAAGCGGCACGAGGCCTGGCTGATGGTGGACGAGGCGCATTCGGTGGGCGTGCTCGGACCTTTGGGCCGAGGCCTCGCCGACCACTTCGGAGTCGCGGGGAGCGAGATCGACATCACCATGGGAACTCTGTCCAAGTCCCTCGCGAGTTGCGGAGGTTACGTGGCCGGAAGCCACGACCTGATCCGCTACCTGCGCTACACCTGCCCGGGCTTCATCTTCAGCGCCGGCATCTCTCCCGCCAACGCCGCCGCCGCCCTCAAGGCCATCGAGATCCTCGAGGCCGAACCCGAACGAGTCAGCGGCCTTCGCGCCAACGCCGAGGCCTTCCTGTCCATGGCCCGGGCCCGGGGGCTCGACACCGGCCTTTCCACGGGCAGCGGCGTGGCCCCGGTCATGGTCGGAGACGACGAAGTTGCCATGCGTCTTTCCAACGAACTCTTCGCCGCCTCAATCAACGTGCAGCCTTTGGTGACGCCCGCGGTCGAGCCGGGCAAGGCCCGTCTGCGCTTTTTTCTTTCCTGCCTGCATACGCCCCCGCAACTGGAGCGCGCGGTAGACCTCACCGCCACCGGGCTCGCCGCCCTCCGACCTCCCATCTCTGAAGAGACCAGCCGCCGCTGATGTCTCGAGGGGGCCGGTCTTCAGGCCGGGTCTTCGTCACCGGCGGCGCCGGCTTCATCGGATCGCGGGTGACCCGACACCTCGTCGAATCCGGCCGAGCGGTGCGCTGCCTGCTGCGCGCGCAGAGCCGGACAGATCGCCTCGAGGGTCTCGAATACGAACGGGTCACGGGCGATGTGCGCGATTTCGAAGCCGTGCGTCGCGGGCTCGAAGGGTGCGACTCGGTGATCCACCTCGCGAGCTTCTCGTCCTGGTCGGACATCGCCTCGCCCGCCATGGAGGCGGTGGTGGTAGGCGGCACGGGGAATGTCCTGCGCGCCGCCGCCGCGGAGCCGGGTCGCCGGATGGTGTTCGTTTCGAGCGCCACCGCGGTGAACGGTTCCGCACAACCCGTCGTGCACACCGAGGACAGCCCCTGCACGCTGCCGCTCGATGAGTTCGCGTATCCGAGAGCCAAGAGAGCGGCCGAGGACCTGTGCCGGGAGGCGGCCCACAAGGGTCTGGCCGTCACCATCGTGAACCCCACCGAGGTCTACGGCCCGGAGGACACGGGATTCATCACCGCGGAAACCCTGATTGACTTCGCGCGAAGCGCACCCGCCGTGGTTTGCGATGGAGGAACGAGCGTCGCTCACGTGGACGATGTCGCCCGGAGCATCGTGGCCGCGCTCGACCGCGGCCGTCCTGGTGAGCGATACATCCTGGGCGGTGAAAACCTCACCATCGAGCAGATCGCCCGTGAGACTCTGGACATTCTGGGACGCCCGCCGCGGATCCTGAAGGTTCCAAACGCTCCCCTTCGCCTGGTGGCTCGGGTGGGCGCGGCGCTGCGGGTGCCCCTTCCCTTCAACCCCGCGGCGGTCCCTTACGGGACACGGTACTGGTATATGTCCAACGCGAAAGCGGTCCGCGAACTCGACGCGAGTTTTCGCAGCGCGCGCGCCAGCCTCGAGGACACTGTGGGCTGGCTGTGCCGAGCGGGGCACATCAAATGAGTTCTGCGATGGCCCTCCTTGTTGGCATCTCGGTCCTCCTGTTGATCCTGTTTGGGGCCGGCCTGATCTGGCTGGCCTTCCGACTGCGCCCGTACGTCCTTGCGGCGAGAAAGTGGGCGGTCGTGTTGTACGGCGCCTTTGTCGACTCGGCCGATACGCCCATGGACGGCGCGCACTACGACGTCTACCGTCGTCTGAAGCACCTCGGGGTCTGGGCCGTCGAGGAAGGCATCGTCAGCCGATTTCTGCTGGTGGAAACGGCGCCCGGCGTGAAGAGCGTGATCTACGACGTTTCGAGCCGGGGCCAGTTCGGCTTCCTGCTCTCGCACATGCGGCGCCACCCGTGCATCGCCGACGATGAGCGCATCGTCATCGACCTGGGGGCCAACGATGGCTTTCAGGGCAGCCACTCCTACAACCTCACCCAGCTCGGCTGGTGGGCGGTGCTCGTCGAGGCGAACCCCCATCTCGAAGCCGAACTCAGGCACAACGCGGCGCGGAAGAAGCGCTGGTTCGGTCACGCGGATCGTGTGATCGTCCGCATGAGCGCCGTCACCCCGCACGAGGACGGCGCCCACACCCTGAACGTCCAGGGATGGGAACACACCGGAGCATCGCTCCTGCCCTCGACCAGGGAGGGCAGCTTCGGCGTGACGGTGCGCGGAGAGAGCGTGAGAACCCTGATGGGCTCCATCGAGCAGTCGCTGATCGGCCGCGGCGCCACCCTGCCCCGCGCCTTCGGCGTTCTGTCGCTGGATATCGAAGGGCTCGACCTCGGCGTGCTCACTGAAGTCTGCGCGGCCGGATTTCGCCCCCGCTACATCGTGAGCGAGGCGCGAGGCGATCTGTCGCCCTTCGATCGCCTGCTGGAGCCCCTCGGCTATCAGCGCATCGCCTACTTCGACGGAGACATCATCTTCTGGATGCCTCCGACCAAGGCGTGAGCTGCCGCCTCAGTGCGTCCAGCCCGAGGCCGGCGGCCAGAATCAACGTCTTCATGCGCCGTCCAGCCTTGCGCCGAAAGCGCGACGCATCAGGAACCACACGAAGAGGGCGCTCGCTTCGAGGTCCTGGGTGAGGCTGTGCCAGAGCCCGGCCCCGCCCGAGCGTCCCTTGTCGTTTCGCCGCGGTGTCTTGAAGGTCGGCCCGTAGCGGAACTCAAGCAGCCGTTCGGCCTCTTTCGGGATCGACACCGCCACTCCCTGGAACTCAGTCGTCGTCCGATCCATCACCAGAGCCGCGGGCGCGTCTTCCCGCGGATCAAGCGGGCTCTTGAAGGTGTCCCCTTCGTGAACGAAGGGATAGATGTCCACGTAGAACGGCGTCCTTCGGTCGAACACCCGCATGATTCTGCGCGCCGCGCCACCTTCGCCGGTGAGCAGGTATCCCCGCGCCGCGAAATCGGCCTGGGCCGCCATCACGCGTGGACGCTCGACATCGAGAACACACAGGTCCACGTCCTTGTCGCCGAGGATCACGTCGCCGTCCCGCGCCAGACCGAGCAGGGTGCCGAAGTCGGCCCAGTAGTTGATGCCGTGGCGGTTCATCACCTCGGTGACGTCCTTGAGAATGCGGCGAAGCGCCTCGCGCCGGAACCGATCGAGCCACGGCGTGATGGCAAGCAGGGTCGCGGGAACGACGGTGAGAATGACCAGGACGACGGCCAGCAGGCCCCCCGCGGAGACCACGTGGGGGCTACTTCGGTTTCCGAGGCCCGGTGCTGTCCGTCGGCTCGTCGCGTTTCGGCATGCGCGACCACGGCTTGGCCGGTTTTTGAGCCTTGGCCTTCTTCTCGAACTCCCGCGGAGGGGCCTTCGGGGCGTGCCGCTCGGTGAGGAACGCGGTGGAGCGCTCGGATCGGGCCACGGTGCGGGGGCGCTGCTTCTGTTCGAGCACCACCACGGTTTCGATGTGCGGGGTGTGCGGGAACATGTCGACGGGCTGGACCAGGCTCGGCCGATAACCCGCGTCGTAGGCGATGCGCATCTCGTCCATCAGCGCCTCAGGATTGCAGGAGACGATGACGAGCTTTCTGGGCGCGATCCGCCGGCACAGAGTGCGCATGACCTCGTCGGGGCAGCCCGACCGGGGCGGATCGATGACGGC
>JAGNNV010000132.1 GCA_017990495.1 Vicinamibacteria bacterium
ACGAAGCTGCTCTTGTTGGGAGGCGTCATCGTGACTACTCTCCGAGCAGGGCGCGAACTTTGGCGACGAGTTCGGTCGCGTTCACGGGCTTGGTGACGTAGTCGTTACAGCCGGCGGCGAAGCCCTGGGCCACGTATTCCTCCTCGCCGCGGGTGGTGATGAGGATGACGGGGATGAGACGGGTGGCCTCGTGCTGGCGCAGAGCGCGACAGGCTTCGATGCCGTTCATGCGGGGCATCATCACGTCCATGACCACCAGATCGGGCGGCGCGGCCAGCGCCTTGTCGACGGCCTCCTGACCGTCCTTGGCGGAAACGATGTTGTAGGGCTGGCGGCCCAGCAACATGGTGTTCATCATCAAGGCCGTGGGCGAGTCATCGACGACCAGCAGAGTCTTTTTTGACATGGGAGGCGGGTTTCCGGGTGTGCGGTTGATTTGGGAGGGGATTGGCGACTGGAAGTGGATGATAGATGAGGCACGACGTCAAGGGGACCACTTCGATAGAATGCGCCGTGGCTGACAACGACCAGACGCCGGGCCCCTCCTGGCAACCCATTACCCTGGGGGGGCCGATCGCCGCTCTCGCCGAACCGCGACGGGTTGGCTTCGTCAGCCTTGGTTGCCCGAAGAACCTCGTGGATTCCGAGGTGATGCTGGGCACCCTCAAGCGCCGGGGGCATCAGATCGCCACCGACGTGGCCAATGCCGACGTGATCGTGGTCAACACCTGCGCGTTCATCGATCGGGCCAAGGCAGAATCGATCGACACCATCCTCGAGATGGCGCGGCTCAAAGGAACCGGCGCGGATGGCACGAACCGACGGCTGATCGTCACCGGTTGTCTGGCGGAGCGGCACGACGCCGACCTGCGCCGCGACATCCCCGAGATCGACGCCACCCTGGGCACCGGGCAGATCCCGGAGATCGTGGCCGCGGTGGAGGGACAGAACACGGTGGTCGACCGCACGGCCAAGCGCCCGGAGTGGATCTACGACGCGGAGTCACCCCGCCTTCAATCGACCGCCTCCCACACCGCCTTCGTGAAGATCTCCGAGGGCTGCGACTACACCTGCACGTTCTGCATCATCCCCACTCTGCGCGGCCTGCATCGCTCGCGTCGCCCCGAGGACGTCGAGACCGAAGTACGCCGCCTGGCCGAGGCGGGGGTCAAGGAGATCGTGCTCGTCGCCCAGGACTCCACCCGCTATGGCCTCGACCTCGGGCAGCGCGGGGCCCTCGCTCCGCTGTTGCGACGTCTCGGCGCGATTGACGGGGTCCGCTGGATACGCGTGATGTATGCCTACCCGGCCACGGTCACCGACGAGATTCTCGACGCCATCGCGGGCGAGGAGCGGGTGGTGAAGTACGTCGACATGCCGCTTCAGCATGCGAGCGAGTCGGTGCTCAAACGCATGAAGCGTCCCACCGGGAAAGGCAACCTGCTCGGCATGGTCGAGCGCGTGCGCGAGCGCGTGCCCGGGGTCGCCTTCCGGACCACCTTCATCGTGGGTTTTCCCGGCGAGACCGAGGCAGACTTCCGGGAGCTCGCGGACTTCGTTCAGAAGGCCGAGTTCGATCACCTCGGCGTGTTCACCTATTCCGATGAGGACGGGACGGCGGCCTTCGATCTCGACGGCCGGGTCCCCGCACGGGTGAAGAAGGCCCGCCAGAGTGAACTGATGCGCATTCAGAAGCGGATCTCGCTCAAGCGGAACAAGGCGCGGGTCGGACAGCGCGTCGAGGTCCTGGTTGAGGGCCCTCACCCCGACACGGATCTTCTGCTGGTGGGCCGCCTCGCTTCCCAAGCCCCGGAGATTGACGGGAGCGTTCTCATCTCGGACCCTGGAGAGAACCCGCCCGGTCGCGGCGAGTTCGTGATGTGCGAGATCACCAAGGCCCACGCCTACGACCTCGAGGTGCGGGTGGTCCAGGGGGCTTGATGATCATTCAGAAAGTCCTGACCCTCGCCCTCATCCTGGGCGTCGTGTCGCCTCCGGTCTCCGCCGAGCCGCCTTCGCGCCGGGAGGCTCTCCGCCGGTTCCAGATGGGCTGCCAGATCCGAGCGGACAAGTTCAACTATGTCCTGCCCGAGGCGATGCGCGAGAACAAGGTCGACATGTGGATCGTCACCCTGCAGGAACAGGCCTACGACCCACTCTACGAAGACCTCGGCCGCGGCTACCCGGGCTCGATGCTGGGCTTCTATGTTTTCACCGACCGCGGCGGGGACCGCATCGAGCGGGCGGCTCTCGGAATCGACGGCTACATGCTCGAAGAATGCGGTGTATACGACATCGTGTCGGGGCCTGATCTCGCCGCCTTCGTCAAGGCGCGGGATCCGAAGCGGATCGCCCTTAACTATTCGGAGGAGATCGGAGCCGCGGACGGACTGTCCCATTCGAGCTTTCTGAAGATCTCGAGGATGCTGGGAGAGCCTTACGTCTCGCGCTTCGTGTCGGCCGAGAAGCTGGTGTCGGATTTCCGCTCGCGCCGCGTGGCCACCGAGATCGCGGCCTTCTCCGAGGCCGCGCAGCACTCGGTGGAACTGGCGGAGCGTGCCCTTTCGAACGAAGTCATCACTCCGGGGAAGACCACGCTCGCCGAAGTGGCCTGGTGGATGCAGGAGGAGTTGCTGCGCCGCGGCCTCGGGTCGTCCTTCGATATGCCTTCGGTGTACATCACCGGGCCGAAGGGCAATGAAGGGCTTTCCAACGATCGAATCATCCGCGGCGGCGACTTCCTGTCCATCGATTGGGGCGTGTGCCTCATGAACTTCTGCACCGACGTCAAGCGGCAGGCGTATGTCCTCAAGGCCGGCGAGACCGCTCCGCCCTCAGGGCACCTGAACGCCTTCGCCCAGGCCATGAAGGTCCGCGAGGTGATCAAGCGCACCGCCAAACCCCTGGGCACCGCGGCCTCCATGCTGAAGACGGTGGAGAAGGCGCTCTCCGATGCGGGCTTCGCGGTGATGACGAAGTTCAATCAGCCCTATGGAGGCGCGACCACCGATGTGATGGTGGGGATGCACTCGGTGGGGAACACCGGACATGGCGCGGGGCCCTCCATGGCCTTCTTCAACCCAAGACGTCTCACCTACGAGTTGAAGCCCACGAACATGATCTCGGTTGAGTACTTCGCGTATACCCCCATCCCCGAGTGGGGTGGCGCCAAACTTCGCGTGCCCATCGAGGACGACGCAGTTCTGACCCCGCGAGGAATCGAGTTTCTCCACCCCCACTCCACCCGGCTGCTCGTCATCAAGTAGTCGTTTCGCCGCTCCACCACCAACGCGGATTTCCGTCGAAGCGCCGTGGAGAGGCAAGATACAAGGCCGCTTTGACTTCGCTACTTCACATACCTGAAAGATTGCTCGCCGGCTTCGGCCGAGGCTGCATGGGTTTCGCCCGGCACGTCGGACAGATCAGTTTACTGACCGTGCGCATCGTCATGGCCATCCTTCAAGGCGGCGTGTCCTTGAAGATGGTCTTCGCCCAGGCCTACGAGCAGGGCATCGGCAGCCTGCCGCTGGTGCTGGTGACCGCCGTCCTGTCCGGGATCGTGACTTCGCAGCAGGGCGGGTATCAGTTCTCGTCCTCCATCCCTCTTTACGTTCTGGGCAGCGTTGTCGCATCGAGCGTGGTTCTCGAACTCGGACCGGTCATGACCGCGTTCGTCCTGATCGGTCGGGTGGGCGCGCGCATCACCGCCGAGATCGGCACCATGGCGGTTTCGGAGCAGGTCGACGCCCTCGTCTCCCTGGGCCGAGACCCCGTGCCCTACCTGGCCGCACCTCGCGTGATCGCGGGCATGATCGTCACTCCGGTTCTGGTCGGCGTGGCGAACGCGGTGGGCGTGCTCACCGGTCTGCTCTCCGCTCAGGCAACCATGGGCCTCGGCCCTGAGGGCTTCCTCTACGGCGCCCGCCTCTACTGGCACTCGTGGGACCTCTTCTATTCGCTGGCCAAGGCCTTCGTGTTCGGCTTCACCATTCCCATCATCTCCGTCCACATGGGCCTCATCACCCACGGCGGGGCCGAGGGAGTAGGCCGCAACACCACGACGTCGGTCGTCTTCATGATCATCACCGTGCTCGTGGTCGACGCGACCTTCCCGCCCCTCTTCCTGAACTAGCGGACCAAGCAAAGCCACCATGACCGCGGAAATAACCATCGCCTACGAGGACGTCTACAAGCGCTTCGACGCCCCCGTGCTTTCGGGCGTGAGCCTGAGCGTGATGCGTGGCGAGACCATCTCCATCCTGGGCACGTCGGGCACGGGGAAGAGCGTCCTCCTTAAAACCACCATCGGCCTGATCACCCCCGATCGGGGCGACGTGAAGATCGACGGCGAGAGCGTGTACCACTCGTCCCGCACCGGCATCCGCGATCTGCGCAAGACGGTTCGTTACGTGTTCCAGTACGCGGCCCTGTTCGACTCCCTGAACATTTTCGACAACGTGGCCATGGGCCTCGACCCCGAGACGATCAAGAGCCTCGACAAGAAGGTGATGCTCGACCGGATCGCCACCTCTCTCGAAAACGTGAACCTCGACCCGCGGAAGGTGCTTTCGAAACTCCCCGCAGAGCTGTCGGGCGGTATGCGCAAGCGCGTGGGCCTGGCCCGCGCGATCGTCGGCGAGCCGCGCATCATTCTTTATGACGAGCCGGTCACCGGCCTCGACCCGGTCAACTCGGCCACCGTCAATCGGCTGATCATGTCGATCGCCGAACGCACCAAGGTCACCTCCATCGTGGTGACCCACGACGTCGAGGGCGCGCTCGAGATGTCGCACCGGGTGGCCCTACTCGACAACGGAAAACTGCGCTTCATCGGAACCCCCGACGAGTTCCGCCGTAGCGAGGATCCCCTGGTCATGGCTTTCGCCGATCGGCAGGCCGCGGCCCGGGCCGCCCTGAAGCTGATCGAACACGAAGCCGGCGACGAAGACAACGAATCCGGATCACCGCACGCGGTGTCCATTGGAGTATGAGCATGAGTGAGAAGTCCGCTGTCGTGGCTCCCCCCGTTCGCGGGAAGCATCAGGAAATGTGGGTGGGTCTGTTCGTCATCCTGGGCAGTTTCGTGACCCTGTATCTGCTGTTCACCCTCACCGACGCGGCCATGTTTCGCGGCCGGTACATCGTGTCCAGCACGGTGACCGACGCGAGCGGCGTGCGCAAGGGCGACCCCGTGCAGATGCTCGGCGTCGGCATCGGGCGCGTGCAGAAGTTCGTCATCGGCGGCCAGGGCGTGACGGTCTACCTGGAGATCGAAGGCGAGTACAACACGATTCCCACCAACTCACGAGTGGAACTGGTGAGTGCCGGCCTCCTTGGGGGCATGGTGGCCCGGGTGATCCCCGGAACCGGCGTGGAGATGGCGAAGAACGGATCGGTGCTGGCGGGATCGATTCCGCCGAGTATCCAGCAGCAGGCCGACGACCTCGCCACCCAGGGCAAAAAGACTCTCTCGCGAGTCCAGGATCTGCTCTCCGAGCCCATGGTCAGGGATACGCACGCGAGCGTCAAGGAACTCGACCAGCTCCTGAAGCGCCTCTCGTCGATCGCGATCGAGCAGCAGAAGGAGTTGAAGTCGCTCACCACCTCGATGCGCGCGGCCTCGCAGAATGTCGAGCGGGCCACATCGAGGGAAGAGATCGACCGGGCCATGAAGCGTCTTGACAGCCTGAGCGCATCCGCGGAGCGCACGGCCAACACCGTCGAGAATTCGACCAAGGCCCTCGATGTGGTGCTCGGCCGGATACAGAGGGGGGAGGGGACGCTGGGCAAGCTGTCCACCGACGACGTGCTCTATACCAACCTCAACAAGACTCTTGAGAGCGTGAACGCAACCTCGCTCGAGATGAAGAACCTGCTGGCCGACCTCAAGGCCAATCCGAAGAAGTACCTCAAGGTCAGCGTCTTCTAGGTCGGTTCGGCTCTACAGGCCGAAGACGAAGGCGAGTTGCAGCGCGGGCTCGTGACGCCGCCAGGGGTCCTGCAGGAAATAGACAACCTTCGCCGCCACGGTGGGGTCTTTGAGGGCGCGGAAACTGCCGGCCTTCGACCAGATCGCCACCAGTCCGATGTCCTGCTTCCGATTCACCGAAGCGCCGCTCACCGTGGTGAGATCGTAGACCGGGCCCAGAAGCAGGGTTTTGTCTTCGCTCAGATTGATCTCCTTGAGGACCAGGGCCTCTACGGTCACCACCGCGGAGCCCTTGGCCTTGATCAAGGTGTCCCAGGCCGGTTCGTAGAAGAAGGGTTCGCCCTTGTCCTGGGATCGCCACCACGAAACCTCTGTCCTGATCCGCGCCACCACCGACCTCACGCGGCCCTTCACGGTGGGGGAGACATAGATGCGCCCGGCGAAGCCGGAAGCCGCCTCGTCCACCCGATCCTCGATGACCTCGTCGTCGAATCGGCTGTCGGCGCGGTCGAAGGGGAGGAACGCCTTGTAGGTTCCAAAGTAGTAGACAGGTTCGACGCCCACCCGCAGATCCAGGACGGAGAGAGGGGAATACTCGAACCAGGCTCCCACCCTCGCGAAGGCCGGGGTGAGTCTGTTCGAGAGTCCGACGGCAAGATGCGCATCCTTGTAGAGCAGCTCTTCGCGGTCGGTGATGGACTTTGTCCACGAAACGTCGAACGCGTTCTGGATGCCGAGGGGATTCAGGACGAAGGCGAAGGTGTTTTCGAGCCTCCGCTCCCAGGGCGATGGGGCCGCTGGTTCCTGTGCGAAAGCGGTTCCGCCCGACAGTGCGATCACCAAGGCCAGCCGTGTGAACTGTTTCATGTGTCTCCTGCGCCCAAGCCTACCGTGCGGTCGAGCGACGGCCACGATGAGGACGGCTAAGATCGAGCCCATGACGGCACGACGAGACTTCCTGAAAGCGGGCATGGCGGCAGCGGCGATTACACCAGCGGCGGCCGCGGCCGGACCGGTGCCGATCAAGCACGACGACGCCCGACCGTCCCCCTTCCGATTCGAGGAGGCGACGGTCGTGGACCTCGGCGCGGCGATGGCTCGGGGCGAGGTGTCTTCCGCCGCTTTGACCCACGCCTACCTCGAGCGGATCGCGCAGATCGACCGTGGGCTGTCGGGGCTGCGGAGCGTGATGGAAACGAATCCCGAGGCTGAGGCCATCGCCGCGGGGCTGGACGCCGAGCGCCGCGCGGGCCGCGTGCGCGGCCCCCTGCACGGTCTGCCCATCCTTTTGAAGGACAACATCGAAACCGCCGACGCGATGGCCACGAGTGCCGGCTCCCTCGCCCTCGGCAAACACCACGCGCGTAAGGATGCCTTCATCGCGGAACGCCTGCGCCAGGCCGGCGCGGTGATCCTGGGCAAGACCAACCTGTCGGAGTGGGCGAACTTCCGGTCGACCAAGAGCAGCAGCGGGTGGAGTGGCCGGGGGGGGCAGTGCCGGAACCCGTATGCCCTCGATCGCAACCCCTGCGGCTCGAGTTCAGGCTCCGGGGCTGCGGTCTCCGCGAACCTCGCGACGGCCGCTATCGGAACGGAGACGGACGGGTCGATAGTGTGTCCGTCCTCGGGCAACGGCGTGGTGGGCATCAAACCTACGCTGGGCCTGGTCAGCCGGGCCGGGATCATTCCCATCGCCCACTCCCAGGACACCGCCGGACCCATGACCCGGACGGTCGCCGATGCTGCGGCCGTATTGACGGCCCTGCTCGGCGTCGACCCGCGAGATCACGTCACCCGCCTAAGCCGGGGCCCGTCCATCGACTACACGACCTTCCTCGATCGCGCCGGCCTCAAGGGCGCGCGGATCGGCATCGGGCGGAAGTTCTTCGGCCGCGACGCGCGTGTCGACCGGGTCATGGAGGAAGTGATCGCGGCCATGAAGGACGCGGGCGCGGTGATGATCGACGGCTGTGAGTTGTCGTCCGGTCAGGAGTACGCGGACAGCGAGTACGAGGTGCTGCTTTACGAGTTCAAGGCGGACTTGAATGCCTTTCTCGCGACCGTGGACCCCGCCCTTGGGATACGTTCACTTGACGACGTCATCCGGTTCAATGAAGCGAATCGAGATGTGGAGATGCCGTACTTCGGGCAAGAGATCTTCCTGCAGGCCCAGAAGAAGGGCGGCCTCGAGTCGAAGGAGTATCTCGACGCACTGGCCAAGAATCTGAAGGCTTCGCGTGAGGACGGTCTCGACAAGGCTCTGGCCAAAGACAAGCTCGATGCGATCGTGGCTCCCACCGGCGCCCCCGCCTGGCTCATTGATCTGGTGAATGGCGACTCGTTTGGCGGCGTGTCGAGTTCGCAGCCGCCCGCGGTTTCGGGCTATCCGGCCATCACCGTGCCCGCCGGTTTCATTTCCGGCCTGCCCGTGGGCATGACCCTGATGGGCCCGGCCTGGTCCGAGGGCGCGCTCATCAAATACGCCTACGCCTTCGAGCAAGCGACGAAGCATCGACGGCCGCCCGCCCTTGCCCCCACGGTTCCGCTCGGAGGCAAACCCTGGTGATGGGGCGCGCAGTGGGCGCCCGTCTCTTCGTCTGCTTGATCCTCCTTTCCTCCGCGGGCCCGGCGTTTGCTCAGTTGCCCGCAGGGACAGTGGACCGGGAGATCGCGGTCACCTTCGACGACCTGCCGGCGGTGAGCGTGTCGAAGGGCGATCCGGTGGCGCTCGCCGCCTTCACCGCTCGCCTCCTCACCAACTTCACCGCGCACGCCGTTCCCGTAGTGGGCTTCGTCAACGAAGGGAAGCTCTCGGTCCCGGGCGAGGGCCTCGCCGGACAGGCCGCACGGATCTCGCTCCTGCGGCAGTGGATCTCTCAGGGCTTCGAACTTGGCAATCACACCTACTCGCACCGCAGCTTGAACAACCTTCCCATCGAGGAGTTTCAGGCCGACGTGGTCCGAGGAGAGCCCGTGACCTCCACGCTGCTCGCCGCGGACGGGCGCGTCCTGCGCTACTTCCGCCATCCGTTTCTGCAGGTCGGACTCGAGCTCGAGAAGCGCCGCGCCTTCGAGAGCTGGCTGCTCGGCCGGGGCTACACCATCGCGCCGGTGACCATGGACAACGATGAATACATGTTCGCGGCGGTCTACGCGAATGCGCTGAAGGCGGGAGATGCGGACCTGGCGAGCAAAACCGCGGCTGCCTACCTCGCGTACATGGACGAGGTCTTCGCCTTCAACGAGGGCCTGAGCCAGTCGCTGTTCGGCCGGCCCATCCGGCATGTCCTCCTCTTGCACGCGAACGAACTCAACGCGGATCATTCGGGGCGGCTCTTCGAGCGGCTGAAACAGCGCGGGTACAGGTTCGTGACCCTCGCCCGCGCGCTCGAGGACGCGGCCTATTCCTCAGCCGACACCTACGTCGGCCGCTGGGGGATCTCGTGGATGCACCACTGGGAGCTGGCGTTGGGCCGCCCTCGCACCGGATCACCGGATCCTCCGGCCTGGCTGACCGACGCCTACGAGAAAGGACGCCGATGAATCTGTCGCGGTACTTGAGCTTCACCCGCGACGAGTGGGCGCCGCTGCGCGGCAAGACGCCCCT
>JAGNNV010000133.1 GCA_017990495.1 Vicinamibacteria bacterium
CGCCTGATGGCGAGGATGCAGGAGGAGAAGGTCGGCTACCTCGCGGTGAGTCTGGGGTACTTCAAGACTCTGTTCAGCCCTCCCGGACACAGCACGTCGTCGGAGATACCGCCCGAAGAGCGTCGCCGCATGGGTATGGGCGAGGGCCTGATTCGATTCTCCGTCGGCCTCGACAACGACATCGAGAGCACCTGGAAGACCATCGAAAGCCTCTTCCGCGAGGTCGGTATCGCCGAGCCACCGAGGGCCGCGTAGCCCCGCCTTACGACAATCGCGCGACGGGCAGGCGGGCCACCACGCGGAAGCCGCCGCCCGGAAGCGCCGACCAGTCCGCGTCGCCGCCGAGCAGTTGCGCTCGCTCGCGGATTCCGGTGAGACCGTTGCCCGCAGCGGAGGCCGCCGTGGCCGTTCCGTTGTCCACGCCCTCGAGGTGGGCTTCGTCGCCCACCGCGCGCAGGCTGAGCCGCAGTTCGCTTCCGCCCGCGTGCCGGGCCGCGTTGGTCACGATCTCCTGACTCATGCGGAAGAGCGCCGTGACCGCGGCGGGGTGGGTGATGCGCAGAGTCTCATCGAGCACGATCTCCACGCGCGGAGAGCGCACCGAGCGCGTCAGCCCCTCGAGCAGCGAGCGCAATTCCGGAGTTTCGTTGTCGCGGATTTCGCCCACGGACGCGCGCAGGTCGCTCATCAAGGCCGAGGCGAGGTCGCGCGCCTCGCCGACCTTCGCGTGCGCCGCCTCAACCGGGAGGTGACGCGCGGCTTCCAGAGTGAGGCCGAGGGCGGTGAGACGGTGGCCCAGCGAGTCGTGCAGATCGCGGGCGATGCGCAGCCGTTCGGCGTGACGCGCGCTTTCGATGGCCACCTCGTGCATGCGCTCGAGTTGAGCGTGGGCCAGGGCCAGGGCCATCCGGGCCTCACGTTCACTCTCGGCCAGAGAGGCGGCGCCGACCGCGAACGCCTGAAAGGCCACGTAGGACCCGACGAACACGATGCCCCGGCCGATCGACGGGGCCGACCCACTCGCCATCTGGGCCACGAGAATGGCCCCGGTCTGGACCAGAACCCACACCATGGCGGCGCGGATCGACATGTTGCCGGGGAGCTGGCCCGCCACCATCACCAGGAGGGCGATCTCCATGCCCGTTCCTCCAGCGGAGGTTGCGAGGACGATGGCGCAGATCGCCTGGGCGGCAAGGGGAGCCAGCCGGAGACCGCCACGCCGGTGGTCGGACTCCAGATAGACGTGGGCAAGGAACGCGGCGAGGAACCCGAGCCATGCAAGCAGATCGACGAGAGAGCCGGGGGTGGCGCCGTCACGGATCAACTGGTTCACCACGCGTGTGCCCGCGATGGCCCACACCAGGAATCCGGCGAGCATCAGGATGGAGGTCGGGCCCATGCGCCTGCGATTGTAGGCCGCTTGCCGCAAGGCCTCCTTGTGCCGGAAGTCATGCGGGATCGCCATGACTGGCGGCACATGAGGACTTCCTGGCCGAGGGTCAAACTTCTCCCACGCAACCACAGGAGATTTGAGACATGACCGCAATCGACTATTTGATGAAGATTCACATCGCCGCCGGGATCACCGCGCTCGCGACGTTCCTGGTTCCCATGGTGACGGCCAAGGGAGGGGTTGCCCACCGCCGCGTGGGGTGGATCTTTGTAGCCGCGATGGCGGGCCTCTTCTTTACCGGGGCGCCCGCGTCGATCTACCGTCTGGCCACCGAGACGCGCCCGGGGGTTCGAGCCTCCGCGTCGTTCCTGCTCTTCGTCACCCTTCTTTCCGGCGCTTCCACCTGGAAGGGGATCCGGGTGTTGCGGTTCAAGGGCGCGGGCCGCAATGTCCACGCCATGGACATAAGCGTCGCGGTTTTGCTGGGACTCGGCAGCGTGTTCATGCTGTACCAGGGCGTCATGCTCAAGAGTGCTTTGCTGTTGTTCTTCGCCGCGCTGGGCCTGGCGGGGAGTGTCTCTGACCTGCGTTATTGGCTGAATCCCGCCAAGCCGAAGATGCACTGGTTCTTCGAGCACATGGGCGGAATGGTGGGTTCGTCGATCGCGGCCCTCACCGCCTTTTCCGCCATCGGCGCGCGCTCCCTGGGCTTCGGTTCCTTCGGCCTCATCGCCTGGATTGCCCCGACCGTCGTGTTCGTGCCCATCTCGATCCTGATGACCCGGCACTACCGGCGGAAGTTCAAGCTCGACGTCCCGAAGCCTCTGGCCCAGTCCGCTCCGGCGCTTTCCTCACCGCAGCAGGCGGCGTAAACGGCGCGGTGCGCCGCGGAGGGTTATGCCTTGAGGTCGGTGTAGGCGCGGCCGGGTTCGGCGGTGGTGGACTGCGGCAAGGCGGTGTCGCGCCAGCCCGGCTCGCGGCCGTTGCCGTCGAAACCCGCGCGCTGTTCGAGGAGGTCGCGGTAGCCCGCGAGTTCGAGCAAGCCGGCTGCGCTCACCGACCGGCCGCCGCTCTTGCAGCCGATCACGATCTTCGCGTCTTGCGGGAAGGTCTTCGCCACGTCTTCCATGAAGTGGGTGTTCGGCGACATCCCGCCCGGGGTCGCGTGCATCAGGGGGATGTTGTACGCCCCTTGGGGGTGGCCGGTTTCAAACTCCGGAACAGAGCGAACGTCGAGGTAGGCATAACCTTCCGCCATCCTGGCCGCGGCTTCCTCGGGCGAGATTCGTTTCATGGGCGCAACTTACCGCACTGCGGCGTTCATCAGGAGAGGGAGTGCGGCATCAAAGACCGACGTTTCGCAGAGGAGGCTCACGACGAGGTAGCAGCCCGAATCGAAGTCGAAGAAGTGGCCGGGATGAACGAGGACTCCCGCCTCCATGGCGATCAGGGCGCGTTCTTCGTCGCTGCGCGTCGCCGGACATTGAACCAGGGCCGACCATCCGCCTTCGACCGGCAGCAGGGTCAACTCGGGATGGGCGGCCACCGCGGCTTTCAAAGCCGCGAAGTTGCGGGCCAGCCGGGCCTTGACGGGAGCCTGCAATAGCGCCTTCTGTTCGAGGATGCCGGCCAGGGCGAGCTGGATGGGCGTGGCCGCCGAGAGGTAGGTGTCGGCGATGAACTCGAGGCGGGCTATGGCCTCATCCCGGAGCGCCGCGGGGCCTGAAACCACGATCCAGCCGAGTTTGAGCTGGGGCAGAACGCACGACTTCGACAGGCCGCCCAGAGTGAACGAGAGCGCGGGGGAGTCGAGGGCGAAACTCGGGAAGGCGTCCTTCGGGGTCTCGCCGAGAACGAAATCAGCGAAGACCTCGTCGGCGATGAGGGCGAGACCACGCTCGGCGCAGTGTGCGCTCAGGGCGCAGGCCTCGGTTCGTTTGAGAAAGGATCCCGTGGGGTTGTTGGGATGCACCACCACCACCGCGCGCGTCCTCTCGCCGATCTCCCGGCTCAGTGCGTCGACGCTCAGGTGCCACTCGTGATCGAAGCGCAGGGGATAGGTTCGGACGAGCACGCTGTCGAGATCGGCGAGGAAGCCGAAGAGGGGATAAGACGGCGTGGGCACCAGCACGTCGTCGCCCGGGTTCGCGAGGAGCTTGAAGAGCAGGGAGTACGACTCGCTGCTGCTCGCGGTGAGGACGATGTGCTCCGGGTCCACGTCCACTCCGCGTGAGGCGTAATCGCGGCTGACCGCCTCGCGCGCCGCGCGCAGGCCGCGAGGGTCGGGGGAGTAGTGCGCGCCCAGGGGATTCCCCAGCGCGGCCAGCAATTCGGGCGGGGCCAGGAAACCGGCGCGGGTCGGATTCGACTCGGTGAGGTCGAGCAGGGTCGCGCCGGCCTGGCGCATCGCCTGCGCCTTTCGGGTGAGCGCGTTCTCCGAGAAATCGTGGGGGGTGCGGTTGGAAAACATGAGGAGCTTCGTCTGGGGAGATTACTTCGGCGACCGCCGCCCCGCCCCTGAGGCTTTGCCATAGACTGAAAGGAATGCCCCCCGTGACGCGTGAACACGAGCGCCTGGCCGAAAAAGACGGAGCGCTCACCACCTGGCGGCGCTTTGGCCCCTACGTCTCCGAGCGGGCCTGGGGAACGGTGCGTGAGGACTACTCGAAAGACGGCGATGCCTGGGCGCATTTTCCCCATGAGCACGCGCGTTCGAAGGCTTATCGATGGGGCGAGGATGGCCTGGCCGGCATCTCCGATCGGTATCAGATTCTCTGCTTCGCCTTCGCCTTCTGGAACGAGCGCGATCCTTATCTGAAGGAGCGCCTTTACGGCGTGGTGCCATCCGAGGGCAATCACGGCGAGGACGTGAAGGAGTACTACTTCTACCTCGACAATCTTCCGAGCCACGCCTACATGAAGTGGCTCTACAAGTATCCCCAGCGAGAGTTCCCGTACGACCAGCTGGTGCGGGAGAACCGGCAGCGCCGCGGCGAGGGCGCGGAGTACGAGCTGCTCGATACCGGCATCTTCGACGACGACCGGTACTTCGACATCGAGGTCGAGTACGCCAAGGAGAGCGCCGAGGACATCGTGGTCCGCTTACGCGCCCACAATCGCGGCCCCGAAGCCGCCCCGCTCCACGTCCTGCCCCATCTGTGGTTCCGCAACACCTGGAGCTTTGGAGAAAAGGCCCAGCCCCAGCCCCGCATCGAGCGCGGGGACTCGGGCCCCGGTCACGTCAGCTTGAGCGCCGACGATGAGGCCGCCATTCCCATTCGACAGCTCCACTTCGAGTACAAGCTCGGTCGGCGGCAGCTTTACGGCCCGAGCGGCGCCCGCGGCCTGTTTACCGACAACGAGACGAATGGCCAGACGGTTTACGGCCCGGGGGCCACCAGTCGCTCCGCGTTCACCAAGGATGCCTTTCACCGGCACGTGGTGAACGGTGAAGACGCCGTGAATCCCGACGAGGTCGGCACCAAGGCCGCCCTGCACTACCGGCGGATGATCCCCGCGGGGGAGAGTCTCGAGCTTTGTTTCCGCTTCACGCCGGAACTCCATCCCGATCCCCTCGCCGCGGTTCCCGCCATCATCGAAAAGCGGAAGGCCGAGGCCGATGAGTTCTACGCCACCATCCATCCCGTGGCCGCCACCGCCGACGAGAAGCTGGTCCAGCGTCAGGCGTTCGCCGGGATGTTGTGGACCAAGCAGATCTACCTGTTCGACGTGAACGTCTGGCTCGAGGGTGATCGGGCCGACTGGCCGCCACCGGAGTCGCGGAAACACATCCGGAACCAGCATTGGCGCCACCTGAACTCAATGCGCATCATGTCGATGCCGGACAAATGGGAGTACCCATGGTTCGCGGCGTGGGACCTTGCCTTTCACTGCGTGCCTCTGGCCCTGATCGATCCCGAATTCGCCAAGGAGCAGCTGTGGCTTCTCCTGTTCGAGCAGTTCCAGCATCCCTCCGGACAGATTCCCGCCTACGAGTGGGAGTTCTCCGACCTCAACCCGCCGGTGCAGGCCTGGGCGGTGTGGCGGGTCTACAACATGGACCGGGTGCGCAGCGGCAAAGCCGACCGGCTCTTCCTCGAGAAGTGTTTCCACAAGCTGCTCATGAACTTCTCGTGGTGGGTCAACAAGGTCGACCGCGAAGGCAACAACGTTTTCGAGGGCGGCTTCCTCGGGCTCGACAACATCACGGTCATCGATCGCTCCGAGAAATTGCCCCACGGCGCCGTGCTCGAACAGTCGGACGCCACCGGCTGGATGGGCATGTTGTGCCTGCAGCTCATGCGCATCTCCCTTGAACTGGCGCGCGAGAACAAGGCCTACGAGGCTCTGGCCACCAAGTTCTTCCAGCACTACATCTACGTGGGCGCGGCCATGAAGCGCATGGGCGGCCGCAACTACCAGCTCTTCGACGAGGCCGACGGTTTCTTCTACGACGTCCTGCGTTTTCCCGACGGTTCCTTCGAGAAGTTCCGGGTGCGTTCACTGGTGGGCCTCGTGCCCCTGTACGCCATCGAGCGGCTCGAGGAGAAGTGGATGGCGCCCTTCAAGGAGTTCACCGAGGGCATGATCTGGTTCGTCCGGAATAAGGCCCACGTGGTCCAGAACGTGTGTTATCCCCTCAGTCGCGACGGCGGCACCACCCATGTCCTGGCCATTGTCGACTCTCAGCAGACCCGCCGCCTGCTCGACCGCATCTTCGATCCGCTCGAGTTCTGGTCGGAGTACGGCCTGCGCAGCATGTCGAAGGTCCACCACCACGAGCCCTTTCACTTCGCCGAGCGCACGGTGCGCTACGAGCCGGCCGAGGCCGAGGCCAAGATCAAGGGCGGCAACTCCAACTGGCGCGGCCCCATCTGGTTCCCCACCACCTTCCTCATGATCGAGGCGCTGCGCAAACTCGGCACCGCTCACGGCCCCGACTTCAAGGTCCGGGTGGGAGGGGCGCTCGGTGAGGAGAAACCGCTTTGGGACGCGGCCAAGGAGATGTCCGACCGCCTGATCTCCATCTTTACCCGGAACGAAGCGGGCCGCCGCCCCTGTCACGGCCGGCGTGAGAAGTTCCAGACCGACCCTCACTGGCGCGACCTCATCCTCTTCTACGAGTATTTCCACGGCGACACCGGCGAAGGCCTCGGCGCGTCCCACCAGACGGGCTGGACCGGTCTGGTGGCCAGCCTCATAGATGAGTGGCGCAAGACCCCGCCCACCAAAGCGCCATGAAGATCGCCACCTGGAACGTGAACTCCGTCCGGGTGCGGGAGGCGCGGCTCGTCGCCTTTCTGAACCGGGAGCAGCCCGACGTGCTTTGCCTTCAGGAACTGAAGGTGGTGGACGACGACTTCCCCCACGAAGCGGTGGGAGCGGCCGGATATCAGGCGGTGACGTTCGGGCAGAAGACCTACAACGGCGTGGGTATCCTGGCTCGGAGCGGGGTTCCCGTGGATAACGTGACCCGTGGATTCGACGATGGCGACCCTGATCCTCAGGCCCGCGTGATCGCGGCCGACGTGATGGGGGTGCGCGTGGTTTCGATCTACGTGCCCAACGGCGGGGAGGTCGGATCGGAGAAATGGGCTTACAAGACCGGCTGGCTGAAGCGCCTGCAGGCGTTCGCCGCCTCCCGCCTTGATCTCTCCGCCAGGGTGGCGATCTGCGGCGACATCAACATCGCTCCCGAGGCCCGGGACGTGGCGAAACCCGACCGCTGGAAGAACTCCGTCCTGTTCCATCCCGAGATGAGCGCGGCCTTCGCGGACCTTCTGGCCCGGGGCCTTGTCGACACCACACGACTCCATCATGCGGGGGAGGGTCCGTTCACGTGGTGGGACTACCGGATGCTGGCGTTCCCCAAGGGCGACGGTCTGCGCA
This sequence comes from Vicinamibacteria bacterium, assembly GCA_017990495.1. GTDB lineage: Bacteria > Acidobacteriota > Vicinamibacteria > Fen-336 > JAGNNV01 > JAGNNV01. Next base: position 7,283 of record JAGNNV010000133.1, read on the forward strand.
TCGACCACATCTTCGCCTCAAAGCCACTCGCTGCCCTCTGCACCGAGGTCCGGGTGGATCGTGAGGAACGGAAAGGCGCCCAGCCTTCCGACCACGCTCCCCTGATCGCCGTCTTCAGTTGAGGGTGCAACTTGTGTTTCACCTTATAGTTCGGACCTTCAGGTTCCAATCCGGTCTCTTCTCCAGAAAATAATGTCCGACTCCGTCTCGAAGCCACAGCCTCAGTCCGAGGGCTCCGCCCGCGTGCCCTCGAAGATCGGGCGTTACGACGTCATCGAGAAGCTCGGATCGGGGTCGACGGGCACTGTCTATAAAGCCACCGACCCCTTCATCGGTCGCGTGCTTGCGATCAAGACCTTCCGGGTTGATCTTCCGCCCGGCCCTTCGCGCGACCGCTTCCTGCAGCGCTTCTACCACGAGGCGCGGATCTCCGGCGGTCTGTCGCACCCGAACATCGTGGCCCTTTTCGATGTGGGCGAAGTCGATGGCCTGCCTTACCTTGTTTTCGAGCACGTCGACGGCCCGAGCCTCGATGTCGCTCTCGCCCGCGCCGGTCGTCTCGATTCGGCCGAGACCATCCGTGTGGTCGAGCAGACCGCGGACGCCCTCGACTTCGCGCACTCCAAGGGCGTCGTTCACCGCGACATCCGGCCCGCCAACATCATCCTCGCGAACGACCGGCGCGTGCGCATCGCCGACTTCGGCATCGCCCGCATCGAAGGGTCGCAGCTCACCCAGCACGGCGAGATCCTCGGCACCCCGGCGTACATGTCGCCCGAGCAGATCCGCGGTCACGAACTGTCCCCGGAAACCGACCTGTTCTCCCTCGCGGTATGCGCCTACGAGATGCTCTGCGGGCAGAGGCCCTTCAACGGGCAGAACCAGGCCGAACTCCTCGAGGCGCTCGCCTATTCCCCCCCCGCGGAGCCTAAGGAACTGCGGCAACTCGGTATCCCCAGCCGCGACTTCATGTTCGTTTTCGAGCGCGCACTGGCGAAGGACCCCTCGCACCGCTTCGCGGACGGGGCCTCCTTCGCGCGAGCGCTGAAGTCGTGTCTGGGCGTGGTGGTCGCCGGAGATGCGCCCACGCCGGTATCGCGGATCTCCGTTCCCGAAGCGGCTCCCGCACGCCGTGCCATCCTGCCGCCGGTGGCTCCGCCGCCGATTTCGCCGCTTCCGCCCCCACCGCCCCCGAAGACGGGAAGCCACTTTGATGCCTCGGCCACCGCCGCCGTCAATTCAGGCGGTGCCGCGGTCGCGTCGGCCGACGCCACGCTGATTGCCGGCTACGCCGGTCGCTCGCCGCTCGCCGCGCCCGTTCCTCCCGTCGCGCCGGAGTCGCCCGATTCAACCCTGGTTTCGAACCACATGGCCGACGGGCCGGGTCACGAGCCCGCCGTCGACGCCTCAGCTGATGCCACCTTGGTCTCATCCGGCGGTTTCAATGCGGCCGCCATGAACCGGGCCGCCGCGGTTGCGTCCGATGCGTCCTCTGAAGCGACGATGTTGTCGACGGGTTCCGATGCCGACCTGTTGCGCACGCAAAAGCGCCTGTCGCGCCAGGAGGTCGAGAGTTTCCTGTCCAAGTCGTCGCCGGCCCAGACCGCGGCTCCCGCGGCCACGCCACCCCTGCAGAAGACATTGCCGGGCTCGGAGAAGGCCCCCTTTGCCGCCGACTCCAGCGCGATCGAAGATCTGCTGCCGCCCACGCGCGAGATGCCCAAGCCGACGTTGCCCACCGACTCCAGCCGCACGGCCAGCCACTCGGGCGGCCTTTCGCGCGGGCGCGCCTCCGATGACAAGACGATCATCATGACGGAGTCGGAGAAGCAGTCGGCGGCGAAGCTCAAGGATCTGTCGGCGGCCCGGATTCCCACCGGATCAGCGCTCCCCAGGCCTGCGCCGCCGGTCTCGCGTCCGTCCATCTCCAAGCCCTCGATCTCCAAACCCCCCGCCACCGCCGCCTCGCCCGCCACTCTCCAGGCCTCCCGTCCCTCCCAGCTCCCCAAGTACATCCTGGGTGGTTTCGCGCTTCTGACCGCCATCGTGATGGGCCTCGGCGTCTGGCTGCTGAAGTCCACCGGCCCGAAGGGATCCGGAGCGGAAGCCGAGATGTGGAACAACCTCCCGGTGTATCCCGAGGCCGAGGTCGAAAAGAGCCCGCTGCTCTTCTCCCACGAGGTGCCCAAACCCCAGGTCGAACCCGGGAAGATGGTGTCGGTCACGGTTTCGTGGATCGTCACTCC
>JAGNNV010000462.1 GCA_017990495.1 Vicinamibacteria bacterium
CCCAGGCACGCGGAAGATCGAACGCCTGGAAGAGAACTGGGCGTCTCAAGAGATCACGCTGCAACCGGGTCATGTCGAGCGTCTTGGGTCCCTCCTCGACCAGGGGGTCGTTGGCTCCCGGTATTGAGGAATCTGTCCCGACCCGCAGCGTCGATTGGATCGCAGAACCCGGTTCATCGATCCCGCTCCCGTATCGGCCAGGGCTCAATCAGGCGAAATGCCCTGCCGCTTGCACATGCGGTAAGGGCGGACTAGCGTTCCCATCGCTGAAATGGCCATGAGATACCGTCCGTGGACCCTCGAATCAGTGGTCTTCTTCGCGGTGCTTTGGCAGGAGTCGCTTCGGCTCGAGTGGCGCACTGCGGGCCGGGCCTTGCCGCTTCCTCCCCGCGTCACGCAGTTCTACTACCTGAATGCCGGCGACTTCGTCAACGGTTACATCAACGCGTTTCTGATCGACGGAGTGACTGAGCTCATGCGTCACGGATGGGCGCGCCGGAGAGGCGTCACAGCCGGCGGAAGCCGTGCCCAGGCAGTGGCTGCAAGCGCGATCTCGGCCCTCGTCATCGTCGCCGTGGAGCTCTTCCCCTCCACGCTCAACCGGCCCGACCCGGCGGATGTCCCTGCGGGGATTGTGGGCGCGCTGCTCTATCTCGGAGTTCGGCTCTTCGCCCTGGGCCGGCGGTTGCAGGTGAAACCGACACTTTGAAAACCGTCGCCCGCAAGGGGCCCAGGGCGAAGCATGCCGCGCGAAGGTGAGGGGACGACCGGATTCGGGATCTTGAATCCCAGTTTCGCAACCATGCGCGGAAGCGAGGCGCAGACGTGCGTAGGAAAATGGTGGTTCTGAGCCACGCGACCTGGCACGTCGCTTGCTCGAAAGGGCCCAGGTTCGTCCCGCGCGAGGCGACACAAATGTATCGAAAGGTTCCTGCATGAACGTTCCCCCCCTGCTGCGGTCGCTCGCTCATGCCCGCGCGAGCACGCTTTCAGTGGCCCTCACCCTGGCCCTCGGCACCTGTGCCCTCACCATGACCTTCGCCGCCATGAACGCGGCTCTCCTGCGCGAGCCGCCATTTCCGGAAGCCGGCCGCGTGGCCATGCTGTACCTCGAACGCAATCCGCAGGGCGAGTCGCCGAGGCGGGAGCGATGGTCGTTCCCGCGCTTCGAGCGTCTGCGGCAACAGCAGAAGAGCTTCGAGGATGTGGCTGCGTACTCACCGTCATCGTTCACCATCTCCGAGAGCGGCGGCGCTACGCCGGTAAACGGGGAAGACGTCTCCCCCTCCTATTTCAAACTGCTCCGCGCGCAGGCCGCGCGCGGTCGCCTCTTCCTCGATGGCGCAGATGCGGGGCGCCCGGCTCAAGAGGTGGTGCTGGCACACGATCTCTGGACTCGACGCTTTGGATCCGACCCTGGGGTCCTGGGCCGCACGATTGGCTTGAACGGCCTGCCCCTCACGGTGATCGGCATCCTGCCCGAAGGCTTCCGGGGCCTCTCGGGTCGAGCCGACATCTTCGTGCCGATGAGTCTGGCGCCGCAGCTCACTTACGCCGAGCATCTCACCACGAATGAGAACTTCATCAGCGCCTTTGGCCGGCTTGGACCGGATGTCGACCTCGCGGCCGCACGATCCGAACTCGCCGTCCTGGGCGCTGCGATCAACCGCGACCTGCCGAGCGACCCGGACGCTCCCGAGGAGCGGGTATCGGCGTCGGCCGCCACATTGAACGAAGCGCGCGCGGACCGCGCGGTGAAGCGCTCGCTGCTGGTGCTGATGGGTGCAGTTGGGTTACTGCACCTTCTCGCCTGTGCCAACGTGGTGAATCTCCTGCTCGGACGCGCAGCGTCGAAACGACGCGACTCCGCGGTGCGCCTCGCCCTCGGAAGCAGCGACAAACGGCTCTTCGGGCACGTCTTCGGCGAAGGCTTCGCGATGGCCGTGCTCGGCGGAGCCGCGGGCATAACGTTCGCGGCGCTCGCGACCGGCCTCGTGACTCCTCCCACCAATGTGTGGGCGCCTCGGAGCTTCTACGGCAGCCTCGCGCCCTTCGACACGCCCGCGTTCGGCCTCTTCGAATTGGGCTTCGGTGTATGCCTCACGATCCTGACCGCCGTGATCGTGGCCATTCCCCCCGCTCTGAGCGCGATTCGGCTCGACGTGTCCTCGGGAATCCGCGCGGGGTCACGGGGCCTCGCGGTGGACGGGGTGTCCTTGAAGCGCCCCTCCGCTCGCGGTGTGCTCGTCGGAGTCGAGGCGGCGCTCGCGATGTTGCTGGTGGTGGCGGCCGGACTGCTGATCGAGAGCTTCGAGCGGATGAGGCGGGCAGGCACCGGTGTGCAAACCGAATCGGTGCTGACCTTTCGCGTTGCACCCTCCGAAGCCCGGGTTCCGGCCTCGGCCGCACCGGCGTTCGTCACACGTCTGCTCGATGCGGCGAGCGGCGTACCCGGCGTGATCTCGGCCACCGTCGATGGAGGAGCTCCCTTGAGCGGCAGCGCGCGAAGCACGCTGCATATCGCCGGACGGGAGTCCGCCCCAGAAGGGCAGGCTCCTTCGGTGTTACGGCACTATGTCGGTCCAGATCACTTTAAGAC
>JAGNNV010000463.1 GCA_017990495.1 Vicinamibacteria bacterium
TTTCCGCCAGCTCGTCGATGGCCGACTCGAGGGCGAAGGCTCCCTGCGGATGACCGGGGGCGCGCAAAGGCGCGGCCGGACCGGCGTTGGTGAAGACGCTGTGGTCCTCGCCCAGGATGTTCGGTGTGTTCTGGTACAGGTTCCCGAGGGGAGCGGCGGTGCCGGCGCCCGGAGCGATGCCGGCGGAGCCGTAGGAACGATGATGGATGGCGGTGAAGGTTCCGTCCTTCTTCGCTCCGATGTTCACCGTGATCAGCGCGGAGGGCGCGTTGCCCGTGCACAGATGTTCCTGCTTGCGGTCGAGCATCAGCTTGACCGGCGCCCCGGCCCGCTGGGCCAGGATGCAGGCCACCACCGCGAACTGACTGCCCGTGGCTGAAGGCGCGAGCTTGCTGCCAAAGCCTCCACCCATGTGCTCGCAGATGACCCGCACCTTGGTGCGCGGGATCTTGAGGGCCTCGGAGAGGCCCTCCTTCACCGTGAACACGCCCTGCGTGGACGAATAAACCGTGAGTTCGTCGCCTTCCCACTGTGCGAGCACGCCATGCGGCTCGAGGGGGGCGTGGGTGTGAACCTGCACGCGGTAGGTGCCTTCGACGCTCACGTCGGCATCGGCGAGGCCCTGGGCCACGTCGCCGCGCTTCAGGCCACGGCCGGTGATCGGGCCCAGGATGTTCCCGTTGCGGGGAATGGCCGCGTTGCCCGGAACCTGCTCGGGGCTGTACACGGGTGGCGCGCCCGCCTCCATGGCCTTCTCGAGATCGGTGACGAAGGACTTCTCCTCGTAGGTGATCTGGATGAGGCGGGCGGCGTCGGCGGCGATTTCCGGAGTGGTGGCCGCGACCGCGGCGACGTCTTGGCCCGCGAAGCGCACGGTGCGCGACTCGGTCGTCCACACCGCCTTCACGCCGGGCAGCGCCTCCGCCTTCGAGGTGTCGATCTTCACCACGTCCGCGTGCGGGACGCTCGCGCCGACCATGCGGCCCCACAACATCCCGGGCAGCTTGATGTCGTAGGTGTACTTGGCGCGGCCGGTGACCTTGAGCGGCCCCTCGAGGCGCGGATAGCGGCCCTTCATCACGTTGAACTTCGTGTCGAGATCCCAGGGCTTGAGATCACCCTCGGCCGGGTTGATGTCCATCTCGACCGGATTCCCGTCGAAGCCGGCCTTGGCTCTCATCTTGACCGTGGGAGTGGGCGGAGGCGCGGGAGTGGCGGGAGGCTGTTCGATGGGCATGACTACTCCCCTTTCCGTGCGGGCGTCCGGCCCGCCGGCTTCATTGTCGCCATGTCCTTCGCGGCCTTGTCCACCGCATCGAAGATCCGGCTGTAGGTGCCGCAGCGGCACAGGTTTCCGGCGAGGCCGGCTTTCACTTCATCCCGGGTCGGCGCGGGGTTTTCCTTGAGCAAGGCCGTGCAGCTCACGATCATTCCCGGGGTGCAGAAGCCGCACTGAAGGCCGTCGCATTCCACAAAGGCGGCCTGGATGGGAGAGAGCTTTTCCGGCGTGCCGAAGGACTCGACGGTCGTGATCTCGTGACCCACCGCGTCCCAGGCCATGATCATGCAGGCGTTCACGATGCGGCCATCCATCAAGACCGTGCAGGCGCCGCAGCCCCCGCGATCGCACACTTCCTTGGCTCCCGTGATCTCCAGTTCGTTACGCAGAGCGCGAAGCAGGGTGACCCGGGGTTCGACCGTGACCTTCCGGGCCACTCCGTTCACCTTGAGAGTGATGGGGGCCGCGTCCGGCCCAAGAATCTCGGGTTTCTTCTCCTGGGCCTCCACCGACGCACCCGCCACCGCGGCGCCGGCGCCCGCGGTTTTGATGAAGGAGCGTCTCGAGAACCTCGACGCGGGTTTATCCGACTCGGTCATACTTTTCTCCAGAAGCTCGAGTGTGTGAACCGTCGCCCAAGGGGTGTGCAGCGGCGATTCTTCGCTACACGCGCGGCTTACGTCAAGCTCGGGTTCATCGCTGTCTTGACGGCACCCACGCGGTTGTCCGGCCGCCCACGGTGTCGTGGACGATGGCAGCACCGTCCGCGGTGACCGAGTTCTTTACCCGTCCCCAGCGATGATGGAAAAGCCATGTGGCGGGAAACCGATCGGAGTCGGCGTTCTCGGCAACGGCGCGACGGATCACCCGGAGGATGGTTGACCGCAGCCGACCCATCTCCGCCAGGGAGAGATCGCTCGCAGGCCGCGTGGGACGGATTCCAGCCTGATAAAGCACCTCGTCGGCGATCCAGTTCCCCACTCCGGCGAAGGTGGTCTGGTCCAGCAGGACGGCCTTGATCGGGGCTTTCCTCGAGCCGATTTCCAGGGCCAGGTCAGCGGTCGCGGGCAGGCCGAAAAGCGGGTCGTGGCCAAGACGGACGAGCGGCTCCTCGTTTCTTGGATCCTGGACAAGGCGAAGACGACCGAAACGCCGGGCGTCGGTGAAGGCGAACGATCGGCCGTCATCAAGGATCAACTCGAGTCGCAGGAACCGAGGGGTGGCGGCCCCGGTCTCGTAGAAGTGAAACGCGCCCGTCATGCCGAAATGGAACAGGGGCCATGGTTTTCGATCGAGTTCGAACCACAGGTG
>JAGNNV010000012.1:0-13590 GCA_017990495.1 Vicinamibacteria bacterium
GTCGAATGGGCCCTGCGCCTGCCCGAGAACATCTCGAGCAACCGCACCGAGGGGAAGCTGGTCCTGAAGGCCCTGGCTCGAAAGTACCTGCCCGCGTCGGTCATTGACCGGCCGAAGATGGGCTTCGCCATCCCCATCAACGGATGGTTCAAGGGCGAGCTGCAACCCATGCTCCGAGACACACTCCTCTCGAAACGCGCACGGGAGCGCGGTCTGTTCGATCCTTCCCGGGTCGAGGCCATGATCTCGGACCACGTCACGGGCAGGGATATCCATGGCTTCAGGCTGTGGGCCCTTCTATGTCTCGAGCTTTGGTTCGTCGAGGTGGTGGAAGCGCGGCCCTGAGACCTCCTCGACCGAAGTGACCCGATCAGTGCGGAGATCCCTTCAGGACTTCGCGGAGAGTGGCATCAAGGCTCGAACTGACTCGCGGCGCCGAGAACTGCTCGGCCCGCACCCGGGCTGCTGCGCCAAGGCGGATACGGAGTTCGGGGTCCCCCAGTGCGCGACCCAGGGCCCTCGCCAGATCCTGCGCGGCGGGATGGGCGAGAAGTCCCCGCACGCCATCCTCGAGAAGGTCCGGCGTCGCCCCGACTCGCGTGGCCACAATACAGCGCCCCAACATCATGGCTTCCATGACAGCGTTGGGCATCCCTTCCGACAGAGAGGGCTGGACAAACACATCCGCGGCGGCGATGAAGCGGAGGGCATCGGCCCGGTGACCGAGGAACAGGACCCGATCGGCGAGACCACAGGCCTCGGCCTGGGCGCGCAGGTTCGAAGCCAGGGGGCCGTCGCCAACAATCGCCAGACGTGTCTCGGGGTGATCAACACTCACGGAGAAAAAAGCGTCGATCAACAGTCCGTGACCTTTGACCGGCGTCAATTGCCCCACCGATAACACCACTCGGGCGCCCGCAGCGCCAAACTCAGACCAGTCCACCGGGTCCACCACCTCCGCGGGAACCGCGTTGGGAAGATAGAAGGTCCTCGACGCACGGGGGAAACCGGCCTGCTCTTCCCGCAGCACCTCCATCGAGTTGCAGATAACGAGTTCGGCGCCCCGATGGGCCAGACGGGCGACCAGCCGGTGCGCCACGGACAGATTCCGACGGTACGACTCTCGGACCGAAACAACGAGGCGGGGACGCGGGCTCAGCCCGCGTGTCGACAACACGGCGAGCAGGTTCGCCAGAAACAGAAACGAGAGCACGATGTCGGGCTCCGTCTCACGAATGACGCGACGGAGTCTCAGGATCACGCCGAGGTCGAGTGGTCCAAGACGGTTGAGGGTGCTGACTGGAATGGCGGCGGCGGAAAGTTCCCCTGCAAAATCGTTGCGGCTCTTGATGAGAACCACCGACACAGTCCAGCCGAGTCCTTTCAGACCGCAGGCGAGCAGGCTGGCTTGCTTCTCGGCGCCGGCCCTGGCCAGGTCGTTGATGACGATCAGGCACTTCACGACGAAGGTCCCGAAGGCACGCACTCCCGCAGCCAGATCGCCGTCGCGCACCACCGAGCCAGGAACGGCCGATCCGCCAGGGCCTGGCCTTCGGCCAGCTTCCCGCGAACGAACTGGGGATCAAGACGGCCGTTGAGATCGCCTCCCTCGGCCAGGGACTGTTGGATCAGGGGGAAGGCCTCGCGCAGCAAGCGGGCCTCGGGCGTGGCGAATCCGAGTTTCTCCTTCCGGCGCACGATAGAGGACGGCAGCAGGTCCGAAACCGCGTCGCGAAGAATCGACTTCGTCCATCCGTTCCGAAACAGCGCGGACGGAGGCAGGCGCAGTCCGGCATCGACCAGGCGGAAGTCGAGGAAAGGGAGCCTCGCCTCAACGGCGAAGCGCATCGTGTTCCGATCCTCGTACCGCAACAACGCAGGGAGGCTCGTCACAGTCAGGCTGCGCCTTCGCTCCTCATCGACCTGTGAACACGGGCCGTGCTTCATTCCCGGCCGGGCCAGCGCGCCGAACTCGCGGGACAACGCACCGTCGGGCAACACCGCGTTTGAGGCGCCGCGGGCGCGGAGGAGGCTGCGCACGGGTCCAGGCCAGGGGAATCGGTGATACGTGGCGAGGGCGCCCAGCCACAGGGAGGTCCGCGCCATATTCGCGGCCAGGACCCGCATTGTTCTTGACGCAGCGAAGAGGCCTTCCTCCCGCCAGATACCCGCGAGGTAGGGGCCGGCCTGATAGTGATACCCCGCGAGCAGCTCGTCCGCGCCCTGTCCATCGAGCAGCACCTTCACCCCAACTTCCGCCGCGGTGCGCGCCACGCAATACTGGGTGTAGGCCCCAAGCGACGGGGTGGGCTCACCTTGAGTCTTGATGAAGGTCACGAGGTCACGAGCCAGCGTCATGCCGTCGGGGGTGACCACGTGGTCAGTCACACCGGTGGCGGCGATGGCATCCCGAACATAAGGGGCCTCGGAGAAGCCGGTGTCCGAGTACACGGCCGAAAAGGCGTGGTAGTCGGTCGTCCCACCGATCTGGCGCGCCGAGAGGGCTGTGATCGCAGATGAATCGAGACCCCCCGAGAGGCAGGTGCCCACCGACACATCGCTCCGCCGTCGTATTCGGATGGAGTCGTCGAGCAGACTCTGGAACTCTTCGACGGATGGAGCCGGGCCCTCGCCTGAAGGAAGCGAATACCACCCGGAGATGGTTGTCTCTCGGGTAGACAGATCGAGAACCAGCATGCCTCCCGGAGGGACACGACTCACTCCTTCGAAGAAGGTCCGATCCCCCTCGTCGACCACGCCATGGCTGAGGAAAGAGGCCAGCGTCGCCTCATCCACAGTCATGGGCGGAAGGGCCGGCCCAAGGGCCTGGATCTCGGAGGCGAAGGCGAAGGAGTCCGCGTTCTGCGAGTAGAACAACGGCTTCTCCCCGAATCGGTCCCGGGTCAGGATCAATCGACGCTGCCGCAGGTCGACCAGAGCGAAGGCCCACATCCCGTTCAGGCGATGAAGCGCCTTATCGCCCCAGGCCTCCCAGGCGCAGAGGAGCACCTCCGTGTCGGACGACGTGGAGAATCGAAAGCCTGCCGACTCGAGCTCCGCTCTCAGCTCGACATAGTTGTAGATCTCGCCGTTGTAGGTGATCCAAAAGCGGCCGTCCTTCGAGGACATAGGCTGATGTCCGCCCACGGACAGATCCAGAATCGAGAGCCTTCGGTGCCCGAGCGCCACGTCGAACGGCGCCGTGTCGATGCTGGCCAGATCGACACCCACGGCCGCGGGGTGGGAATCGCGACCGCGGGCCAGGCATGCGCTTCCGGACCGGCTGTCCGCCAGGAGGTAACCCTCGTCGTCGGGGCCGCGGTGACGGATAGCCTCGGTCATCGGCCCGATGACCCGCAGAAGACTGGAATTCCGAGTCGCCAGGCCGACAATGCCGCACATCGTTCGGGATTGTCTCAGAAATGGACGCCACGCCCCGGCCGGGGCCCGATTCCCCCGCTGATAGAGTAGAAAACAATGCCGGGCTCGTACCAGATGATGAATCTCTTCGGATTCCAGGTCGACGGGATGGACATCGATGGCTTCCTGGCCCTCCCCCGGCTCACCTTTGTCGTTCTTGTTCTGATCGGAGCGGCGATCCTGGCGCGCGGCGCCGGCGATGGGCTCCGGTCTCGGCTGGTGCTCGGCCTCGCGGCGGTCGGACATCTTCTCGCCTGGTTCGCCACCATGTTCCCTCTCGGGAACGTGTACGGTGCCAACGGCAGCATGGACCGAGAGAATCACCTGGGCTGGGCCAACGTAGTGGCTTCCGGGTTCTCGCCTCTCTATACCTCCCAGGTGAATCACCTTCACTTCGAGCCCCTGTGGCCGTTGCTCGCGGGTCTGGCCTCTGGCTTCAATCCGGATCGGGTCTATGCCTTCTTCATGTGGACCCCGCTGATCGTCGGCCTCGCTCTTCTCTGGTCGGTGCACACCGCCTGGAGCCGGATCGAGGAGGAGCGGGGCAGCATGGGAACCGGGGCCGCGTTCGCGGCGCTCGGCGCACTTCTCCTGATGGCCGCTCCGGGCGACTTCTCCGGCCCGTTTCGAAATCCGTGGGCGCTGACTTTTCTCCTCAAACCCAATCACGCTCTCGGTCTCGTTCTCGTTCCGCTCGCCATCCTGGCCATCGCCCGGGCGAACTCATGGAAGTCACGCCTGTTCGCCGGATTCATCCTCCAACTGGTCGGCTGGGCGTTCGTCATCCACATGGTGCTCGTGGTCGCCGGACTGGCGGTGTTCGTGGCCCTCGCATGGCTTGAAAGGCGACGGGACCGAGTCACCGATCTGATCGATGTCGGCACGGCTGTCGGAGTGAATCTGCTCATCGTGAGCCCCTATCTGCTCATGCTGGTGGTTGCCTACCCCTTCCTCGAGGGCAACGTCCCCAATACACTGCCCCCCCTTTCAGAGCGGCCCATCGAGGCGCCACTGCGGATGGGCGTTCTTTTCCTGTTGGGCGCCTTCGGGGCCTGGAACGCGCACCGCGGCGGTCACCGACTGGCCCGGATGTTCGCGAGTCAATGGCTGGCCGCTCAGTTGATCTGGCAGCTCTTCCCGCTGCTGGGTCTCATCGGTCAGGCGCGGGAGCAGGATGAGGCCTTCTACTGGTGCCGCTTCTGGTCGGGACTGTTCGCCGGTTTTGGCGTGTGGCGTTTGAGCCTTGTGATCCTCGACCGACTCCGCATCGGCCGACTCTGGACCGGCGAAAGGCTCCATGGAACCGCGGCCACTCTTTCCCTGATCTTCCTGCTTCCTTCTCTCGTCCCATCGTGGTGGGACCCGAAGACGATGGATCAGTACTTCGTCGCCGCCTTGGAGCCTCTGCCCGACTGGATCGCCGAACCCACGCGCTTCATCCGGACCCGAACGCCGCGCGAGGCGGTTTTCGCGGGCGACCGGAACTACGCGCGCTGGGTGGGGGCCTACGGGGCGCGACGTGTTCTTCTCTCAAATGCGCTCAATCTTCCCAACGACCACGTGCGCCGAAAGGAAATCGAGCAGGCGCTCTTCCGAAGCGGCCCCGAGGCCCTGAGGATCGAGGGCCGCGATCGCTATTCCATTCAGTATCTCCTCGTCACCTCGAGGCCGCTCGAGCAGGACAGGGAGTTGACGCTCGACCAGTTGAAATCTCTTCCGTACCTGGAGACGGTGTACGACCGGGACTTCTTGTCCGCTCGAGTCGTGATCCTGAAGGTTCTGGCCGCTGGTGCTCCACATGATCGCCAATGATCCCGGCCTCCTGACCGCTGTCCGCGCGGCGCTCGCTGAAGAAGCGGCGGTGCCGGCGGGTCGGGCGATGGTCTTTCTGTTTTTGGCTCTGGCCGCCCTTGCCTGGGTTCACCGTCGGCCCGGCCTGGCCGCGCTCACGTCCCTGGCCGCGGGAGGATTGGCCCTGGGTTTCTGGCTGGTCCAGATCGTGTCTCCTCTGGGCTTTGAAACGGACCCGTCCGCGACCCGAGCATGGGCTCAGGCCGGGGTCACGGCGTTGGCCGAGCCCAAAGGGTCTGGCTTCGTCTGGGGAACAGAACCCCGTCCATCGCTGGCTTCGACGATGGCCGGGGCCGGAATTCCTCTCTCGCTGGTGCGGGTCGCTCCTCAAACGATCACATTGTTCGCCCTGCTTGCGCTCAGCGTTTCCCCCTTGCTCATGCTGAAGAGCCAAACCACCGGCGCCTTCACCGCCATTCTCCTGATGGCGGGAGGGCTCTGGCCCGGGTTCGCTCCTTACGGGGGGATCCTTCTCCGGCCTTCCGCAGGCCTGTTCGTGATTCTGGGGCTTTGTGTGGTGGTGGTCATGGGCCGTCTGCGGTCCATTCGCAGAGTCTTCCTGGCCTCCCGCTTGAGGTTCGCAGTCAGCCTGATCGCCGTCGCCGCCCTCGATCAGGCGCTGAACGGGGGCGCGCAGGCATCGGTGGCCGCGGCGCTGCTTCTCTGCGGCGTGACCTTCATTCTGGGACCGCCGCTGCGGGTGGCCCTTCGCGCCCTGGCTCATTCCGCTTTGGCCGCGCGTCGCTTCGAAGCGCTGGTGCTGCTGTGCGCCTTCTCCGGAAGTGGCCTGTTCTGGTGGGACCCGCCACGGGACGTACCGGGCTTCCGCGAAGCCAGAGACGAAAACCTGGCGCTGCAGAGGGCCATGGCCTGGATGCGATCCAACATCCCCCCGAGCAGCGTTGTCTTCGCCTCCCCGAGCTACAGCGCATCCGTCGCCGCCTTCGCGGGCCGGCGAGTCCTCTTTCCCCCGCCTGGAAGCGTCGAAGAAGTGAGCCCGCTCCGAGAGCCCTTCCGAAGGGCGCGCCTCGTGGAATCGGTCCGACTCGGGCGACCCATCGCCCGACTGGCGCGGGATTTTTCCGTCACGCATCTGTTCCTCGGACCGGGCGAGGTTGGCCCGCCCGCCGAAGCCGTCCTCCCTGTCGATGCCGAAGCGAGACTGGAACTCGTTCTCGTTTATCAGGACGTGAAGGATTTCCGCGTCTTTCACCTCGCGGCGAAATAGACTATCGGGGGTTTTCATTGTTTCAGGAACATCGAGTCACCGTCGTCGTACCCGCTCACAACGAGGAACTCCTCATCGAACGGGTCGTCAACGGAATTCCGGCATTCGTTGACCACATCATCGTGGTGGACGACGCCTCGACGGACAAGACTCCCGAACGATTGGCCGCCCTCAAGGCTCAGCACGCCGATCGGTTGCTGGTGATCCGTCATCCCCACAACCAGGGAGTGGGCGCGGCGATTGTCACCGGATACGAAGCCGCCCTCCGGATCGCGACCGAGAAACATCTGGTCGCGGTGATGGCGGGCGATGCCCAGATGGATGCGGACGACCTGCCCAAACTCCTGGCGCCCTGCGCGCGGGGCGAGGTTGACTACACCAAGGGCAATCGCCTGATTACCGGCGAGGCATGGAAGCTCATTCCCAGGACCCGATACTTCGGGAATGCCGTGCTCTCGCTGCTGACCAAGGTCGCCTCAGGCTACTGGCACGTCGCTGACTCCCAGACGGGCTATACCGTGGTCACCGCGGAAGCGCTGGCCATGTTGCATCTCCGGCGGCTCTACCCCCGCTACGGTTTCCCCAATCATCTCCTGGTCGAGCTCAACAACTACGACTTTCGGGTTCGAGATGTACCCATCCGGCCGGTCTACAACGTGGGTGAAGTTTCGGGAATCCGTTTGCACAAGGTCATTCCCACCATTTCCTGGCTGCTCTTCCGGTGCTACTTCTGGCGGATGAAGGAGAAGTACATCATCCGCGACTTCCATCCCCTGATCTTCTTCCTGTTCTTCGGACTGCTGCTTACGGGCGGCTCCCTGCTGTTCGGCTCCTACCTCCTCTACCTCCGGATCAGCGTTGGTCCCATCAGTTCCGTGGCCGCCATCTTCGCCGGGGTGTGCCTCAACTCGGGCATCCAGAGCATCCTGTTCGCGCTCTGGATGGACATGGAAAGGAACAAGGAGTTGAAATAGGCGCTGGTATGCTCGGCGGCGAAGTGCGTTTCCTCGTCGAAGTCGGACATCCGGCCCATGTGCACTTCTTCCGCCCTGCCATCGCACGGCTGCGGGCGAGCGGCCACGAGGTCCTCATCACGGCCCGCGACAAGGACGTCACGGTCCGTCTCCTGAAATGCTTCGGTCTCGACCACCTGGTTCTCTCCCAGGCCGCGCGAAGCCGGTGGGGCCTTTACGCCGAGTACCCGTTGAGACTGCTGCGGCTCATCCGACAGGCGCGCGACTTCCGCCCCGATGTCCTGCTCGCCATCGGAGGCGTTTTCATCGCGCCGGCGGGACGTCTCTGCGGTATCCCGTCGCTCGTCTTCACCGATACCGAGCATGTCGCCCTGGACCGGTGGTTGACCTACCCGTTCGCAACCCGGATTCTCACGCCCTACACGTTCCTCAAAGACCTCGGCCCCCGGCAACTCCGGTATCGCGGCCTGCACGAACTCGCCTATCTTCATCCGCGCCGGTTCACACCGGATCCCGAGATCAGAAGGGCGCTCGGGCTCGGCGCGACGGAGCCTTTCGCACTGGCGCGATTTGTATCCTGGGGCGCGAGCCACGACCAGGGCCACTCCGGATTCGGCGCGGGCCATCAGGAGGAGACCGTACGACGTCTCAGCGCACGGCTTCGGGTCCTCGTCAGCTCGGAAGGCCCGGTGCCTCCCGCGCTCGAGCCCTTCGCCCTCCGATTGGATCCCCATCTCATTCACCACGTTCTGGCCCAGGCCCGCCTGGTCATCGGAGATGGCGCCACCATGGCTACCGAGGCCGGCCTCCTCGGCACGCCCTCTCTTTATGTGTCATCCCTGGTTGGGACAATGGGGAACTTCCGGCTGCTACAGCAGGCGGAACTGGTCGAATCCTTCCCGCTTGTCGCTCCCGCCCTCGACCGGGCCGAGGCGCTGCTGGCCGACCCCGAGGCGGAGCAGGCGTGGCGAGCGCGCGCCCGTGCTTTCGCGGACGGACATGTGGACGTAGTCGATTTCGCGGTCAGCGAGGCGCTGAGGGCGGCTGGCCACGACGGGGCGGGCCAATGAGAGTCGCCGTTATCGGGAATGGGCAATCCGTCCATGTGGTGAGTCGCAGCCTGGCCCTCGCCGCTCGCGGCGTGTCCATTCGACTGGTGACTCTGGGCCCATCCCTGCCCGCGCCGGGCATCGAGGTCCGCACCCGTCCGATTCCTGATGGCCCACTGGCGAGCGCCATCGCCCTTGCAGGCTTCCTGAGGGACGTGCGCTCGTTCCAGCCCGACATCCTCCATCTCCACTACGCCGGGGGGCGGCTTGGCTCCCTGGCCCTCCTGTCAGGGGTCCGTCCGCTCGTGGTCAACGTGATGGGCGGGGATGTGCTGCCCGATCAGCACCCGGGCGGTCTCTCGCACCGGGCGCGTCGGGCGACCCGCCGCATTCTCGAGAGAGCCGACGTGGTGCTGGTCAAGTCGGAAGCCCTGCTCCCGGCGGTGGCCGCCCTGGCCGACGTGGGGGCGCGAGCGCACATTGTTCGCTGGGGCGTCGACCCTGCGGACTTCTTCCCCGATGCGCCGGGCGCCGCCACCTGGCGGACGAAGCTGGAGCTGAGCCCGGACGCGCCCATCATCCTGAGTCCGAGACTGCTTCGCCCCCTGTACAACATCCACCTGATCGTTGAAGGTTTTGTCGAGCTGGCCAGGGAAGACACTCGACCTGTTCTCGTGATCGCCGAATACGGGGCGGACGAGGAGTATCGAAGGAAGATTGAAGGGATCATCGAATCAGCAGAGCTGAGCCGTCGCGTGCGGTTCATCGGAGCGGTTCCGCACGCGGAGATGCGGGGTCTGTATTCGGCGGCGTCCGCGGTGGTGATGACGCCGTCTTCCGACGGCCTCCCCCAGTCGCTGATGGAGGCTCTCGCCTGTGGCGCCCCCGTACTGCTTGGCCCGCTGCCCGCCTATTCCGAGATCGTTGAGAACGGGCGATCCGCCCTCATGGTCGAACTCAACGCCTCTGCCATCGCCGCGGGACTGGGGAAATTGCTGAGCGACCCCGACCTGCGCAACCGGCTGGCGCAGGCCGGGCTTGCCGCGGTGCGCGAGCGGGCCTCGCTCCCGGCCGACGTCGAACGGGTCGTCCAGATCTTCGAAAGCGTGCGTGGCGGGGCCCACCGAACGTCCCGGCCTGATCCTTGGGGGATGCTGCTGGACTTCGTGGGCCTGGCGAGGCCCTAGGCGCCAGGGGCGGCCAAGCCCATCCTGAGGCCCTGGGTCGCGATCCTCAGGGTCGGGCCAGGGCGTCAAACCAATCGAGCAAATGCCGGGTGGTTTCGAGCTGTCGAGCACGCGAGGCGAGCTGGCAGTCGCTGTGGATCACCGCACCGGGCCGATCACGCGCCGGCACAAGGCCCGCGAGACGTCCCAGCGCACCCTCGCCGGGGTTGCCGTCGCCCGCGTGCAGGATGCCGATTCGTCGGGAATCGATCTGACGGGACTCGACGAGCCACTTCACCGCGGACTCGATCTCCCCCTCCCATGAGGGAGAAGCGGACGGAGACGTCGGCTCGAGCAGCAGCACCAGCGCGCCGCGCTCCGCGAAGGCGTGGGTGGGGCGCCAGTAGTCGGACAGCCAGCCATCCTGGAGAGGCTCGGCGACGCAATTCTGAATCACGAGGACGGCGACCCTGGGGGCGACGGTGCCCACAACCGGTTCGACGAGGATGGCCGGCCGCGTGGCGCCGTCGCTCGAGGGATAACGAATCAGCGCTTGCCGCCCGCGGGGCAATGACTCGACGAGCGGGTTGGAATGAGTCAACCGCGTGATGGGCGGGGGCGGCGCCCCGACGGTGTCAGGCGTGGACGGCACTGGTCGCGGGAGCTGACCCCAAAAGACCTCAGGGGGATGTTCCGCGCTCGAGCCGACCACCCCATAGGGCTCGGCCGCGTGAGCCCAGGAAAGGCTACCCGGAATCACGGCGAGCGCTCCCGAGGAGAGCGTCAACCAAGGCGAACCGGGCGCGCCGGCGACGAGTTCGATGCGCGACTGAAACCCCTCGATCACGGTCAAGGCCAGGCGCCCGTCGCCGGTCCACGCCACTCCGGAGGCCTTTTCACGGGCTGGGTCAGTGAGTCGGCGGGGTGACCCGCCGGCCACAGGAACGAGGTATGCGGTTGCGCCGCGGCCTGCGGGAGCCTCGATCCACGCGATGGTCGAGCGATCGGTGGACCACGCCACGCGGACTGCCGGGGCGGACAGCGGCACGATCGTGCGCGAAGCGCCAGCGATCGGCACCTCCACGAGGCGGTGCGGGGATGTCCCGGCGCCAGCCCCCACGGAAACGACCAGAGAGCCAGAATCGGGCGCCCAGGCGAAGGCGCTCGTCGACGCGTCATCGGCAAAGAGCAGCCGCCGGGCCTGCCCGGTCGCCAGCTCATGAATCCACAACTCACGCCCCGACGGCATCTGCCTCAAGCTCGCCAGCCTGCCCTCGTCGGGAGAGCGCTCGAGGGCCAGCACGTCTGAAGCCAACTCGCGCGCTCTGCTTCCTGGCGGCCCGGCGACGAGCAGGGCGCCCGCGGTTCGCGGCGACTCCACCGGGCGAGAGAGGAACACAAGCCCGTTCGAGCCGGGCCGGGGGCTGCCATCGAGAGTCGTTCCTTCCGTCCGGCGGCGGACCGCGCCGGTCTGACTATCGACGTCCCACACATTGACGCAGGAACGCTTGTCGAGACCCCCAGACGCCGGACAAACGCTGGTGCGGGCGAAAGCAACAGAGCGACCGTCGCGCGAAATCCGCGCCTCGCGAATGGCGACGGCATCGACGATGGCCTCCGACGTCCAACGCCAGGCCTTCACCGGTGTACCGCCGGCGGAGAGGCCGGCCCCGGCGAGGGCGCAGCCCGACGCGACTGCCATCAGGAGGCCGGCCCTTGGCCCGAAGGAGTGACGGAGAGGGCGCCCCGGCCGGGGCCACACCTCGTGGCCTCGGCCCGGCGGGCGCCCCAAGGTCAGCGGATTCCCGGAGCGGGTAGCGGGCCGGGTCGGTCTTGGCAACTGACGACCTGCCGAGGACCAAGGAGGGCGCCGTCCGCATTGCTCAAACCGGCGAATGACATGTTCGCCCAGTCGTTGTGATCGCTGAGCGTCGTCAGGGTGCCACCGCAGGACCCGTTGTCCACCCCGGTGTCGGCGGTTGGATTCGAACTGGTGCGGTTCAGGTCGTAGCCGAGACCGGTCTGAGGGGTACCGCCGCTGAAGTTCCAGTCGATGGCCGTGGCCCCACAGGTCCCGAAGTTCTCGTTGAGGGCGTTTTCATTGAGCGAGATTCTCGTCCCTCTCGAGTAGTCGAGGGTATTGCTCTCGCCGCTGCTGCCCACGGCGTTGCAGCTTCCCGTGGTGTCGATGCCCGGGAACTGGAACCGATAGTTCATGACGGAGTTGTAATTGGGCTTCCAGTTACAGCTCTCATTGCCGCCATGCTGAAGGTTCAGGTTGTGCCCGAGTTCGTGCATGATCGTGTTCGATGTGTTGTTGGTGGAGTCGAAGCACCCAAGGCTTACGATCAGGTCGTCACCCGGCAGTTCCGCCTGACCAGAGCTGCCCGGGAAGTCGGAATACTCGTGTCCGTGGATGACGTAGTAGAAGTAACCGTGGCGGTTGGCCGCGAAATTGGCTACCTTCTTGGCGTCGAAATCGGCCCCGTTCACGCCGCCGGTGATGCTGCCGTCGGCATCAGCGATGAGATTGCCGCCCGTGAATACACCACCCTGACCGAAGTCGTGGATCATGGTGATCCCCGTCGTGCCATCCAGGTTGACATTGGGGGCGGCCAGGAAAGCCGCGGCGACACGGTCGAGCATGGCCTGGGTCGGCCGATGGGAGTGCGCGCTGCACCCGGTGCTGTCGTCCATCCAGTCGTACTCCAGGAGGATGTTCTTTCGAACCGGGTTCGTGCCCATGGCCGGGAGATTCAGTCCGGCCAGGGTGCCGAGCACTTCGTCTCCGTCCTTCAGACCGTCACCATCCGAGTCCTGAAGGGCCGGGTTCGTGCCGGTGTTGGAGGCGCTTACGAACACGCCGGTGTTCGTTTCCACGTTGTCGCAGAGCCGGTCGCCGTCGGTATCGGCGCAGTCGTCGTTGGTTATCGTCCCGGCGCCGGTGGCGTCTGAGATCGATGCGCCCGAAGCGCTCGAGAGGCCCACGCTGAACGTCTCGTTCGTCTCGATGAGCAGATCGCCAAGGACGGGCACGGTCACCGTCTTGGTGGTCTGGCCCGCGGTGAAGGTGAGCGTGCCGGAGGCCGGCGTGTAGTCACCCTGCGTGGTGATCGCAAGCGTCCATCCGCCCGCGAGGCTGCCGGTGTCGCCACCGGTGTCGTCGCGCACGTAGAGGCTCCATACGCCGGCCGGGTTCTGACCATTGAAGACTGAGAGCGCGGACGCGTAGGGACCCGCGGGAGCGGGGGCGGCGAAGGCGTCGTCACCCGAGGCGTCGGTGACGTCAGTCGGTTTGAATGTTCCCGAGATCAGCGTTCCCGGAAGAGGGTTGGTCGCCTGATCATCGAACGTGAGATTGAGGCCAGTGACGCCCGTGCTTCCGCCGGCGTCTGACATGAGCAACAGCTTCTGGCCCGCGGGGCCGACGAGCAGGACGTCCACGTCGTCGGGCCAGGTGTGACTGAAGCTGTTGAGCGTCACCGTGACCTTGGTGACGGTTGCGGAAAGCGCCCCCACGGTGATGGTGGACGGATACGGCGATCCCGAGGCATTGTCGCCAGTCGTGATACTCGTGGTGTTGGAGTTCGTGGCGGTCGCCGGGGCGCCAGAGGTGGCGGTCCCGTTCGCGGTCGCGTAGTTCACGGTGACCGTCCCCGCGGCGGCTGGAGCCAGAGTCACGGTGAAGTTCGCGTTGGTCGTGCCCGAGTTGCCTTCCGTCACGGTCACGTCGTCGATAGAGAGACTCGCCGCCGGGACTTCATCGTCGTTGATGGTCCCCACACCCTGCGAATCACCGATCACCGCGCCACCCGTCGGACTCGTCAGATTCAAGACAAACGTCTCGTTCGCCTCCGGTGTTGTATCTCCATTCACCACGACTGCGACCGTCTTCGTCGTCT
>JAGNNV010000012.1:13690-35766 GCA_017990495.1 Vicinamibacteria bacterium
GGATCGTCGTTCGTGATCGTCCCCGCACCCTGCCCGTCGCCAATCAGCGCTCCACCCGTCGGACTCGTCAAATTCAAGCTGAAGGACTCGTTCGACTCGAATGCCGTGTCCCCGTTCACCTGAACCATCACCGTCTTCGACGTCTCGCCCGCCGCGAACGTCAGCATGCCCGTCGCTGCCAAGTAGTCGGTCCCCGAGGTCGCCGTCCCATCCGCCGTCGCGTACGCCACCGTCACAGCCCCCCCGGCCGCAGGCAACAAGCTCACCGTAAACGTCGCGCTGGACGTGCCGGCGTTGCCTTCAGCCACACTCACATCGCTCACACTCAACGTGGGCGCCGATGCCACCACGATGTCGCATGAACCGAGCAACACCGAGGAGCCGTTGTTCTCCCAAAAGCGGATGTCATAGCTGCCCGGCGCAACTGGGGCCGTCAGATTCAGAGTCTGCGGGCGCGGCAGCGGCACATGCGACCACGAGGCGTAGGCGCTATTGGCCGCGCCGTCTGGGTACAACGCCACCCAGTCTGTCGCCATCGCGCCCCCGAGCAACTGGACCGCGATCACCCCCCCAGGCGTCGCCGACGCCGGGCACGTCATCCCTGCATCCTCCGTCGCGATCGTCCCCACACCCTGCGAATCACCGATCACCGCGCCACCCGTCGGACTCGTCAGATTCAAGACAAACGTCTCGTTCGCCTCCGGTGTTGTATCTCCATTCACCACGACTGCGACCGTCTTCGTCGTCTCACCCGCCGCGAACGTCAGCGTCCCCATCGTTGCCGAATAGTCGCTCCCCGAGGTCGCCGTCCCGTTCGCCGTCGCGTACGCCACCGTCACCGTCCCGGCCGCGGCGGGTGACAAGCTCACCGTGAACGTCGCGTTCGACGTGCCCGCGTTCCCTTCGAACACCGTCACGTCGTTCACGCTCAGCGTGGGCGTGGTCACGACCAGAATGTCGCAAGCCGCCAGAATCACCGTGCCCGAGTTGTTCGGGAATAGCCGGATGTCGTAGCTGCCCGGCGCCGACGGGGCAACCAGATTCACGGTTTGCGGACGCGGCAGCGGCACATGCGACCACGTCGTGTACGCGCCATTGCCAGCGCCGTCGGGGTACACCCCAAGCCAATCCGTAGCCGTTTCACCGCCCAATACCTGAACCGCGATCGATCCGCCAGGATTCACCGTCGCCGGACAAGTCATCAGCGGATCGTCGTTCGTGATCGTCCCCGCACCCTGCCCGTCGCCAATCAGCGCTCCACCCGTCGGACTCGTCAAATTCAAGCTGAAGGACTCGTTCGACTCGAATGCCGTGTCCCCGTTCACCTGAACCACCACCGTCTTCGACATCTCACCCGCCGCGAAGGTCAACGTGCCGGTCGCCGCTACATAGTCGCTTCCGGACGTCGCCGTCCCGTTCGCAGTGGCGTACGCCACCGTCACCGTGCCCGCCGCAGCAGGCGCCAGACTCACCGTGAACGTCGCGTTGGACGTGCCCGCGTTGCCTTCCGCCACGCTCACGTCGCTCACGCTCAGTGTGGGTACGATCGCGACCGCGATATCGCAGGCGGCCAGAATCACAGTGCCCGAGTTGTTCGGGAAAAGGCGGATGTCGTAGCTGCCCGGCGCCAGCGGAGCGGGCAGGTTCACGGTCTGCGGCCGCGGAAGAGGCACATGCGCCCACGTTGTGTACGCGCCATTGCCAGCGCCGTCAGGGTACACGCCAAGCCAATCCGTCGCCGTCGCACCTCCAAATACCTGAACCGCGATCGATCCTCCGGGATTCACTACTGCTGGGCAACTCATGAGGGGAAGGTCGGCCGCGGTGTAGGTGTAGTCGTTGTAGAGCCATTGCCCGCCCGTCTTGGACCACAGTCGCACATGCACCGCGCGGCCATCGACGGGGAGACCGGTGACCAGTCCCGACAGACTCGTCCCCTGGGAAGCCCCATAGATATCCGTGCCCCCAGGGGTGTATCCCACTTGCAGCCAGTACTCGGTGGCTCCCGCGACGCCGTTCCAGGTGAAGGTCTGGGAGGGTCCGGTAAGAGTTGATGCAGGCGCGGGAGTGACCATGGTGGCGATGTCCACGCAGGTGTAGATCCTGAAGTCGTCGATGAACCAGCCGTAGTCGTCCACGGATGGGTCGGTGCCCACCCTGAACCGGAAGCGGACCTGGGCCTGTCCCTCCAGGGGCAGGAGGTTGTACTGGGACGCCGTGAATCCGAAGCTGTCCTTGACGAAACCCGTCTGGCCGGCGAGCGGATTCCCGGTGCCGGAGAGGATGGTCCCGTTGTACGCGGCGCCCGCAGCGTGGAGGCTGGCCATCGAGGCCCAGGTCGCGCCGCCATCCGTGCTGTACTCGAAAATGCCCCCGTCATACGTATCTGAAAGGAAGTTCTCGAATCCGAATGAATGGTTGAACTGCAGCCGCGCACCTGTAGGAATGGTCAGGTTTGAGCCGAGAGTCAGGCGCGATTCACTCGTCTGGGCCTGGTTGTAGGCCCAGGCGCTGTCGGTTCCGCCGGTTGCGAAGGCATTGGGCCCCCAGAAGCTGCTGGTTCGCGCCCAATGAGGGATGTCATCCTCCTGCGTCAACGCCGGCGTGCCGCTCACGCTCCAGTTTCCAAGGCCGGTCTCGAAGCCGTCGAAGAACGCGTTGAGGGGAGCATTGCCGGCCGAGCACAACGCCGGGACGGCGGCGTTGACGCCGTATGTCGCACTGCAGGGCCACGGGTTCGCCATCTGCACGGCATCGAGGGCATCCTTGACTTCGGCACAGTTCGCCCCGGTGATGCCCGCGGTTCCCACGAGGTCCGCGCAGGCAAGCTGAAGCGCGTTGTAGTTGTCCAGAAAATCCGAAGAGGAAACCAGGTAACGGGTGAGGGACCTGTACTGGATCTTCGCCGCCTTGGCGAGGCCGATTCCGGAGACCGTGATTCCGTTGTAGGTTCCCCCGTCCACCATCAGCGCGTAGGCGTGGTTCGGGACGCCGCTGTTTCCATGGACCCCGCCGAGGTCCTCGAAGAGTGGATCGGTCTCGCACTTGAACTGGGGGTCGGACATCTTCCCTGGGTCGCCGAATGCCGTGGGCGTCATCATGTTCCGAATGGCGCCAAAACCGGTGAGATCCTCGCCCATGTGCCAGCGGACCGCGCCGTCATCGTTGCCGGCTCCGTTGAGCAAGTCGACGGTTTCCCCGAAGATGTCGGCGAACGACTCGTTCAAGGCGCCCGATTGCATGTAATAGAAGAGGTTCGCGCTGCGCTCGACCACAGCGTGGGTGAGTTCGTGGGCCACCACGTCATCGGCGCTCGAAAAGCCGTTGCCGTAGACCATCTGCTGACCGTTCCAGAATGCGTTCGGGTAGGGGCAGGGGCCTTCG
Organism: Vicinamibacteria bacterium; assembly: GCA_017990495.1. Classification (GTDB taxonomy): domain Bacteria; phylum Acidobacteriota; class Vicinamibacteria; order Fen-336; family JAGNNV01; genus JAGNNV01. The sequence goes on from JAGNNV010000012.1 coordinate 17,075, forward strand.
CCGGTGGGGGGGCAATGGTGCACGGTCGACACCAGGGGCGCACCCGCGCCGTCGTAGCTGTCGCGTCCGTGGTTGCTGAGGAAGTAGTCGTATGTGTGGCCGGAAAAGTCGTACGCGCGGTCGGCATCAACATCGCCCGTGGCCGCGCCGCCTTCGGTTCGCATCAAGGTGCCGGGCAGGGCGCTGGCGCTGTTCCCGTTGTGGATAAAGCGATTGCGGGCGTGAGAAAGCTGGCTGAATCGAAGCAGCGTCATTCGATTCGAGGCATCGATCCAGACGAACTCGCGCAGGTTCTCGCCGCGTGCCTCGACGAACCAGGCCAGCCTCCTCGGAAAGGCGCGGCCATTCAGGAGCCCCTGGTCGAGAACCTCGAGGCGTGGCTCACTCAGGACGGCGTTCGGCGACTTGAGGTGCTTGGCAACCAGGTCTCGAACCGCGTTGAGGGCCTCGTTCGAGGCCACCGCGGGAATCACCAGAAAATCATCGAGGCCGGGTGCGGTCTTGCCATTGGCGGCGAGCACCCGGTTCCCTTTCATGTGCAGGATCAACTCGCCACCGGTGACGGGAACGCCTGACACCCTCTGCTGCATGCGCACGTGCTCGATCCCCAGCTCGTCTTTCTGCACGCTGGTCACCTCCACACTGCCCCGACCGCGCAGGCCGAACGCCCCTCCGTACTGATCGATGAACGAGAGTCCGCGCGCCGAAGCGGTGGTGGCGCGACCGTCCGGTACGGGAATGAATCGCCCCGCGGGGGTGGTTATGAACGTGGCGAGACCAGTCCGCGCCGAGCGCGTCACCGAGAGTTTCGCGCCCGCAGCGTCCTCCATGGCGACGATGGCGCGGCCCACTTCGGCTTCGTCCTGGGCCTGCGCGGATGGCGCAAGGGTGAACGCGATGAGCGTCATGGACCCCACTGCACCCGTTGTTGCGCGCTTCGCGAAAGCGGCGGCAGCTGCAAGGTACCGGGAGACGTTGCTGATCTTCATAGTGATTCCCCACCAAAGCCAGTGTCCCGGGCACTCAATACCCCTGTTGGTCGCTACTCACGGGAACCGGCGGATCCCCTATTGTGCTACGCCCGGGGCGGTTCGACAAGCCCCCCTTATCTGGGGGAATTCATGCGACGTGGATGTCTTCGGACGGGTCTGGGCGCGCGGGCGCCATCGTGGTTGCAGAGGCGCCGAGCGTTCGGCGGTTTCAGTGGTACGCCCCCCGCTCGCAAGATGGCCGCGCCCTCCGCGCGACGCGAGGTTCCGACTAGCGTTAAGCTCCAGTGTTCGCAGGAACGATCAAGGCCACTAGTGACCGAACGAACAATTCTCTGGCTGGTGCCGGCTCGCGGCGGATCTAAAGGTATCCCTGGGAAGAACTTACGCTTTGTAGGCGGGCTTCCTATGGTGGCCGGGGCGGTGCGCGTGTGTCGGGCCGCCAGTTCGGTGATTCCCGCAATCCACGAGGTGCTGTGCAGCACGGACTCCGAGGGAATCGCCGCAGTGGCGAGGCGTTGGGGCGCCAGTGTGCCTTTCCTTCGGCCCGCCGAGCTGTCGACCGATGTCGCGGCCTCGATTGACGTGGTCCTGCACGCCATTGACTGGTTCGCCGGACGCTTCGGCGCCGAACCCGACACCGTGGTTCTGGTTCAGCCCACATCACCCCTGACCCGGCCCGCCGATCTGGCCGGGGCCCTTCGCCTGCATGCCGACCATCAGAACGAGCCGGTGGCTTCGGTCAGCGATGCGGCCCACTCCGTGTGGAGTTTCAGGGTCGAGGCCGGGTACCTCGCTCCCCTTTCCTCCTCGGCCGAAACAACGCGCCGGCAGGATTCGGCGGGGATCGTGGGGTTGAACGGCGCCGTCTACGTGGCCACCCCCGCCTTCCTCCGAAAGCACAGATCCTTCGTGGTCGGAGGTCTCAGCCGTCCCTACCTGATGCCGACGCGGGACAGCGTGGACGTCGATGCCGAGGAACAGATTGCGGTCTGCGAAGGCCTCCTGAAGGCCCGGCCCATTCCATCCTTCTCGATCGGGGCCAGGCCCATCGGGCCGGAAGCACCCTGCTACGTGATCGCCGAAGCCGGTGTGAACCACAACGGCGACGTCGCCCTGGCCCACCGCCTGGTGGATGTGGCCGCGGACGCCGGCGCGGACGCGGTGAAGTTCCAGACCTTCAACCCCTCCCTGCTCGCGGCGGCCAACGCACCCAAGGCCGAGTACCAGAAGAAAACCACGGGAAACGAAGAGAGCCACCAGTCGATGCTCGAAGCCCTGGTGCTGTCGCACTCCGCCCATCGCGAGTTGCGTGCGCACGCCCTCGAACGCGGCATCGAGTTTCTTTCGAGCCCGTTCGACGAGGGGTCCGCGGATTTCCTCATGGAACTCGATCTGCCCGCGTTCAAGATCCCCTCCGGCGAGATCACGAACCTCCCCATGCTCCGGCACATCGCGCGTTTTGGGCGGCCGCTCCTGGTCTCCACCGGGATGTGCGAGATGGTCGAGGTGGCCGAGGCTCTCGACGCGATCCGGGCCGCGGGCGACCCCCCGGTCGGACTCTTTCACTGCGTCTCAAACTACCCCGCGGAGCCGGGCACTTCGAATCTGCGCGCCATGGAGGCGCTGACCCTCGCGTTCTCCCGCCCGGTGGGGTGGTCGGATCACACGCTCGGCATCGACATCAGTCTCGCCGCGAGCGCTCTGGGGGCGAGGCTTCTGGAAAAGCACGTCACCCTCTCTCGTTCCATGACCGGCCCCGACCACAGCGCGTCCCTCGAACCTGGCGAGCTGGCCGCGCTGGTGCGAGGAGTTCGCGCCATCGAGAGTTCACTCGGAGACGGGAACAAGACACCCCGGGAAGAGGAAGTCCCGATGCGTCGGATCGCCCGCAAGAGCCTTCACTGGAAACGCTCCCTGCCTTCCGGGCACAGGATTTCCGAGGCCGACCTCATCTGCCTGCGCCCCGGCGATGGCCTCCCCCCGGCCCGTCGGGAGAGCCTGTTCCAGCACTCCCTCCGACGCGACGTTAAAGAAGGAGCCATGGTGACCAACGACGACATCGCCACGGAGAGCGGCCAGTGAGCGGATCAAAAAGGCAGATGCCGGTCCGCATCATTCCCCGCCTCGATATCAAGAGCCCGAATCTGGTCAAGGGCATTCAGCTCGAGGGCCTGCGGGTCATGGGCGACCCGGCCGAACACGCCCTTCGCTACTACAGCGATGGCGCCGACGAGTTGCTCTACGTCGACATTGTGGCGAGTCTGTACGAACGGAACAGCCTGTCGGGTCTGGTCGACCAGACAGCGTCGAAGATCTTCGTCCCGCTCACGGTGGGCGGGGGCATCCGGACCCTCGAGGACTTCGCGACGATGTTCCGCTCCGGCGCGGACAAGATGGCCATCAATACGGGAGCCGTCCGCGAACCCGAAATCCTCACCCGTGCTTCCCGCGCCTATGGCGCCCAGGCCGTCGTCTTGTCGATCGAGGCGAAGCGACAGGGGCGCTCCTGGGAGGCCTACACCGACAACGGCCGGGAACATACGGGTCTCGATGTTCTCGAATGGTGCCGAAAAGCCGTCGATCTTGGTGCCGGCGAGATACTCCTGACCTCGGTGGACCGCGAAGGGACGCGAAAGGGCTTCGATCTGGAGCTGATCGCGGCCGTAACCAAGGCGGTGCCCGTTCCCATCATCGCCTGCGGCGGAGCGGGAACGGTGGATCACATAGTGGAGGCGATCGACGCCGGGGCCGACGCCATCGCCGTGGCCACCCTTCTCCACTACAAGGACTTCACGATTTCAGGCCTCAAGGCTGCGCTCCGCGGCCGCGGCTACTCGGTGCGCTTATGAACCCCCGTCAGGTGGCGGTGCTGGATTACGGTATCGGGAACCTCCACAGTGTGGCCAAGGCGCTGCGGGCCGTGGGCACGACTCCAGTCCTGACCTCGGATCCTGAGGGCGTGAGGCGTGCTGATATGCTCGTTGTTCCCGGAGTAGGGGCGTTCGCCGATTGTCTGGGCTGCCTCCTCAAGAGCGAGCTCGACCAGCCGGTGCTCGAGTTCATCCGGAGCGGCCGCCCCTTCCTCGGTATCTGTGTGGGAATGCAAATGCTGTTTTCAGAGAGCCGGGAGTTCGGCACCCACAAGGGACTCGGCGTCATCGAAGGAACGGTCGACCGACTCAAGGAAGAAGACGGGGTCAAGGTTCCCCACATAGGCTGGAACGCGATCCGGCCGGCCCGACCCTGGTCCGGCTCGTTTCTCGAGGAATGCCCCCCGGGCGAGATGCTTTACTTCGTGCACTCCTTCGCCGCCACGCCTTCGCGGGAGCAGGACCGACTGGCCGACGCCCTTTACGGCTCCAACCGGATCTGCGCCGCGGTGCAGAAGGAGAACGTCATGGGCACGCAGTTCCACCCCGAGAAGAGCGGCCCGCTCGGCCTCAAGATCCTCGAACGATTCGTCACCCTCAAATAGGAAACCGCGTGACTTCAAACAACTCAAGCGCTCCCCAGGACCTCGAGGCCTATTACGGGCTTCCCAAAGAGGTCCGCTTCTGCCGCCGCTGCGTTATCTCCAATCAAAGGCCCAACTCGGCGGTCGAATTCAGCCACACCAGCGCGAGCCGGAAGACCACCATCGGCTTCAACGAAGAGGGCGTGTGCGACGCTTGTCTGTTCGCCGAACGCAAGCGGACCGTCATCGACTGGGCGGAGCGCGAGCGAAAACTGCGGGACCTGTGTGATCGTTACCGCCGGAACGACGGCTACTACGATTGCCTCGTCCCCGGATCCGGGGGCAAAGACAGTTTCTACGCCGCTCACAAGCTGAAGTACGAGTACGGGATGCATCCCCTGACCGTCACCTGGGCCCCGCACATCTACACCGAGTGGGGTTTCCGGAATCATCAGCGATGGATCCATGCGGGGTTCGACAACTACCTCTGCACCCCCAACGGCCGCATTCATCGTCTGTTGACCCGGCTGGCCGTCGACAACCTCTTTCATCCTTTCCAGCCCTTCATGCTGGGCCAGAAGAACCTGGCGCCCAAGATGGGTCTGCTGTTCAACCTCCCCCTCGTCTTTTTCGGCGAGAACGAGGCCGAATACGGCAACCCCATCGCCGACACCGACATGGCGAAACGGGACGACCGCTACTTCGTGCTCAAGGATCGCGCCTCGGCGTTTCTCGGGGGAGTTTCCCTATCCGACCTGGAAGGTCGATACGGGCTCGATGCGGTGGATCTCGAGCCCTACCTGCCGCCCGATCCGGAGCAGGTGGCGGCCAAGAAGATGGAAGTGCACTACCTCGGGTATTACCTCAAGTGGCATCCCCAGGCCTGCTACTACCATGCCGTCGAGAACGGCGGCTTCGAGGCCTCCCCGGAGCGGACGCCCGGAACCTACAGCAAGTACAACTCCATCGACGATCGCATCGACGATTTTCACTACTACACCACGTTCATCAAGTTCGGCATCGGACGCGCCACCTACGACGCGGCGCAGGAGATCCGATCCGGCGACATCACGCGTGATGAAGGCGTCCGCCTGGTCCGTCGTTTCGACGGTGAGTTCCCGGAGCGTTTCGCGGGAGAGATCTTCAAGTACCTGTCGATCCCTGAGAAGGAGTTCCCGGTCGCGGCGAAGGCCTTCGCGCAACCGGAGATGACCCGCGCCTCGTTCATGGAACTCGCCGACCGATTCCGGTCTCCTCACCTCTGGCGACGCGAAAGTGACGGCTGGCGTCAGCGCCACACCGTCTGGGAATAGGAAGAGCTTGAGTCGGAGAATCGGCGTCCTGACCACCGGCCGCCAGGACTGGGGCATCCTTCGCAGCACCTGCCTGGCCCTGCGCGAGGATTCCGCCTTCGACCTCAAACTGCTGGTGGGCGGAATGCACCTGTCCGACGCCTTCGGCCGGACGGAGTTCGAGATCGCCGACGACGGCTTCAAGGCCGATGCGGCGCTCCCATGGATCAGCGCCGACGCGTCGAGCGACGCTCTCGAGCAATCGGCACGAGCCCTTGAAGCGGTTGGCCATGCCCTCGAGCGACTGGACCCGGAGGCCCTCCTTCTGGTGGGCGACCGATTTGAAACCGCGGCGGCGGCGATCGCCGCCACCCTCAGCCGGGTTCCCGTCGTCCACCTGCACGGCGGAGAGGAAACCGCGGGCGCCGTCGACAACACACTGCGTCATGCCATCACTCAGATGGCTCAGCTTCATCTGGTGAGTCACGAGGCGCACCGCGACCGGGTGGTTTCGATGGGGATCGACCCGAAAACGGTTCATGTGGTGGGTGCGCCGGGCCTCGACAACCTCCGCCGGGCGGATCTCCTCACCGCCGGAGAGCTGGCACAAAAGCTCGGGATGGAACTGAACCATCCGCTGGTGGTGGTGACCCTGCACCCGAGCACCGCTTCGTCGGTCCCGGGAGAGGCGGAGGTGGCCGCACTTTGCGAAGCCATGGACGAGGTTGCCGCCACGTTCGTGATTACTCTGCCAAACAGTGACCCCGGGCACCTCTTGATTCGTGAGGCGCTCGTTCGCGCCGCGCAAAAACCCGGGCGGGTCGCGGTAGAGGCCCTGGGCAGCCGGGGCTACTGGGGCCTGCTCAGCCAGGCGGACGCCATGCTCGGTAACTCATCGAGCGCCATCATCGAAGGCTCCGCGCTCGGTCTGCCCGCCGTGAACATAGGCGACCGGCAACAGGGGAGACTGCGCGGCAACAACGTGATCGACGCGCCGGTGGACGCAGTCGCGATCAAGTCGGCCCTTCGGCACGCTCTCGATCCGGCGACCCGTCGCGCGTGCCAGGAAAGCGGTCCCTTCGGGCACGGCCGGAGCGCGGATGCGATTCTGGATATTCTGCGCCTGTGGAACCCTCCTTTCGGGCGAATTGTCGCTGTCGATCGCGGAGGTCGGTGACGCCATGGAATTGGTTGTGATCGGCGGAGGCGAGCATTCGCGGGTGGTGATGGAAGCCGCCCGCACGCGACCAGATCTGTGGGAAATCAAGGGCTTCGTCGACGTGCGGCCGTGCGAAGAAACCTCGCGGCGCCTGGGGGTTCCACATCTCGGCGCCGACGATTTGGGGAGGAAACTCGCGGCCTCGGGCTCGGTCCGTTTCGTCCTGGGCATGGCCGGACTCGGATCGCGGAAGCTCCGGATGGCTCTCGCCGAAACCTATGACGCGGCCGGGGCCATCTGGGCCACCGTTGTTCACTCCTTCGCCTGGGTATCACCGACCGCGATGCTCGAGGGCGGAGCTTTTCTCTCCGCGGGGGCCGTGGTGAATTCGGGCGCCCGCGTGGAGCGGCACGCCATCATCAACACCGGCGCGGTCATCGAACATGATGTAGTTATCGGAGACTTCGCCCAGGTGTCGCCCTCGGCGACGATCGGCGGGGGGGCGCGGATCGGCAGGAACGCCTACGTGGGGCTTGGGGCCAGCGTGCGCGATCATGTGACCGTCGGCGAATCCGCCACGGTTGGCATGGGAGCGGTTGTTGTGGCCGCGGTCGACAGGGACACGATCGTCATCGGGACCCCGGCCCGGCGTAAGGAATCATTCAAGCGATGAAACTCGAGACCTGCCAGCTCTCACCGAGCAGCACCATTGAGGACGCAATGCGATCTCTCGACCGCTCCGGGGCCGAGATTTCACTCGTGGTCGACGCCAATGGAGTGCTTCTTGGAACGGTCACCGACGGCGATGTCCGGAGGGCCCTGCTCGGCGGCGCCTCCCTTTCCGGACGTGTCGTCGACTGCATGAACCGATCCTTCGCCGCGGTGCGCCCGACTTCGGGGCGAGCTGAAGTGATGGACCTCATGCAGGCCCGCAAATTGTCGGAAATCCCGGTGGTCGATGAGGCGGGGCGGCTGATCGGACTCCACCTGATCCACGAAATTCTGGGCCGGAATGACCGTCCCAACTGGGCGGTGGTGATGGCCGGAGGCTTCGGATCCAGGTTGTGGCCTCTGACCGAAACTCTGCCCAAGCCCATGCTTCGGGTGGCCGGCCGACCCATTCTCGAGCGGATCGTCCTTCACCTTGTCAGCTTCGGGCTCAAGCGGATCTTCATCGCCGTGCACTATCTGGGGGACGTCATCGAATCTCATTTCGGCGACGGCTCGCGTTTCGGTTGCCAGATCGAATACCTCCGAGAGCGGCAGCCTTTGGGCACCGGCGGCGCACTCACGCTTCTCCCGGCGCCGCCGACGGTCCCGCTCCTCGTAATGAACGGCGACCTCGTAACCCAGGCCGATGTCGGCCGGATGCTGGATTTCCACGAGCGGGAGCGCTCCGCGGCCACCATCGCCGTCCGTCCTCATTTTCAGACCATCCCCTTCGGGTGCGTCGACATTGAAGGAGTGCGTGTTCGTCGGATGGAGGAGAAACCGAGGATCGCGCGCCTGGTGAACGCCGGAATCTACGTGCTGGATCCTGCGGCCCTGGCCCGTGTTCCGCGGGAGCAGACGTTCGCGATCACCGACCTGTTCGCAAGCCTGCTGGCGGACGACGAGCGCGTGTGCGCCTTCGAAGTGGAGGACGATTGGATTGATGTGGGGCAGAAGGAAACGCTCCGGCACGCGATGCAGGGTGGGGGATCAGAATGACGCTAAAGGGACGCAAAGTGCTGGTGACCGGAGCCGACGGTTTCATCGGAAGCCATCTGGCGGAGCGACTGGTTCAAGACGGCGCGGATGTGCGCGCCTTTTGTCTCTATAACTCCCAGGGGTCGCGCGGATGGCTCGAGACCTCGCCCGAAGCGGTGCGGCGGAGCGTCGACTTCCGCCTCGGCGACATACGCGACGCCCGCTTTGTTGAAGATGCGATCGCCGGAGTTGAGGTCGTCTTTCATCTGGCCGCTCTGATCGCGATTCCGTATTCGTATCAGGCCCCCCAGAGCTTCGTGGACACCAACGTCTCGGGCACACTGAATGTCCTCGAAGCCTGCCGTCGAACGGGCGTGACCCGGGTTGTTCACACCTCGACCAGTGAGGTTTACGGAACCCCCGCGACACTCCCCATCCGGGAGACCCACCCTCTGCAGGCTCAATCCCCGTATGCCGCCTCGAAAGTGGGAGCAGACCAGCTGGCGCTTTCCTATCACCGCAGCTTCAATGTGCCCGTGACCGTGCTGCGCCCCTTCAATACCTACGGGCCGCGCCAGTCGATGCGTGCCGTCCTTCCCACCATCCTGGTCCAACTTCTGCGCGGTGCGGAAGAAATCCAGCTCGGACGGGTCGACACGCGCCGCGACCTCACCTTCGTGACGGACTCCGTCGACGGCTTCGTAAAGGCCGCGCTCTCCGAGGCCGCCCTGGGCCAGACCATCCAACTCGGAACCGGCCACAGCCATTCGGTGCAGGCCTTGTTCGATACCGCCTGTCGAGTGCTGGGGAAAGAAGCGCGGATCCGTACCGACGAGCGCCGACTGCGCCCGGATGCGAGCGAGGTTCTGGTTCTCGAGTCCGACCCGGCACTCGCCCGTTCCGTTCTCGGATGGGATGCCACGGTCGGTCTCGAGGAGGGGCTTGTTGCCACCGCGGACTGGATCAAGTCCCGCCTCGACCTCTACTCAACGGAGTACTTTCATGTCTGAGGCCCGCATACCACTCGCCGAGCCGTTCCTGAAAGGGAACGAGAAGGCCTACGTGCTGGAATGCCTCGATTCCAACTTCGTGTCCTCGGTCGGCCCCTTCGTGCGCAGGTTCGAGGAAGAGTTCGCCAAGCGTGTGGGCAGCCGGTTCGCGATCGCCTGCGCCAGCGGGACCGCTGCTCTCCATGTGGCCATGAGGCTCGTGGGCGTGGAGCCGGGCGATGAGGTCTTCGTGCCCAGTCTTACTTTCATCGCGTCCGCGAACCCCATCGTCTACGAACGCGGCGTCCCCGTCTTCGTCGACTCCGAGGCCGAGTCGTGGAACATGGATCCAGGTCTCGTGGTCGACGAGTTGAATCGCCGGGCGAAGGCGGGCCTGCGGCAGCCACGGGCGGTTGAAGTGGTTCACCTCCTGGGCCAACCGGCGCGCATCGATGACCTTGTCGAGGCCTGCGCGAAACACGGCGTGGCCCTCATCGAAGACGCCTCGGAGGCCCTGGGCGGGAATTACACCGAGGGACCATTCGCGGGAATGCAGGTCGGGTCGATCGGCCAGATCGGCTGCTTCTCCTTCAACGGAAACAAGCTGCTCACCGCCGGGGGCGGAGGCATGATCACCACCAACGATCCCGAGCTCGCCCGACGAGCGAAACACCTGACCACCCAGGCCCGCCTGCCTGGACTCGAGTACCGGCACGACGAGATTGGCTACAACTATCGCCTCACCAATCTGGCCGCCGCTCTTGGCCTGGCCCAGCTCGAGCGGCTCGACGACCTGCTTGAACGCAAGCAGGCCAATGCGCGGCACTACGATTCGAAACTGCCGGACATCGCGGGCCTCGAAACCGGCCCCCGACCTTCCTGGTCGAAGCCGTCCTACTGGCTCTGCTCCATCACCGTGGATCCCGCGCACTTCGGCAGGGACAGCCGCGAAACCATCGAGTACCTGCAAACCATGAATATCGAAGCCCGGCCTATCTGGTCCCCACTCCATACCCAGCCGATGTTCGCGGACTCCCCGCGGCTCGGATCATGCGAGGTCGCGGAGCGGCTGTTTGCGCGGGCCATCAGCCTGCCGTCCGGAGCCGGTCTTTCCGAGGCGGATCGTCATCGAGTGACTGAAGCGCTGGCTCAGGGTAGAAGACCCGCCGGCGCGAAGCCGGCACAGGGAGCCGCTCAGTGAAGGCGGCCGTCATCGGCGCGGGCCGCATGGGGCGGCGCCACATGGAGGTCGTTCGGAGCCTGGGGCTCGAACTCGTCGGCATCGCCGACCGATCGGCGGACAATCTGGATCTTGCGGGTAGCGAGGCCTCGGTTCCGCCCGAGCGGCGCTTTCTGGAGACCCAGAGATTGATGGACCTCCACCCTGAGGTGGTGGTGGTCGCGACTACGGCGCCGTCCCATCTGCCCTACGCTCGCCTGGCCGCCGAGTCCGGCGCACGCTATCTGCTGTGCGAGAAGCCGCTCGCCACTTCCCTCAGCGACTGCGACGCCATCCTCGCCACCTGCGTCAAGACCGGAACGCGGCTGGCCGTCAACCACCAGATGCGGTTCATGGAGCAGTACCGATTGACTCGCGACCTGCTCATGTCCGACGTCATCGGTGGCCTCAGCAGCGTCACGGTGATCGCCGGCAACTTCGGCATGGCCATGAACGGCACCCACTACTTCGAGATGTTCCGATACATGGCCGGTGAGGCTGCGCTCGACGCCACCGCGTGGTTCTCACCCGACTCGATCCCAAATCCACGCGGCGCGGAATTCCAGGACCGGTCTGGATCCATCCGTCTCACCACGGCGTCGGGGAAACGCTTCTATCTGGACGTGGGCGCCGACCAGGGGCACGGCATTCAGGCGGTTTATGCGGGCCCCTGCGGCCAGATCGTGATCGATGAGCTCGCGGGAACCCTCCGAATGACGCACCGACGCCGGGAGGACCGGGGCCTCGCAACCACGCGATATGGAATGCCCGCGGAAATCACCAACCAGGCCATTAAGCCCGCCGACGCCGTCACGCCAACCCGCGACGTGCTCGAGGCCTTGCTTGGTGAGAAGGATCATCCGACGGGTGCGGAAGGGCGTCTGGCCGTGGCCACGCTGGTCGCGGGGTATGTCTCGAACGAAACCGGACATCGTCCGGTTCGCATCGAGGACGCGGCCTTGCCGCTCGATCGTCAGTTCCCCTGGGCATAGAGGATATTTTGAACATGGAGCCGATCAATGTCGCCATTCTGGGCGCAGGAAAGATGGCCAAAGAACATGCGCGGGCTTTCGCCTCGATCCCAGGCGTCGCGGTCTGCGGCATCGCCAGCCGAACACGGGGAAGTGCCCAGGCCCTCGCCGGCGATCTCGGAATCAGCGTGGTCGCCGATTCGGTGGAAGAGCTCCACGAACGCACAGGAGCGCAACTCCTGGTTGTGACCGTGCTCGAGACCGCGATGGTCGAGGTTTCGTTGCGCGCGATGGCGTTCCCCTGGACCCTCCTGCTCGAAAAGCCCCCGGGTCTTTCCCCCGCGGACACCCGGCGTCTGACGCAGGAGGCCGCGACACGCGGTCGACGCGTCCTCGTAGGTCTGAATCGCCAGTTCTTGGGGAGCACGCAACAAGCGCTGAGCCTCTTGAAGGATGTCAGCGGGACACGGTTTGTGAAGGTGCAGGACCAGCAGAGTCTCGACCAGGCGGCTTCGCTCGGGCACTCGGCCGCCGTGGTCAACGGATGGATGTACGCAAATTCGATTCATCTCGTCGACTACTTCCGCATCTTCGCGCGCGGCACGGTCAAGACGGTCCAGCACGTTGTCCGTTGGAACCCGGAAGCCGGAGTCGGCCTTCTCCTCGCTCACCTGGAGTTTGAAAGCGGGGACACCGGTCTTTACGAGGCCTTCTGGCGGACTCCCGGACCCTGGGCGGCCAGCATTCACGCACCGGGACGGCGCCTCGAGTTGCGACCGCTGGAGGAGCTTCGCTGGCAAGCCACTGGAGAGCCTCTGCAGACCGTTCTACGGCCGGCCGCCGACCAGGAATTCAAACCGGGATTTCAGCTTCAGGCCGAGAACGCGATCGCCGCTTGCCGCAAGGAGGGAGCTTCAACAAGCCCCACCCTGGATGATGCGCTGAAGACGATGTCGCTCATCGAACGTCTTTACGAACGCAATTCCTGATTGGGATCGCCCGCTAGCTGAGCATTCGATCCACTTCGGCCCGGATCCGCTCCGCCACCTTCCCGTCGGCCCCCCAGAGGTCGCGCGAGTCGCCAACATCGATTGATCTATTTGCCGCGCTCCTCAGGAACGCCGTCAGCTCCTCCAGGGAGCGCGGCTGGGATCCGACGCTCACCGAAGCGAAGAGTGCGGCGGTCGATCGGATGCTGTCCGCTTCCAGGATCACCGTCGGCTTTCCGAGGGCGACCCCCGCGAAACTGACGGCCGAGCCAACGGTGGCCACGACGTCGGCCAAGTGAAGCAGGATCGATAGCGATTCCCGGAAGACGAGGGGCTGCGGAGAGATCTCGCCCGCGACCCGCTCCATCACTCCGTCCGTCTCGCGGGGGTGGAGCTTCACCGCCAACTGGAAACCCTCGAGGAGGCAGGACTCCGCCAACCGCCTCAAGGCGCGCTCCTTGACCTGCGCGGGCACGACGAGTTCGTCGTTGGCCGTTGAGGGCGAAGAGAAGAAGACAACCAGCGGCTTCTTTGAGTCAAGGCCGAGTTGCCTCCGAAATGACCCGAGGTCGGCATTTCCGGCATCAACGATGGCGTCGAGCTCCGGCCACCCGCAGGCGAGGAGCTGCTCGCTCTGAACTCCGGCCTGCCGTAGTCGTTCCGCAATGCCACCCGGGACAACAAACCTCGTCTCCCCTGCATCGCCCGGATCGAACTGGGGTGGAACCAGGCAATCGGCTCCGGTTGGGAGGCTCATTACCGCGACGCCGTGATGAGCGGCACAACTGGCGATGACCGTGCCCATCCCCGACGCCAGATTGGTGCCGATGATCAGTCTGGGCCTGTGCGTTTCGATGGCGCGAGCCAGAGCGTCGCTCACGCTGGCCGCCCGCAGCCACGTTGTGCGGAGCCATTGATCACGCTCTCGCGCCGACATCCAGCGGACATATTCGACGTAAGTGGGTCCCGGGTTCGGTCGCATCGCCCAACTGCCGACCGCCCTCACCAGATCGGTGGGTCTCAGGTAGGAAATCAATGGGGGGTGCTCACGAGGTGTGAACCGCATCTCCTCGGGCCAGGGCCAGGAGGTGCGCTGAAGTCCGACCGCGACTATCCCGTACCTATCGGACAGAAGACTGAGAACGCGGTCCTGCTGGAGCGCGACATGGGGTTCCAGAGAAAGGTACAAGATGTCACACGGCCGCGCCCCGGCTGAGGGGCGTCGCCGAAAGAGCCCCCTGGGAAGAGCTGCCGCGGTCGGCGTTCGATCGTTCTTCGGGGCGACCGTTACCACCCCTCCAAGAGCGGCCCTCAGACCGGAAACCTGAAATGAATCGGCTCCCCAGGCCTCAAGAGGACCGGTCCAGGAAGCGGCGCTCCCGACTTCAAAAGCGGTCGCCTGGTTTGGAAAGCCCGCCATCGCCTCATCGGGGCGACGGAAGACGGGGGAAAGATCGTACTCACCGTACCGGAACCACCGGCGGGTTGGGGCCCGGGTCTGGATGGCGGCGGCGAAGGCGGCGAGATCAGCGAAAACGCGGCTCTGCGCCTGCGTTTCGAGCGCGGCTATTTCGACAGGGGAACCGCCTCCACCTGGGATCAGGCTCTGAGCCATCGCGGAGAGGGGAATGAGGCGATCCCCGGTCTGCGCTGGCGGCAAGCCGGCGCGCCCTGCACCAACGAACCAGGTCTTCGGCATGCGGGGGAATGGCCTTGCGGCGCTCTCGTCGTCCCCGGCCTAGTAGGCGAAGTCGCAGCGCGTGCACGCGGGGAAGCGCTTCTGCCTTCTCAGCGTTTGCCGCCAGGCCCTCGCCTTGGGTCCGTTCCAGATTTGCGTGAATGACTGTTCGTTGATGTTGCCCAAGGGCACGTGATAACAACGTGTGTAGGGAATCACCTCGCCGCTGGCGATGATCTCCGCGATGAACCAGGTCACCACGCACCGAGTGCGGCTCATGAACTCGTTCGGCGAGTGGAAGAACTTGTGGAGATCCTCCTTGCTCCAGTCCGGCTGGAAGGTCGCGAGGCGACGATCGGCGTCAAGGGCCTTGACCTCTTGAATCTGGGAATGCAGCAGATCCACGTCGACTCTCGCCGGATTGGTGTCCTCGTTCAGGCAGTTGACGGTGGCCCGGTACTTGTCTCCCCACACGGCATTGTGCGCCTCGGCGAGTTCGGGGGTGACAAAGTTCATGTAGGTGAAGTTCACTCGATCCGCGCCGCTGTCCTTGACCGCCTTGTAGAAGTCGACCAGGGCGCCGAAGTTCATGTTTGTGACGGTGAAGCTGACCAGGACTTCCGATTTGTGACCGCGGACTCTTGAAGCCTCACGGAACTTGCGAATGCCCTCGGTCGACCGTTCGAAACTGTCCTTGCGACCGCGGATCTCGTTGTGGATCGTCGGAGGGCCATCGATGCTCACAGCGAGGCGCGTCAATCCGGCAACGGCCAGATCTTCGGCACGCTGAGGCAGCAGGTACCCTCCAGTGGTGACCGTCGTCTCCAGCCCCCGCTCGGTGCAATGAGCGATCGCTTCCGGGAGGGGCTTGTACATCAGAGGCTCGGTGCTCGTGATCGCCACCATGGGTCGCGAAGGGGCGACCTCGTCGATCACGCTCTTGAAGCGATCAATGGGGATCTCCCGGAGCTTGCCGTCGATTCTCAGGTTCGCAAAGAAATTCGATTCCGGGTTTGCGCTGCCGACATCGCACATCTTGCAGCGCAGGTTGCATACGCTGTTGACGCTCCAGTAAAGAGTGAGCGGGGGCCGCGCCCGGCCCGAAAGGCTCAACGCGATAGGCGCCGCCTGCAGCATCATCAGGGGCAGGCTGGTCCGGCTGCTGATGCCCGCGTGTTCGCGTGCGGCGAACGCCTTCTTGAACTCATCTATCACGATTCACCTCGACTGGCGCTCCGATACGTGTGCCCATCCCAGGGGACGGATATCTGCCATTCTCCGAGCGACTGTAGCTCAGACGAGTGGAAGTATCGGGCGCTCGCCATGTGGGCGCCGGTGAGCCGACGGCATCGATGCAGGGTGCCTACGACCTTATCCCGGCTCTCCACGTTGTCAACAATTTTCAATCGGCCGGGCGCCAGGTCGATGCGGCGAGTCAGGGAAGCTCCCAGCCAGGCGCGATTCGACATGAGGCGACCGACGACCAGCCGGCGAAACACATCCCCGAGCCACTGGGAGCGTAGCACGGTCATGTTGAGGACACGTAGCAGGACCATGCGGAGCGGTGTGAGTTCGTCATGCAGGACCCGGGCGAATCTCGAATGGATGGTCAATCCGTTCTCGTCGTCTTCGACGAGCGTCCCCGCTCCCGGCATTCGAGTGAGCCACGCGCTCCCCGCGGTGTTCAGCAGATAGCCGCTGTCCTCCGAGACGAGCTGCCACCCGGAGGCAGTCGGTTCGAAAGAAACCACCACGCCTCCCAGATAAGAGCTGACGAATACGTGCCGCTCTGCGCTTCGCCAGATGGTCAGGCCCGCGCGGGGGAAGGAGCGTTTCCCCACCGGAGGCCCGGCAACATCTGGAAGCTCGCGATTCATCAGGCGGGAGGCCTCGCCCGCGTCGTCGGCGAGGCGGATGGCGTTCGCGAAATCAAGGGTTGAGGGCAAGGGGACCCGTCCGTGTTCCCACCCTTGCCTCACCCGGGTAGCCAGGTTGGCGAATCGGGCGGGGTGTCGCACGGCGAGGGCCTCAATGCCCGAGGGGTATAGAAGGCCGGTGGACCGAGTCCCCAGCATCGGATGGATACTCCCGTCGGGCATGACGAACTCGTGAAGGAATTCCCCTGCCCGCGCAGCCACATCCCAGAGTCCTTCATAACCGGGCAGGCCAGCGAGCTTCACCACGTAGCGGAGCGACCGCGTCTGATAGCCGGGGTCGGCGCCCTCGTACTCACGGAACCATCCCTCTTCCCGATCGAAGAGCGAGAGGAGGCGATCCAGGTAGCGGTTCGCCCCCGCCGCGGCGCTCATGCTGCCGGAGAATCGGGCGTATTCCGCCAGTTCATACGCGTATTCCGCGATGTGATTGGCTATTTCCCCGTGTCGCTCATCCGTCGCGAGCGAGAAGGCGGCCGCCCGTTCGATCACCTCGCCCAATTGCTTGCGAGCGGGCCCAGACAGGTGCGGCCCTTCATAGATCGAAATGAAAGTTGAAAGCACATCGAAAATGACACCCGGGGTGCGTTCGTACGGGTACGCCTGATCGAGACTCCCGTCGCGGTGCTGTATGGAGGCCACGAACCTCACCCAGGCCCCGAGCCACTCGCCCAATGGGCACCCCTCGCCTTGCTTCTCCGCGTAGGGAACTACGAGACGCGCGGCGTACTGCAAGGTGGCGTCGGGGAAGTCCTTGAACTTCCATCCCCACCAGGCGCGATCGAACGAACCGTACGAGGGGGATGCGGGGTCTCTGTTCCACATGCCGAACGCCAGACGAGCCACGGCCGTGAATTCGCGTTCATAAACCATGGGCAGTCAGCACCTTTTCAATAATCGAGCATGCGCGGTCGAAGCCGCGCGACGAGAGGCGGCCAAGAAATGGCAGCCTAACCGCGTCTCTGGTGAACAGCTCTGCGGCCGGCCATTGATGTGGGTCCGCTCCCACGGGAAAGGGCTCTCCGCCGGGTGCGCAATCAAGCCCCGCCGCTCGGAAAGCACGCACGACACCATTTCGATCCACCCCCGGACGGAGGCGCAGCAACTGCCGAAGCGGACGTGCCGCGTCTGTACAAGTGACGCTGACGTCGTGGCAGGAACGCTGGACCGCTCCAAGGCGGCCCAGCACGGCGCTCCGCGTGGCCGCGCGCTCGAAATCGGACTCCAGAGTGCGGTGCCGGGCTAGCCAGCACAGGGCGACGTTGGCCTCGGCCTGCTCCATGGGCGCCACGGCCAGGTCGGTCGCCGCCATTCGATCGACGAAGGGCAAGAGCGCGCGATAGGCGCCGAGACCCATGGCCAGACGGATGGCCGCACTCCGGGCCACGGTGGTCCAGACAAGAGGTCCGCTGGCGCGAACCACTTCTGGAGGAGGGATGGAACGCTTAGAAACGAGCAATCCTCCCCCGGTATCGAAGCCCTTCCCTACCCCGAAGCTGAACGTGATGGCATCGGCGCGGGACAGGAAGTCGGGCCCCAGCGCTTCAGTCGAGAAGGGAGCCTGGGCGAGGTCGACCGTGAGATCCACCGTGGTGGGTATCCTCGGGAGCAGGGTCGACCATCCGTCTTGAACGTACCCGCCCATTGGAGCGACGAGGATGCCGATAACCGATGACCCCGCCAGAACTGCCGAATACTGCTCGGGAGAGGGGGTGGGCAGAAGGCCGTCGCCATCCAGGAACAGAGGCTCAAGCCCGGCGGTCCGGATCACGGCCGGCACAATCGGGCAGATCTGCGCCGGCAAGGCGATGCTCCCGGAGCCAGCCCGTTTGCGAAGGTCAACGTAGTGAAACAGAAGTGCTTGGCGAGCGCTCGGCGTGGCGAGAACCGGGCCCACGTTCATGCCGGGCAAGAGCATTGATGCCAACTCGTTGAGGCGCGATGGATGCCGCCCGCAGCCAGTCAGCAACAGGGCTTCGCGCCAAGTGATCGCCGGCGAGTAGCGCGGGAGCATTCGCGACCAGCGCATCATGCGTGGTTCCGCCGTGGTTCCGCGATCATCCGAGTTTCCTGACCAGAGGCGAGGTGACGGCGGCCCAGAGGGGAGCCGGGAGGAAACGGCCGACCGCGCGCGCCGCGGAATACAGGCCCGAACTGCTGTCTTTGTGTTCCTCGCTGGATGCGGGAAAGGACAGCACGGTGGTGAGCGATTGATCGGCGCCCCACTTCTTCTTGAATGAGAGAAGGCTTTCCTGTTTCGGTGAATCGCTGCCGAAGTCGAAACACGCGGCCCCCTGCCGCTGGGCCTCGCGCAAGGCCTCGAAGA
>JAGNNV010000134.1 GCA_017990495.1 Vicinamibacteria bacterium
CTGTCGAGCCCTGAAGAGACTGTCGATCACTCGGCTGCCTCGCTTTCAACCTGGAGACCCAGGGTTCCGGACATGAAACGCTTACGGGCGAGCGTCCGCCGCGGCTTGCCGCTCGAGGTCCGGGGCAGTCGCGATGGCTCGAGCAGCACGATCTCATGGGGAGCGATGCCGTGGGCTCCGGCCACCGCGACCCGCACCGCATCTTTGACCGGGGCGGAATCGAGGAGAACCTTGCGGCCAACCTCGCAGACCACGATCAACCGCTCCTCCCCATCGATCTCCGCGGAGAACGCCGCCGAACGGCCCGGACGCACCGCGGGGTGGGAGTGTTCAACCGTCGATTCGATATCCGCGGGATGGAGATTGCGACCCCGGATGATGATGAGATCCTTGAGCCTTCCGGTGATGAAGAGGTCGCCCTCGTGGATGAACCCGAGGTCGCCGGTTCGGAGAAACCCCGACTCGCCGGTGTCGAGGGTGGCATCGAAGGCGGCGGCGGTGGCCTCGGGCGCGCGCCAGTACCCTCGGGCCACGTTCCGTCCCTTGACCCAGATCTCACCGGCGCGGTCCTCCGGCTGTCTTGCCAAAGAGTCCGGGTCCACGACGATCACACGCATTTCTCCGGGTGGCCGGCCGCAACTGACGAAGGCTTTTCCCTGCTCGGGATTCTCGGAGCGAAGCACGCGACCCGCCCCCAGCGCTTCCGCATCGATGCTCAGCGACCGCGGAGTCTGCCCCACCTCAGAGGCGGTCACGATGAGGGTGGCCTCGGCCAGACCGTAGCAGGGAAGGAACGCCTCGCGACGAAACCCGCACACCGCGAAAGCCGCGGTGAAGGCATCGAGGGTGGCTGTCCGCACCGGCTCGGCCCCGCAAAAAGCCAGATTCCACGAACGCAGATCCAGCTTAGCCTTGGCCGATTCCGGCACGCGACGCGTGAGCAGTTCGTAGCCGAAGTTGGGACCGCCGCCACCGGTCAACTGAAAGCGAGAGATCGCTTCGAGAAAGGTCAGGGGTCTCCGGGTGAAGAGTTGCGGGGAGAAGAGAACCATGTCCATCCCCACGCACATGGGCTGGATGATCCCGCCCATCAGGCCCATGTCGTGATGGGGAGGCAGCCAGGAAACCCCGCTCGAGTTCTCCGACAGCCCGAAGGCTTCGCGGATGTTCCGGGAGTTGTGGACCAGGTTGCGGTGGGTGACCACGACGCCCTTGGGATCGGAGGTGGAGCCCGACGTGTACTGAATGATGGCGATGTCTTCCGCGTCGACTTCGGGCAGACTCGACACGCAGTCGCCTGACGCGTCGTTGACGTCGATCCACTGGAGAATCGGGGCCCACGGAGCGTCTGCGATCAGCCCGCGCAGCCTGGTCAGCAGTCCGGTCGAGCCCATCACCGCCACGGCTCCCGAATCGATGACCACCCTCTCTATCTGAGCGAGGCCCGCCTCCGGCCGCAGGGGATTGGGCGGATAAGCGGGGACCGCCACCACCCCCGCCTGGAAGCAGGCGAAGAGTGCTCGCACGTAGTCGAGACCGGCATCGAAGACGAGCACCGCCCGCTCGCCGTACGGCACGCGCATCGAGAGCTGGGCGGCGAGACTCCGCGCCCGCCGCTCGAGTTCGGCGTAGTCGAGGCGTTCCTCGACCCCTTCGCCGTCCACGAGGAACGTGAAGCCCTTCGAGCCCTCACGGCTCTGCGCGCGGTTCCGCAGCACGTCCACCAGCGTCCTCGCCTCGGTCAACATGGAAGCTCGAAGCGCGAGGGGCGAGGAAACCAGGAGTCAAGAAAGCCGCGCACCGTGGCCACCACGTTGGCGGACGCGGTCTCATCGAAGTTGTCGTTCAGGGTGAGGAAGATCGGACGAAGACGGCGCGCCACCGCCAGTTGGAGTTCCACCAGCCAGCGGCGATTGTCGAGGCTCACGTAGCCGGCCTCACGGTAGCTGCGCAGCGTGGAGATCGCCTCCGCGCGACCAGTCTCGAGGCAGAAATGCGGGTAGAGGTGTTCTGGGGCGAAGGCGTGGCCGCCACGAAACCGCGCCGACCTCGTGGCCTCGAGCGCCTCGGGCCATTTCTCCGCGAGAAGACGCCAGCACTCGCGATCCATCAGCACGGGGGCGTGGCGCACGAGGCGCCGGGCCTTCACCGTCCCGAAGGCCCGGTCGAGGAGTTCGTTGGCGAACCCGACCGCGGCCCTCCAAGGATGCGAATCGGACCGAAGCGCCACCGACCGGTTCCATTCGAGATGAATCCGCGCCTGGCCGTCATCCGTCATCACGTCGGAGGACTTGAGTTTTCGACCGAGCACCATGTCGTCGTTGAAGTAGAGGAAGCGCTCGGACAGATCGGGCACGCGCGCCAGCGAGGCCTCGATCGCAAAGGAGCTGAAGGTGGGCAGGTGCCGGGCCTCGAAGATCTCGTCGTGATGAACGATCCGGAGTCCCGGCGCGCTCGTGTCCAGCCAGCGCGGAATCTGGGGACGCGCGGTCACCACATGGACACGCCCGATCCAGGGGGCGTGGGCTTCCAGCGACCGGAGGCTGTATTTGAGGAGATCGAGATTGTCGCGGTATCGGTTGGGGTTCTTGTCGACGGGCCGGCCGGCGTGGCGCGCCACTTCGTCAAGGTAACCGGGCCACGCCCCGTCCACCCACGCGTACACCACGTCCACCGAGGCCCCTGACCCGGGAGGCCCCTTCATCGGGCTAGACACGATAGCGAGGTGACTGGTCGGCCGGGCGCTCGATGTCGGGCGGATAACTCTTGCGCTTGTCCGCGAAGTACATCTCGTAGTGATCGCCCTGCGAGGCCGGGTTGTAAGTGAGATACAGGACGCGACGAGGGGACTCCGTGCGGTTTGCCGAAGACCGGTGGGGCGCATAGGCGTCGAAGAAGCAGGCATCGCCCGGGGCGGTCTCGAGCGGTTCGAAGGCCACGCCTTCCAGCTCGCCTTCCTCGAGCGGCTTCCACAACGCACCGAGCAGACCACGCGTGTGATGCCCTCGCGCCAGTTCGAGACACCCGTTCTCGATGGTGGTGGCGTCGATGCTCACCATGACCGTGATCTGGGTGGCGCAGTAGCGGTTCCAGCCGGCCTGGGCGTCCTGGTGGGCGAGAAAACCGGAACTGCCGGGGATCTTGTAGTTGATCTTGTCCTTGAACAGGACGGCCGGTTCGCCAAAGATCTGCGCGAGCGGTTCGAGCAGGCGATTGGATGCCATCACGCGCCGCAGACCTTCATGGAAGTCGCGGAAGTACTCGACCCTCGACAGCAGGCGGCGTCCCTGATCGGCCGCCTCATCATCGCTGTACCACCGCGTGCCTCCCGGGGTCTGCGGGGCGTCCGCGAGAGCGTCCACCGCGGCCCGGAGTTCGGCGCATTCGGCGATGGAGAAAAGCCCGCGAAGAACGAGGAAACCGTCGCGCCGATAGTCGTCGATCTGTTGGAGAGAGAGTTGAGGCATTCGTCCTTCTGGAGTGGCGTCAGTCATTGCGCGACCGCACCCGGCCACCTATCCTAGCCCGCCCATTCATGTTTGAGCCCGCCAAGACCGCGATCGAGCTGGTCGTCGCCTGTTTCACGGTCGCCGCGATCTGGATCGGGACGGCCCAGGCCTTTGGCCGCCTCCGCGGGCGCCGGATCTGGATCACGTTCTTCGTGGAGATCGTGGTTCTCGCCGCGATTTTCGGTCCGGCCCTCCTCGGCCCTCCGTGGTACGCGGGGGCCATCCTCGTGATCGGTCTGGCCTCGACTCGTGAAATGACGCTGACGATCGCGCGCACGGACATGGGCGCCGCGGCGGGAAGAGGGCTGCGGTGGGGACGCCCCCTGCTGATCGCTCTCTTCTATCCGGGCCTCTTCCTCGCCTTCCTGGTCGCACTCGGCGCCTCGCCCACGGGATTCGCCGATGTGTTCTTCTGCTACGCCATGGTCGAGCTGAACGATTCCTGCGCCTACCTCGTGGGGGCGACCTTCGGAAAAGCGCGGCCCTTCCCAAACCTCAGTCCCAACAAGACCCTGGCCGGGCTGGTCGGCGGTCCGATCCTCACCGTCGCGATCTCGCCTCTCTTCCATTTCGCGTTGCCCGAACTCAATCTTCCCGAACTTCTCCTCGCCGCAGCTCTGCTCGCCGTTCTCGGCAGCGCAGGCGACCTGATCGCGTCGGCCATCAAACGCGCGGCCAGGGTGAAGGACTTCGGCGCGTGGGTGCCAACGCATGGCGGAGTGCTGGACGTATACGACTCGCTGATCTTCGTGGCCCCGTTTTTCTGGGCCTTCCTCTCTTACTATCGCGTCCGATGAAGCGGAACCTGATCCTGGCCCACGACCTTGGGACCTCGAGCAACAAGGCGGTTCTGCTCGACGAACGCGGAACCTTGCTGGCGGCGGCGAGTGCCACCTACCCGACCCATGCGCCGGAGCCGGGCTTCGCCGAGCAGGACCCCCACGACTGGTGGAGTGCTGTGGTCGAAGCCACGACCGCGGTGATGTCCGCGGCCTCCGCCCAGCGCGACGAAGTCCGCGCCTTAAGCTTCACCGGCCAGATGCAGGCCACCCTTCCCGTCGATTCGATGGGTCGGCCCCTGATGCGTTCGATGATCTGGCTGGACACCCGGGCCGAGCAGCAGGCGCGTGAGGTGACCCGTGGGACCATTCGCGTGTTCGGTTACGGCCTCTCCCGCCTCGCGCGGTGGCTTTGGCTCACCAGCGGCGCGCCCTCCCTCACCGGCACCGATCCGATCTCCAAGATCCTCTGGCTGCGGCAGAACCGAAAGGAGATCTGGCGGGATACCGCGAAGCTCCTCGACGCCAAGGACTATCTCCTCTTCCGGGCCACCGGCCGTTACGCCACCACCCACGACTGCGCGAATCTCACATGGCTGATGGACACCCGCCCGGGCCGACGCGCGTGGTCGCCTTCGCTGCTGTCGATGATCGATCTCCCGCAAAGCCTGCTCCCCGACCTGGTCTCGCCCATGGACCACGTGGGCGCTCTGAACGAAGCGGCCGCGGCCGGCCTCGGCTTGAGTCCGGGCACCCCGGTGATCGCCGGTCCGGGCGACGTGGCCGCCATGGCCATCGGGGCGGGGGCGGTCCGGCCGCAATCGGCCCATCTCGCCATCGGAACCAGTTCGTGGATCGCCGCTCATGTGGAGAAACGCGTCGCGGATCCCCTCTCGTACGTGGGGGCCATGTGCAGCGCCCACCCGACGCGCTACCTCGCGGTGGCCGCGCAACAGAACGCGGGCAGCGTCATCGACTGGCTCCGCGGCCGTGTGTTGTCAGAGCAGGGACACGCCATCAGCCACGACGAAGTCGCCCGACTGGCCTCAGAGTGCGAACCGGGTTCCGCGAACCTCACCTTCCTTCCCTGGTTCGCCGGAGAACGCACCCCCATCGATGATCAGCACGCACGCGGCGGTTTCCTGAACCTCGACCTGAGCCACGGCCGCCCTCACCTGGCGCGGGCGGTGCTGGAGGGTGTGGCCATGAATACCCGCTGGGCGCTTTCGCGACTCGAGCCGCTCGTGGGGGGACCGCGCACCGAGGGTCTTCGATTCGCGGGCGGCGGAGCGCGCGGCGCTCTTCTCGCCCAGATCCTGGCCGATGTTCTCGGCCGCCCCCTGCTGCGGTCACCGCGACCCGAGTTCGCGGCGGCCCGCGGCTGCGCCCTTCTCGCCCTGCATGCACTCGGCCTGATCAGCGACTTCGACGCGCTTGAGGCCCTCGTTCCCATCGAGAGGCGCTTCGAACCCGAGTCGCGACATCGTGCGCGCTACGACACGGACTTCGCCGCCTTCACCTCGGCCTACCGCGGCAATCGTCGCTGGTTCGCCCGACGCAACCGCCACCTGTCTCCCTAGAAGGCTCGCATGGATTGGACACCGCTCTGGGCGATCGCCGCCCTGCTCATCGCCTGGTTCTTGTACCTCCTTTACCTGGAGGTCCGCAATCAGCACCACTGGTGGCATGCGCCCTGCGTCACGCCCGCCTCCACCCGCGACGATATTCGCACCGTCCTCAGCGCTCTCCGGCGCGCGCTCGAAGGCAAAGGGATCACCTGGTGGCTGGACTATGGAACCTTGCTAGGGGCGTGGCGCATCGGCGACGTCATGCCCTTCGACCACGACCTCGACGTGTCGTTCCTCGCCGAACACGAGGAGCGGCTGCTCGCGTGCCAGGACGAACTGGCGGCGCAGGGCATCGAGCTGCGCATGGCCAATACCTCACTGTGGTTCCGTGGAGCCAAGATCGGCGACATCGAGCGATGGCATCGCGTGGGCGACATGTTGTATCGCTCCGATCCCGCCTCGCGGACCGTCTTGATTCGCGCTCTCACCACAAGGGTGGATGACTTCCCCGCCTCATGGGTCGAACCGACCTGGCAGATCCGTTTCGCGGGCGAGTTCTACCCCTGCCCCAACCATCCCGATCGCTTCCTGCGCCGGCGATACCTCGGCGCGCGCATCCACCTGCGCTTCGTCATTCCCCACAAGCAGCGCTGCTGGTGGAACCCCGACTTCTGGAAGGCGGCGTGGCAGATCTGGACCTGCCGCGACGCTCCCTTCATCCGTCGGCCCGAAGCATGACCGGTTCGATGACCCTCTGGCGGAACGCCTACGCCGGGACGGCGCGGCTCATCGAGAACGCGCTCGAGCGCGCCCACCGCTCGTTCGCGAGCTGGCGAGGCGCGGGGATCAACGTCGACCGTCACTACCTGCGGGGGCGCTGGTGTCAGTGCCCTCCCGGCCTGCCTCTCCACCTGGTCCACAGTCAGGGCTTGCGCGAGGGCTGTGACATCGTGGTCGATCTCGGGGCCAACATGGAACATC
Organism: Vicinamibacteria bacterium; assembly: GCA_017990495.1. Classification (GTDB taxonomy): domain Bacteria; phylum Acidobacteriota; class Vicinamibacteria; order Fen-336; family JAGNNV01; genus JAGNNV01. Next base: position 6,838 of record JAGNNV010000134.1, read on the forward strand.
CGGAGCGCGCCCAGCTCCCGCTCGAGCGGGTGGCGCAGGTCGCCCACCAGATCCAGCGAGGGGATCGCGTGCACGTGAAGACGGATCTCCTGGGCCACTTCGTGGAGGAAGTTCTGCCCGAGATCCGCGAGCCCATCATCCTCGTAACCGGCGACTCGGATGTGAGCCCGGTGCGCGCCTTCCGCGATCTTCTCGGCCACCCGCGCATCGCCCATTGGTTCGCTCAGAACTGCGACGTGGCGGAGGACCACCCACGCCTCACCCGATTGCCCATCGGGTTCGACAACCCCGTCTACACCCGGCTCGACAAGCGGTTGGGATTTCTGCTGACCATGGCCACCGGCCGGACACCATTCGATCCGCGCGTTCGCCTGAACGACATCGGTAACCAGAGAGTACTGTCAGGGGTCCGGGCGGGAAGCGTGGCCCGGGTCGAGGACAAACCCCTGCGCGTACTCTGCAACTTCCTGCTCTCCAAACACGCATCCGACCCCTGCCGGGTAAAGGATCGTCTCGAAGCCCGGGATCAGCTGGCCGCCCTGTCCTTCACCCACTTTCCAGAATCGCGAATGAAGCAGGTCGATTGCTGGCGCGCTCATGACGAATTCGCGTTCGAAGTATCGCCGCGCGGATCCGGCCTCGACTGCTTCCGCACCTGGGAAGCGCTGTTCCTGAACACCATTCCGATCGTCAAGACCTCGCCCCTCGACGAACTGTATCGGCGCGAGGTTTTTCCCGTGGTGATCGTGGAGTCCTGGAGCGAGATCACCCAGGGCGCGCTGTCCCGGTGGCGTGATGATCTGGCCGGGCGATTCACCGACGACATGCGCCGGCGCCTGACCAACGACTACTGGCTGGGGCGGATCACCGAGGCCCAGTCGGCGAGTCGGGAGCGCGCGGCGTGAGCGAGATCGGGTCGAACCCCCAGACCCACCAGGGCCGTCGCGTTTGGGCGATCATCGCCCCCGACCGATTGTTCCTCGCGGGCGGCGTGATCTCGGGGCTGATGAGCGGGGCGGCCCAACTCATCTTCCCCCAGGTCATCGCCCTGGTCCTCGACTCGCGCCTGCTTTCGATCACCATCGCCCTGGCCGCGGTTCTACTCCTTCTTGTCGATGGCCTCGGCCGGTTCGGCGAGAAGTTCTTCTTCAACACCGCCAGTCAGCGCGTGGTGGGACGCCTGCGCCGCGTCACCCTCGATCACATGCTCGAACAGGAGATCGACTTCTTCGACAACGAACGCTCGGGCGACCTCACGAGCCGGCTGATGAACGACACACTCGCCCTGGAGCAGGCTCTGGTGGAGGAACTGGGCACCGGCACCCGCGCCGCCACGGTGATGGTCGGCGGACTCGCCGTCCTCCTGTGGACCTCGCCGCTTCTGACCGTGGCCACCCTTCTGGCCCTCCTCCCTCTGGTGGCTTTTCTCAACTACATGGGGAAGGTCACGGGGCGTCTGATGCGCGACTATCAGGGCGCCATAGGAGAAGTGGCGGGGATAGCCTCCGAGGCCACCACTGGCATCCGCGCCATCCGCGCTCTCGATCAGGAGGGCTTCATTTCACGACGCTTCGCCGCCGCGGTGGAACGGAGCCTCGGCATCGGCCGACGACACAACATCGCCTATGGCCTGGTCCGCGGGGTGGCGTCGGTAGGGTCGGAGCTCACCGCCGTGCTGGTGATCTTCATCGCCATCCCCCAGGTAGGAGAGGGCGCCCTGACCGTCGGACAGATCGCCGCCTTCGTGTTCACGGGGATCCTGACCATGAACGCCATCCGCGACGTCGCGGTCTGCGGGACGGAGGTGCGCCGGGTGTCGGGCGCGCTGGGAAGAGTGGTGGATGTCCTGACCCGGATACCCCGGGTGCCCCGGGCGCAGGGCGAACAACGCGACCCGGTGCGCGGCGAGATCGCCTTCGACCATGTCGACTTCACTTATCCCGCGCGGCCGGACCTCCCAATCCTCCGCGATCTCGATGTCCGCATCGGCCAGGGCGAGGTGGTGGCGGTGGTGGGGACGTCGGGCGCGGGCAAGTCCACCCTCGCGAGTCTGCTGCTGCGGTTCCATGACCCCGCGGGCGGCCGCGTGCTGATCGACGGCGCCGACACCCGCACCCTCGACGGGCGATGGCTGAGGCGAAGGATCGGCTTCGTGGCCCAGGAACCGACGCTTTTCGCCATGAGCATCGCGGACAACATCACCTTCGGCATCGAAGGCGTCTCACGCGGGGATCTCGAGAACGCGGCGCGGACGGCGAACGCCTTCGACTTCATCAAGCAGCTTCCCGAGGGCTTCGATACCCAGGTGGGAGATCGTGGCGTGCAATTGTCAGGCGGACAGCGGCAGCGCATCGCCATCGCCCGCACCGTTTTGAAGGACCCGAGGATTCTGGTCCTCGACGAAGCCACGAGCGCCCTCGACAGTGAAAGCGAGGCCTTGATTCACGAAGCGCTCGAGCGGATCATGGTGGGCCGCACCACCCTGCTCATCGCCCACCGTCTCTCCACCATCCGGCTGGCCAGCCGGGTGATCGTGATCAAGGACGGACGCGTGGTGGAGGATGGAACCCACGACGCTCTGCTCGCCGCCTCATCCACCTACGCCGACCTGGTGGAGCACCAGATCTTCAGC
>JAGNNV010000135.1 GCA_017990495.1 Vicinamibacteria bacterium
GCGATGTCGAGCAGGGGCGCCGCGATCCTGGCGTCCTCGAAGAAAAGCTCGTAGAAATCGCCCATGCGGAAGAAGAGCAGAGCGCCCGGGTGCTCCGACTTCATGCGGTGGTACTGCTGCATGGCGGGCGTGGGCGTCACAGACATGGGCAGTCGACGAGTATAAGCTCTGTCTCTTCAGTGCCTTCCATCAACGCGCTCCCACCCGTCCCCCTCATCCTCGCCCTCGACACGTCTTCCTCCCTTGGCAGCGTGACCCTGGCCCGGGGCGAGACCATCCTCGCCACCCGTGCCTTCGAGGCCGATCACGGACACTCCCAACGACTCCTTCCCGCGATCGACTCGGCCTTTACCGAGGCCGGGATCGAGCCGGGTGCGGTCGATCTCTTTGCGGTGGTGGCCGGACCGGGCTCCTTCACCGGACTTCGCGTTTCCCTGGCCTCGATGCGTGGCCTCGCCAGGCGCAAGCCTTGCTTCGGCGCCCTGGCTACCGAAGCGGCAGCGTGGGCGGCCCGCGGGCGCGACGCCCACATCCTCGCCATCACCGACCTCTTCCACGGCGAGGTCTTCGCGAGCGTGCACGACGCCGCGGGCGCGCTCATCTCGAAGCAGGAGTCGGGCGACCTCGATGCCGTGCTGGCCGCACTCAAGCCGCCTCTCGGAAGTCCGGCGATCGCGGTGGGCTCGGCGATCCGTCGACACGGTCCCGCAATCAAAGCGACCTTCCCCGGCATCACCTTCCTCGACCTTACGGGCGGTCTCGCCTCTCCCCTGGCCTCACTCGCCCTGGCCCGGGCTTCAGACTCCACCCTCGGCCCCGCCTCGGACATCCTGCCCTTCTACCTCCGCGATCCGCTGACCCGCGGCCTGCTCGCCACTCAGCCGAAAGCGAAGTGAACCAAGGGACGGATGACGGTCCGGTCTTCGGGCCCGCATCGCCCCACGACATCGCAGCGATCGCGGCCATCGAGGCAGGATCCCCTCAAGCCTGGCCGGCGCAGGCCTTCGAGGCCGAACTGCCGCACGACCCTCCCACCCTCTTCGTGCTCCGCGCTTCCGGCCGCGTGGTCGCCTTCGTGGTGGCGCGGGTCCAGCCCCCCGAGATGGACATCGTGAACATCGGCGTGGAGACGAACCACCGCAGAAGGGGCCTCGGCCGGATTGTCGTGCGATCACTCCTCGATGAAGCGCGGCGCGCAGGGGTGTCGAACGCCTTCCTCGAGGTGCGGGAGGGCAATGAGGCGGCGCGGCAGCTCTACCGGAATTGCGGCTTTGCCGAGACCCAGAAACGACGCGGGTTCTACCGCAATCCTACGGAAGATGCGGTTCTGATGGCGTGCAAAATTGAGCCATGAACGAGGTTGAAAGCCTCAAGAACCGCGTGCTAGGGTCGGTAGCGCCGGAGTTCTTCATCGAAAGCCTAAGGAGGCCCTCACTCATGACGTCAGCAAACGGAGTGAACCGCGAGTCACTGCTCGCCACCAACGAGGAATATCGGAGGCTCCACGAGGAGCACCTCGACCTCGACACCCGCATCAAGGCGCTGTCCGACAAACCGGTCCTGACCGACGCCGAGCAGGTCGAGGAAATCCGGCTGAAGAAGCTCAAACTGGCCGGCCGCGATCGCATGGAAGAGATCGCGCGCGCCGCGCACTGATCCCCCTTTTTTCAAGTCGAACCGTCGTGCAGGGCGTCGGTCGCGGTTACTGCGGCGCCACGCTCCCGTTTTCTCCGAGGAACACTCGTTTTGAAGATCGCCCCCGAAGGTATTCCCTTCATCGCCATCGCCGTTCTTATCGCTCTCCTCGGGGCGTACTTCTCCTGGCGGACCTTCGCCGTCCTCTTCGTCCTCGCCATCTTCGTGGCCGCGTTTTTTCGCGATCCCCACCGTGACATTCCCCAGGGCGAACGTCTCGTGGTCTCGCCCGCCGACGGCAAGGTGGTGATGATCGTTCCCACTCCCGCAGGGCACGCCGCGGGCGAGGGAGCCACCCAGATCTCCATCTTCCTCTCGGTGTTCGACGTCCATATCAACCGGGCACCCATCGCCGGAAAGATCACGGACGTGCTCTACACCCCTGGTGAGTTCCTGCCCGCCTTCGACGACAAAGCCTCCCTGCGCAACGAACAGAATCGGGCCTTCATCGATGGCCCGGAAGGACGGGTGGGCTTCACCCAGATCGCGGGGCTCATCGCGCGCCGCATCGTCTTCCGCAAGAAGGCGGGCGACGTCGTGGCCCGCGGCGAACAGGTGGGGCTCATCCGTTTCGGCTCCCGCACCGATGTTTTCCTGCCCAAAGGATCGACGCTGAAGGTGAAGGTCGGGGACCGGGTGAGCGGCGGGAGTTCGGTGATCGCCCATCTGCCTGAAGCACCAAAACCGGCGCCCGCGTCATGACCATCACCGACCGGCTGAAGAGACCCGTCGACCTCCGCAAGGGCGCGGCCATCCTGCCCACTCTTTTCACCATCGGGAACCTGTTCCTTGGCTTCTCCGCGATCATTCACGCCCTGCGGCTTGATTTTGAGGGATCGGCTCAGTTGATCGTCGTCGCGGTGATCTTCGACATGCTCGATGGACGGATCGCCCGCATGACCGGCACCACCTCGGAGTTCGGCGCGCAGCTCGACAGTCTGGCCGACATCGTGTCCTTCGGCGTCGCCCCCGCGGTGATCGCCTACCAGTGGGGCCTCGCCACCCTCGACCGTTCTTACCTCGCCGCCTTCTTCTTCGTGATGTGCGCGGCCATCCGCCTCGCCCGGTTCAATGTGCAGCGCAAAGTCGTGGATGGGCGCTACTTCGTGGGCCTGCCCTCGCCCGCGGCGGCCGGTTTCGTGATCGCGGTGGTGTACTTCCATCCCGCGCCGCTCGGCGATCGTCTGGGCGCCGGCTTCACCATGGCCCTTCTCGTGGTCGGAGCCTTCCTGATGGTAAGCACGCTGCGCTACTGGTCGTTCAAGACCTTCGACCTCCGAAGCCGGCGGAGTTACTTCGCCATGGTGGGCATCGCCGCTCTGCTGGCGCTCGTGGCCACGGAGCCCGCCTGGGCCCTTCTCGTCTGGTCGGTGGGGTACACCGCCTCAGGTCCGGTGGCCTACGTGTTCGGCCTGGTGCGCCGAAAGGGGGACGGCGGAGGGTCGGCCACAAGCCCGGTGACTCCCGAACCTGAGCCCACGGTCGCCACCCCCTGACCGAGGACCTCGCCAAGGCGGTCCGCCATCCACAGATCGGAGTCGGCGCCGTGGTCTTCAATGAAGCAGGGGAGATCCTGCTGATCAAGCGTGGCAAGCCTCCCCAGTATGGCCGGTGGATGGTTCCGGGAGGGAGGCTCGAGTGGGGCGAGACGCTCGAGGAGGCCGCAATCCGCGAGGTCCGCGAAGAGACCGGCATCGACATCGAGATCGACGGCTTCCTGGAGATCATCGAGGCGATCATCCCGGGCGACGGCGGATTCCACTACGTCATCATGGACTACTCGGCTCGTGCGGTTTCGGGTTCGCTCGCCGCAGGCTCGGATGCGCTCGAAGCCGTCTGGTTCTCCCCCGACTCCCTGGAATCTCTGGACCTCACCCCCGACCTGGTGAGGGTGATCGACAAGGCCCGCGCCGGGCGCCGCTGACGTCGCGTTCCCTTGGAGCTAGTCGGCGAGGGGCAATCGGAAGACCGCGCGTGTCACCTCCCCGTCCCGCTCGAGGGAAGCCGAACCACCGAGGTCTTCCGCCACTTTTTTGACGAGGGCGAGACCCAAGCCGGAGCCCTGGGTCTTGGTGGAGAAGAAGGGCTCGAACAGGCGCGCGCGCGCCTCCTCATCGAAGCCGGGACCCGTGTCCTCGATCACCAGCTCGGCGAAGCCCGTCACCTTGATGCAGGAAACGCGGATTTCCCCGGAGGCGCCCACGGCCTGCAAGGAGTTTTCGATGAGGTTGCGCACCGCCCGTTCGATGAGCTTGGGCTCACCGAGAACAAAGGAGGCCTCGTCGAACTTCTCGGTGAGGCGGAGCCCTTCAGGCAGGACATCCCGGTAAGGCTGAATCACGCCTCGGGTGATCGAGATCATGTCCACGCGTTGCGATCGTTCGACCGGAGCGCGCACGAAAGCGGCGAACTCGGAGGCGATGTCGCGGAGTTTGATCACCGACTCGAGGATGGTCCTGGTGCACACCGCCACCACCGAGTCGAAAGCCTCCGAGTTGATCCCGCTCGCGCGATAGGCGCGCTGAAGGTGTTCGGCGGAAAGCTGAATGGGGGTGAGAGGATTCTTGACCTCGTGCGCCACCTGGGCCGCCATGTCCGCCCACGCGGCCAGGCGCTCGCGCCGTTCGATCTCACGTTGCTGCCGGGCCAGGTCCCGGGCCATGGTGTTGAACGAATGGGCGAGTTCGCCCACCTCGTCGCCGGTGCGCACGGGCACGCGCACGCTGAGGTCGCCATGCGCGATCCGTCGCGACGCCTCCGTCATCTCCAGAACCGGGCCCGAGATGCGGCGAGCGAGGAACCACGCCAGCATGGTGGCCACGGCGAGCAGGGATAACGCAGCCAGGCGCATGCGCGTATCCAGATCGACGAGCGCCGCCGCCACCTGATTCTCGCGATTCTGCAGGTTGACCCGGACCAGTCCGGTCCGGCCCGCGGGCAAGTCGAGCCGGGCCGACACCGCGGAAGGCACGAGGGCGCCCTGCGGCCGATGGAACATCATGTCCTCATCATCGAGGACCAGCCGGCTGTAGGCATCGGCGGGAGCGAGCCTCGATAGAAGGCCCGCGTCCACGTCCTCGCGCACGTTGGTGGCCACGAGTTCACCCGATTCGTCGAAAAGTTCGAGATCGTTCGAAACCAGAGCGGCCACCCAGGAAATGGCGGCGTCGGAGATGGCGAGAGGCCCTGGAACCTCCGCTTCCTGGAAGGCCGAGAGGTCGCCCAACGACTTGCGGGCGATAGCGGCGATCCGTCGCGCCTCGGTTTCGGTCTCCGAGACCAGCCGCTGGGCCACGAAGTCCCGCACCAGGGTCTGGAAGAAGAAAAGAGACAGCGCGGATAGCGTCAGGAAAGCGAGGAAGAGGCGGAAGGAATGTCGGCGAAAGAGTCCCAGGGCGAAAGCCCTCGAGCGTTCGCGGTTTCCGAACCACGCGCCAAGGAGCAGGCCGAAGGTGACGAGGCCAAGACCCGAGCCCAGCACGCGCACACCCACGGTGCGGCCCGGAGCACTCAGGGCCGGGCTCTCCGCCTCGAAGATGTAGGTCCTCGCGTCGATGGCGACCTCGAATCGAACGCCGCCCGGGCCCACGAGCAGGGGGGAGACGGTGTGCGGTGAGTCGGCGATCTTTCTTCCATCCGGGCCGCGAACCTCCAGGAGACGAATCCCCTTCTGTTCGAAGAGTCGGCGCAGGGCAAGCGACAGGTTCGACACCGCTCCGATGCGGACCGCGCCCAGGAACTCGCGCTCGGAGAAGAGCAACCGCTCCGAGAGCAGACCCGGCGCCTGGGCGAAGTCCCCCATGCCCAGAAGCGCGCCGGACCGGACCCAGGCGCTGGTGGCAGGGAGCGCAGGCTTGGGTCCGCGGGGGATATCCCGTGCGTAACGGCTCACCACCGCGCCCGAGCGATCCATGATCTCGACGAACGAAGGGACGAAGGGGTGAGACAGCGGCGAGTCGGACCAAAGATCGAAGGCCAGCTCCTCCGTCCCGAATCGGCCGGCGGGAGCAAGCTCGAAGAGCCTGGCCGCGTCGATGATGCGTTCCGTGCCGGCGAGGGTTGTCTCCAAAGGACGGAGATGGGCGAGAAGAACCGATTCGGCTTCGCGGCGCATCGCCTCGCGTTCGAATCGGCGTACCGCGAACTCCGCGGAAAGAGCCATCACCGACACTCCGGACAGGATGCAGAGGAGTGCGATGACGAAAGGTCCGGACGGGGCGAAGCCCCGACGGGCGAAGCGATAGGCAACAAGCAAGGTGGCGGCAAAGAAGAGCAGGAACAGCAGAGGCAGGATGGGCCGGGTTTCGGGAAGCGCGATCAAGCCTTCCCCGGTGGGCAAGCTCCGCGAAACCCTCGCGAGCGTCACGCCCAGAGCGGTGATGGCTTCCTCGGGCCGGGTCGACGTGTCACCTGAATGATCGGAGTAGTCGAGGCCCAGGGTTCGCGCGGGATCGAGCACGTCGAACACTTCGATCTGATCGCCCTCGGCGCGACGCGTCTCGAGCAGCGGGGCGGAGACGAGGACGAACCAGGGAGCGGGCGCTTTCGCGGTGACCACCAGCGCGGCGCGCGAGCGGGTCGCGGCCACGAAGCGGGCCGACTGGGAGGGGTCGACCTCGGGAAGGCGCAGTGGATCCACCGGCTCCCCCACCCAGGCCACGCGCCGGCTGTCGGAGTCGTAGACGCCGATGCTCGATCCGTCATGAGGATCAAGCGTCAGCAGGGTCGCGAAAATGGCGCCTTGAGCCTGCTGGGGTTTCAGTTCACCGGCCACCCGGGCGGCCAGGGCCACCGAACGTTCGATGAGGGTCTTCGCCCGGTCGCGCGCCGCCTGCACCTCGTCCCCGGACGCGGGGCCGGCGAAGGCGAAGGCCAGCAGAAGCGGGAGAAGAACACGTCTCACATCTGGTAGAGCATCAGGTAGACCACCACGCCGGTGATCGAGACATAGATCCAGATCGGGAAGGTGATGCGTGCGATCTTCCGGTGGAGGTCGAACCGCCCGCCGAGCGCCCTATGGAGAGTGGCGAGAACCAGGGGCGCTACCGCCGCGGCGAGCACGGTGTGGGTCAGGAGAATCGCAAAGTAGAGCGTCCGTATCGGACCCTCGCCCTGGAACTTCACCGAGCCCACCTGAAAGTGATAGGCGAGGTAGCTGAGCAGGAAGATCACGGAACAAGCAAACGCCGCGAACATCCAGCGCTTGTGGGTCTCCTTACGCGCTCCACGGATCGCGAGATACCCGTTCACCAGGCACACGGCGGAGGCGAGGTTGAGCACGGCGTTCACCGCCGGCCAGAGAGGCGAGATCACTGGTCGTTCTCCGATCGCTTGAAGGTGAGGCGCCTCAGGGTTCTGGAGGTCCAGGCCCGCACCGTGGGGGACAGGGACCAGGCCGCCATCGCGGCGACGCCATAGGGAGTGAGGGCGAGGCCGACGATGGCGTAGTTCATGGCGGTGCGCGTCTCGGAGGACGAGGAGGCCGCGGCGTCGCGGCACATCGCGCATTGCGCGAAAGCGCTCTCGGGCCCAAGCAAGACCAGCAGGGCTGTCGCCGAGGCGACGCCCAGAAGCGGCAATGACAATCGCGGACGCAGGGAACCGCTCATCGCACCGACAAGACCAGAACCGAGCGGCTCTCGATCACGAGAACCAGCAGCAGAGAAGCGAAAAGCACGGCGATCACTCCTCCGGCGATCAGTCCCGAGCGCTGGGAGCGCTTGAGCTCCATCCACTCGAAGACCAGAAGCGAGGCCTGGGCGAGGGCCCCCGCGAGAACCACAATCAGGGCGAAAGGCCGGGATGGTCCGAACGTCACCGCACTCGCAGCCGCGAGCAGACACAGACCGCGAACGAGCATCCCGGCGATGCTCCGGTTGGTCGGCCAATAGGGGCGAAGGGGATCGATCATGGGCTCAGAGGAAGTACAGGGTGGAGAGGATGAAGATCCAGACGAAGTCGACGAAGTGCCAGTACAGAGCCACGCTTTCGAGCCTGGTTTCGTTCGTCTCCGTGCCGGTGAGGAGGAGCCAGGCCATGAGGACGAGGCCGAGGATCACATGCAGACCATGAAGGCCGGTAGCCAGGAAGAAGATCTGCATGAAGGTGGCCGCCCCCCAGGGATTGGAGAGCAGGGGCGCCGACGTTCCCGGCGCGAGGGCGGTAGCCGCGCGCGTCACCTCCCACCACTCATAGGCCTGAATGCTCAGGAAGACCGAACCGGCAAGGGCCGTCCCGAGAAGCCACCGGCGGCAGAAGAGCGTGTTGCCCCGACGCAAGGCATCGAGAGACTCATTGAGGGTGGCGGAGGAGGCAATCAGGATGAAGGTGGCGAGGATTACGGGGCCCAGCGCGAGAGCCTCGCCCGGACGGGGCCAGGGAACCGTGCCCCCGAAGCGCAGGAACAATCCGCCGGCCAGGATCGAGCCGAAGAGGAACCCCTCGTTCACGAGGAAAGCCCAAACCGCCAGTCGATGGGCCGGCCACCGGTTGAGAGGGATGGTGCGGGAGGGAATGGTAGCGCTCATCGCAGCACGAACAGCACGAAGAGGATGCCGAGGAGTAACGCGGTCAGGAAGTGGGTAACCAGCCGGCCAAGGACGAAGCGCTCGCCCGACCCGGACCATGGCGCCTGTCCATCGCGCAGGGCCCAAACCGCGAAGGCGGCGCCGAGAACGGCGTGGAGCACGTGAACGCCGAGCAGCAACGCTACGAATGCGTCATGGGGAGCGGCGAGTCCTCGCGGGCCCATGACCGTGGCGCCGATCACGACCAGTGCGGTCAGGAGATACAGAGCGCTTGCGGCGACCAGGGCGATGTAGCCAGCGCGGCGCGTGGCTCCTTCGGCCCGAGATGCGACTTCGATCCCGATCGAGGCGAGCAGGCCCAAAGCCATGAGGGCCATGGGCCACAGGGCGGCCGCGGGACGCCAGTCCTCGAACGACCGGCGGACCAGGTAGGCGCTCACCAGAGACGCGAACAGCATCACCGTGGCGGACAGCGCCGCCACCACGGCCACGCGCAGGGCCTGATCGGACGCGACGGCGCGCGCGACGGGGGCGGGAACCACGACCACGGTCATGACGTCCCTCCCTCAGTCTCCGGTTCGGGCTCGGACCATTCGAGCGAACTCGCCTCCCAAGGATTGGCCGCCGCCTTCGCGCCACGCCGGGTGCTCGAGAAGAAGTTCCACAGGAACAGAAGTTGGGCCAGGGCGAGGCCGATGGCAGCCCAGGTGATGAACGCGTTCATCGAGGCCAGCGGCTTCAGATAATCGTACTGATAGGGATCGTAGACGCGCCGGATCTGTCCTTGCAGGCCGGCCATGTGCATGGGAAAGAAGGTGGCGTAATAGAAGACGAAAGTGAGCAGGAAGTGGGCGACGCCCAGCCGCTCATTCATCATCCGCCCGAAGAAAAGCGGGAACCAGTAGTGCACGCCGGCGAACACGCCGAAGAGCGCGGCTCCGGCCATGATGATGTGGAAGTGGGCGACCACGAACGCGGTGTCGTGGAGCTGGATGTCGACCTGGGTCTGACCGAGCCAGATCCCGGACAGGCCACCGGTCACGAAGAGGGAGAAGATGCCGAGCGCCCACAACATGGGAGTGGTGAGACGCAGCGGGCGATTCCACAACGAGGCGATCCAGTTGAAGACCTTGATTCCGGAGGGCACCGCGATCAGCGTGGTGGTGACGGCAAAGGCCGACCCGAGGAACGGGCTCATCCCGGACACGAACATGTGGTGGCCCCAGACGAGGAAACTCATGCC
>JAGNNV010000464.1 GCA_017990495.1 Vicinamibacteria bacterium
GTCGTTTGTCTCTGGCCGGAGACCTTTGGGCCATCCTGGCCGGCTTGCTCGCCGCGCTTTGCTACGGCATTGCCGCGCACTACACGAAGAAGCGGCTCGCGGGGGCCTCACCGCTGTTGATCGCGACAGGCAGCCAGATCGGAGCGGCAGTTCTGCTCTTGGCCCCGGCCCTCTACTTCTGGCCGGCCAAGGCGCCCTCCCTGTCCGCCTGGCTCTTCGCGCTGGTGCTGGGTGTTGTCTGCACCGGCCTCGCCTACATCCTCTACTTCCGATTGATCGCCAGGACGGGGGCGGCGCGGGCGATCGCGGTGACGTATCTGATTCCCGTCTTCGGAATGGGTTGGGGGTGGACGTTCCTCGGCGAGCGCATCAGTGCGAGCATGGTCCTGGGCTGTGCCGTGATCCTTCTCGGCATCGCCATGGCCACCGGGGTCGTCGATCCGGTCCGAAACAAGCCCCGATCTGCGGTCGAACCGTTCTGAACGAACGGGGAACAATCCGCAGAGGGAATGCGTTCTCCAGGGGTAACGACGAGCCCAACTGGAGAGACCCTTGTTCAACACCGACTGGTTTCGAACCGACCTGAAGCAGGCGGTGCGCACACTCAGGCGGCGCCCCGGCAGCAGTGCCGTCGCCATCCTGACTCTGGCCGTCGGTCTTGGGGTCAACACTGTGGTGTTCAGCGCCATCAACGCTCTGGTGTTCCGTCCGCTCGACCGTGAAGGCGCGGATCAGGCCGGGTGGTTGTTCGCCGGCCCGCGGACCCAACCCCTCCGAAACGTCCCTCTGCCCCTCTTCGAATCGATCGAGCGGAACGCGCGAACCCTCGAGGCCGTGGCGGCGGAAGGCCGAATGCCTCTTGCCTACGGCCGTCTGGCGGACGTACGCCAGATATGGGGGCTTCTGGTCTCGCCAAAATACTTCGCGGTCATTCCTCCCGAGATCATCCTTGGGCGTCCCCTGTCCGAGGATGACGCCGAGGATCCCGATGTCGCGGTGGTGGTGAGCGAGCGCTTCTGGCGCCAGCACCTCGAGGCGAATGCCGCTCTTCCCGCCCTGAGCCTCGCCCTGAGTGGGAAGCAGGCACGCGTGGTCGGCGTTATGCGTGAGGGCTTTCAGGGCCCGGGCGGCCTCTTCGAACCGGACGTCTGGGTTCCCCTCGCCGCTCGCCGCACGTTGGGATTGTCGGTCGAGTATGACGGCGGCGAAACACCGTGGCTCACCATGGTCGCGCGCGTTCGTGACGGGGTCAGGCCCGCGGCCGTGGCCGTCGATGTGCTGCCGATCGTAAAGGAGTTTCGCGGGGATGATCCGGCGAACACGCAGGTCCTGTTCCAGCCACTCGCTGAAGGACATCCCGAGGCTCAAGCGCTCCGTCCGGTCGCGGCTCTTGGGTTGGCCGCGGTCTCTTTGGTGCTGCTCATCGCGTGTTTCAATGTCGCGGGGTTGCTCCTGGCCCGTTCCGCCGAGCGTCAGGGCGAATTGGGTGTGAGGGCGGCCATGGGGGCGAGTCGGGGGCGCCTTATCCGGCAGCTCCTGACGGAGGGCCTCGTGCTCTCCGGCCTCGCCGGCTCGGTGGCCCTGTTGCTCGCGCACTGGAGCGCGTCGCTGCTTTCCACCTTCTCCCTGCCCGCGCCGATCCCCCAACGCCTGCATTTCTCCACCGACGCGCGACTGGTGGCCTTCGCCATCGTGCTGTCCCTGGTGGCCGCGGTGGTGCCCGCCATCGCTCCGGCATGGCATCTCTGGAAAGCCGATGTCGCGCGCCTGGTGCGGGGGAGCGCCCAGGGTGCGGTGGGCGGCCGCTCGCAGGCGCGGGCGCGTCGGGTATTCCTGCTCGTACAGGTGGCGGGCTCCACGGTCTTCCTCATCGCCGCTGTCATCTTCGGCAGGAGCTTCGTCGCCAGCAGCGCGAGGGATGTGGGCTTCAACCTCAAGAACACCGCGGTCATGATTGTCGATCCGCGACACTTTGGTTACGACGCGTTCCGGGCCCGTGAACTCGTTGAGGAGCTCACCCGCCGCCTCGAACGTCGGCCCGATGTGGCCTCTGCGGGTTTCGCCGACCGAGTCCCCTTCTACGTCGGCTATCCGAAGAATCTACGCGTGGTCCCGGCCGGACTCTCCTGCGAGGCATCTGCCTGCCCCACGGCCGAGCTGTTCTCCGTCGATCCCCGGTACTTCACCGCAATGGAGATTCATTTGCGACTGGGCCGGTGGTTCGATCCGCTGAGCGTGGAGGACAAGGACGCGGTGCTCGTCTCCATGGCCGCGGCCGCGAAGTGGTGGCCGGGGCGGAACCCCATCGGCCAGCACTTCCGCGAAGGCGACGCTTCCGCGCGGGAACGGGTGGTGGTCGGAGTGGTGACAGACGCCTCCGTCCGCTCGATGAGCGGGGGGCCGCCCGCTCCCACGATCTTCCAGCCGGTGTCCGCCGCCACCTTCGAGGAACCGGTCACCATCGTGGTCCGCGGGCGAGGGGCCGCCGCCCATCTCCTTGGTCCCCTGCGCGAAGTCCTCAACCACATCGCCCCCGGCCTGCCCCCGCAGTCGATCGAGACCATGGAGCAGAAGTTGGCCCTGCC
>JAGNNV010000465.1 GCA_017990495.1 Vicinamibacteria bacterium
CCTATTCGACGACGACCTCTTCTGAGGCGGCTTTGATCGTCGGAGCTCATGCCGCGGTGCGTCCCTCAAATATCCTGGCGATCGGCCCCTCAGGATGCGCGATCATGCTCACCATGACGCCGTCGATGCTCCGCCAGACCGTGCGCCCGCAAGCAGCGCGGATGGCGAATCAGATCGTGGCCCAGCAGTCCGCCCCGGCGTTCCCGAACTTCTCGGCGCCTCCGCCGGTGGCGATGGAGAAGAAGCTCGAGAGCGCGGAGACCGAGACCGCGTACCTCTCGATGTTCCGCGACGGGACCAACGGTGGCCTCGGCGACCTCGACTCGCGCCGGCGCCCGCTCCGTTCGGTTCCGACAGGATGACCTCACCGTCGTGGGTGAGCCAATCGCAGGGTGCCCGCTCCTCCCGAAGGCCCTATTCGAGTTCGTCGCCGCAGGGCATCCTCGAGGCTCTGGCGGAGTGTTGCGCGCCTAAGCGTCGCGCTCCGACGTCGAACACACTGGATCGAGGCGCCGGTGCTGCCGATTGGCATCGCGCGGCCATACTGTCGAGTAGCCCGGAGCGACGCCCTCCTAATGGACGACGTCGCCCGGGCCCTCACAGATCCGGACGTGCGCGTTGACGCATCCGGCTCTTGGCTGCAAGGCCTTCGTGGTGCCGACCCGAAGGACGCTTTCGGCTCTTTGGCTGCGGCAGTGGCCACCGCTTCGACAGACTCCGCGCCCGCTTTCGATTCATCTTCGCCCGTTGGCTCCGACGCCCGAGCGTCTTGATCCAGCAGCACCAGATCACGAACTGAAAGCGTAGCAACGCTCGGATATTTCCGGGCAGCCCGAAGTATCCGTAGTGTCCGCGAACCACGGCGCTGAGATGGGCATGCTGTTGACGGATCGGGAGGTGTCGATTCAAGCGAATCCAATCCGACGTGCGCCGGACGGCCCGCTGGAAGCTCTTCGCCCGCGTCTTCCGAGTTAGGCCCCACCAGCCCGCTGGTCTCCGAGACCAGAAGTGGGTAAAGCCTAGGAACTCGAACTTCCGCGGCGTGTCGAGTACAACCCTCTCCACCCCGTCTCGAGGTCGGACGAAGTTCAAGAGGTGCGTCTTCTCGGCATTCAGGCTGAGCCCGAATCGATGTAGCCGCTTCGGCAACACCTCGAAGAGCCGCCGCGCGTCGCCCTCGGTCGCAAGGACGATCACCAGATCGTCTGCGTAGCGAACCAGCGTCGCGGCGCCTTTCAGCCGAGGCAGGACGTCGTTCTCGAACCACTCATCCACGACAAAGTGTAAGTACACGTTCGCCAGGAGTGGCGAAATCACTCCGCCTTGCGGCGTGCCTTGCTCTGTCGCTTCGAGGCGTCCTTCCTCCATCACTCCCGCCCTCAACCACCGTTTGATCATCCGCAGCACCCGCCCGTCGCCGACCCTCTTCGCGACTAGCTCCAGCAACACCTCGTGATCGAGGCTGCCGAAGAAGTCCTTGAGATCGACGTCGAGCACCCAACCGCCGCGTGCTCGCATGAGGCCGGCTTCGAGCGCCTCCAGGGCTTGGTGTGCACTCCGCCTCGGTCGGAAGCCGTACGAGCTATCCCGAAAGATCGCTTCGTACGCAGGCTCGATCAGCATCGCCACCGCGCGTTGGACAATCTTGTCCTCGAACGTTGGGATCCCGATCGGCCGCATCTGGCCGTTGGCCTTTGGAATGTACACGCGCTTGACCGGAGGCGGCCGATAGCTGCCGCTTGCGAGACGGGCGTGGAGCGCCGTGAGGTTTTCGGTGAGGTCCCGGTCATAGCTATCGGCCGTGACCCCGTCGATCCCCGCAGCGCCGTCCCGCCGTACGCGACGATGGGCCTCGCGCAGAAGCTCGATGGTGAGCCGATGCGCGAGGGTTCTGAACTGAAAGCTCGGATCCTTCCGAGCCATGTCTTCGATCCACGCAAGTTGCGTTGTCATGTCGTCCGAGTTCGACGTCTCGGTCATGTTTCCCTCCGTGATTGCCTTACTGCCTCTGCCCCTTCCCTCCTGCGGGTCCGTGGCACCGTTCCCCGCACTCACCGGTACTATGAGCAGATCCGACTCCCAACGACTCGTCTCGCGCCGCTCTTGGTCACCCTCGCGACGCGATTACCTCCGGCGAGCTGCCGTTTCTTTGCGGCGACGGCGGCGCAGCTCGCTCTGCCTCCGTCGCCTCGGACTTCTTGGCCGGTCGTCCATCCGGCGCGTCTCAGAGGAAGCCGCTGGGCCTCCCAGGTTCCTGCGATGCCTCTTTCGGAACGTGTCGATGGCCAAAGGCCCCGGTGGGATCGCCGCGAGCTTGCCCAATGCCGCTCACGACGACGTGGCCTTCCGCAGCGCACAGGTGCGTCAGCTCCCACAAATGTACATTTCGGGGCGTACCCATCAACCCGCGCCCTCGCTGTCTACGCTTCGTCGACGGGGTCACCCACGCCAACGCAAGACTCGCTACCGATCCGCCGGGCTCAGCCTCGATCGGGCGGGGCTCTCACCCGCTAGGCACCAATCCTTGATTTCAGAGTTCCATCGTTTCTCCTTCCTTCAAGGCCAGGCTTGTCCTGGCGCGCTG
>JAGNNV010000466.1 GCA_017990495.1 Vicinamibacteria bacterium
CCGTCGCGCGGGCCCTCTCAGGCAGTGGCCGGATGGGAACCACCAGCTCGATGTAAGACTGAGCGTCGGCTGGATTCCGATGGAAGTCGGTGAACACGATGTCGAGGCTGGAGAATGCGTCTTCGACCGAACCCGGAACGCCCGCCCCCGGATCCACGCCCTCGGGAACCGTGAGCAACGTGGCCTTGCGCGCGTCGAGGACTCGCACCGACGCATAGCGGGCGCCGCCCTTGATCGTGGTCAACCAGGCGGAGACCCGCGCACGGACCTCGCCGTCGCCGGGCCGTGAAATCAGGGCGACGACATCCCGCACCACCGCGGGAGTGCTCATCAGGAACCGGGCTTCGTTCAGGCGCTCCTGGCGCCAGGCCGCGATGTGCGCCGCTTTGAGGTTCGCCACCGAGCCGAGTTGGTCGTGTTCGGTCCGCCGGGCCTCGGTCTGGTCGCGACGGGTGAAGAAGAATCCGGAGAGCGCGATCACCAGGCCAACCGCGGCCGCGGCGACCACGAGACGCCGCCGGAAAACCGCCGCACCGTAGGGATCCGCCGCCTCCTGCGGGCGCCAGAGGGCGATGAATCGGTCGACCGGGCCGGAGATGAACAGTCCGACGTTGAGCGTCACGAAGGTGATGGCGGTGAGGAAGGCCATGGGCACGGCGTCGCCTCCGTAGAGGACGGGAGTTCCCGATGCGTATCCCAGGAGGACAACGAGGCCCATCAGGGCCCCTGCGAAACTGCTCGCCAGGCTGCTCCAACGCGCCGCCGGGCGCGACGTGGCCGAAGTGTCGAGGGTGAGGAAAGCGATGAGCGTGACGATGAACGTGGCGAGGGTGAGCCATGACATCAGTCCGATCGGAACGCCCCCAACCTCGGTCCCGACGCCCGGGAACCAGTTGTCCCACGGGGCAGGCGCGCCGGTTCGGCTCAACCAGGCGACGAGGATGTCCGTGACCACGGCTCCGGCGGTCAGGATGCGGCCCAAGGAGAACACCAACCGCGATGACGGCCAGAAAGCGCGTCCCAGGAGAGCGACACCGAAGACCAGAAAAGTGGCCGCGGTGGAGGGCGCCATCGGGAGGCGGTCGGCACCAACGGCGGCCAGTTGCCAGGCCCCCGCGCGCCAGCCCCCCAGGGAAAGCAGACTCAGCGCGACCGTGATCAACGCCGCGGCCGCCGCGGGTCGACGAGCGAACACATCTGTGCCCATGCGGGTATACGCGACTCTACCTCCACCTCCCGGTGAGCCTCCGGCCAGATTGACTCTGACCTTCCCTCTGCGAGGCCAAGGCGCTGAACGTCAGGCCGGCAGGTCGATCACGAACCGGGCGCCGCGGGGAGTGTTGTCCTCGACGCGGATCTCGCCTCCATGGTCCTCCACGATGCGTCGCGCGATGGCGAGACCCAGGCCGCTACCCTTCTTCTTGGTGGAGAAGTTAGGGGCGAAGATGGTCTCGCGGTTCGCCTGCGGCACCCCGGGGCCGCTGTCGGCCACGGTGAGCGTCGCGGTTCGGCTTACCGGATCGAAAGTGGTGGCGAGGTCGATCGACCCTCTCTCGCCCAGCGCGGCGATCGCGTTGTCGACGAGATTGATGATGACCCGCTTGATCTGAGGCCCGTCGAGGCGAAGGCCGGGAAGCTCCGGGTCGAGGCTTCGATTGAGAACGATGTGCGGGTACGCGGTCTCATAAAGAGCGAGAGCCCCATCCACCACCGCGTTCAGCGAACCTTCCACGGGGCGGGACGGGGGAAGGCGCGCGAACTGCGCGAACTCGTCGACGAGGTGCTGCAGCGCGTCCACTTCCACCACGATGGCGTCGATCGATTCGGCGAGAACGCGTTCGAAATCAGGCGCGTTCTTGAGGTGGGCCTTGCGCACGCGCTGGGCGGAGAGCTTGATCGGAGTGAGCGGGTTCTTGATCTCGTGGGCGAGCTTCCGCGCCACCTCACCCCACGCCGCCACCTTCTGCGCCTGCATCAACGGAGTGACATCTTCCAGCACGATGACCGCCCCCGGTCGGCCCAGGCCCGGAGTGGTGAGAGGTGCGGCGCGCATACGCACCTCGCGCCGCCCGCGCAGGCCGAAGAGTGCGAGGTCGCGCTCGAAATGGGTGGAGCGGCCCTCGAGGACCCGGGCGATGGAGCGGGTGACCTCGCCCGCGACCTCCTGGGGCACGAGCGAGGCGAGGGAAGCTTCGACGATGCGCGAGGGATCGCCGCCGAGAAGACGCGCGGCCGCGGAGTTGACCCGTTGCACCATCTGGTCGCCGTCCACCACCACCACGCCGGTGCCGATGGTTTCGAGCACGGTTTCCATCAAGCGGCGGCGCTCGTCGATCTCCAGGTTTTTGCGGGTGAGATCCGAACGCGAGAACTCGACCTCCTCCTCTGATCGCGCCAGACGTTCAGACATCAGATTGAACGACTGGATGAGCTTGACGAATTCCTCGTCGGTCTCGTCCTTCTCCACCCTCACTCCGCGCTCGCCCGCGGCGATACGTTCAGCGGCGAGGGCCACGTTGCGCACCGGCCGGGCGAACCGGCGGGCCAGCACGAAGGGCAGCCAGGACGCGCCCACCAGGGT
>JAGNNV010000467.1 GCA_017990495.1 Vicinamibacteria bacterium
GCGATCTGGCCGGTATCCCGGAGGCCGATGTGCGTCCACGTCCTCCCCGCGTCGTTCGAGCGGTACATGCCTCTCCCGACGATGACGTTGCTCCTGATGCCGTCACTCCCTGTGCCCACGTAAACGATGTCGGAATTGGAGTCCGCGACGTCGATGGCCCCGATTGATCCGGTTTCAAAGAATCCGTCGGAGATCGGCCGCCAGTTGAGGCCGTAGTCGTCAGTCTGGAAGACGCCTCCCCCCGAAGTGCCTTGATAGAACGTGCCCGGCTTCGCGCGATGGCCGGCCACCGCGGTCACCCTTCCGCCCCGCGAAGGCCCGACCATGCGGTATTTGAGGCCACCAAGCAGTTTCGGATCGACCTCCGTGACCGCAGCGTCGGTGGCCGCGAAGAGCGCGGTCGAGGGGAACAAGAGGACGATCAGGATCAGGGACAGCGCCCTACGGGTCATGTATTTCTCCAGAGGAACCTCAGCGCTCCTTGATGTGGTGGGGGACGGAGGCGCCCGCGGAGAGCAACAGGCTGACGCCGTCTTCGACCGAGAGGTCGGTTTCCACCACATCCTCGACCGGCAGCACCACTACATCACCTACGTAAAGATGGTTGGTGGGGATGTAGACGGTGAGCACTTCGTGGGTAAGGCCGTCGCGCAGGCTGAGCTTGAATGAACCGGTCACGAATCCCGGTGTGGTTCTTCCGGGCAGCCGGGCGAAGACGAAACGTTGAAACGCGTCTTTCGACTGCGGGCCGCCAAAGCCGGAGAGCACCTTCTTGGTAGTTCCGTAAACCGAACCCACCAGCGGAACCACGTCGAGCAGGGAGTCGGCGCCATCCAGCAGGCGCTTCAAGGGCCCGGCGGAGAAAAGCAGTCCAGCCAGGAAGACGGTGACGAGGGTGATTACAAAGCCGAGGCCGGCGATGTCGCGCCCGAGCAGCAGGTTCGCGAGCGGATGAGCCAGGCCGTCGAGGTAGGAGAAGAGCCACCACAACGCTTTGACCGTGATGACGATCGGGACCAGCACCACCAGTCCGCCGATGAACGTGTTGCGCAGCCTCGTGGTAACGCTCATCGAAACATTATCCCCGACATGGGAGGGTTCGCGGCTCAGGGCTGGGTCAGGGTGAGGGTGCTCCGCATGCGCTCGCCCTTCTTGGACGTCGCCTCGACCTCGATGCTCCAGGTGCTGGTCCCAGGAGAGATGAGCAGACTCTTCCCCGATTCTTCGCCGGGGATGGCCGCGATCATGACGCGCTGGCCGACCTTGACGTCGTCCTTCACGATGCGCGCATCCGAGTTGGAGCTTTGACCGTTCCGGCTGACGCGCACACTGAGACGATCGATCTTGGTGTCCTTGGTTCCTTCGTTGCGCAGGAAAACACGGACCCGGAATGGGGTGCCGAAACGAACGGTCTTGGGCACGATTTCAAACTCGAAACGTCCCTGGAACTCGGCGGGGGTAAGACCCGTGATCGCGGTGGGTCCGGTCTGGAACTCGGGAGCGAGGGTCGACGCGATTCCGGCAGGAGGGGGCGGGGCCGGAGCCACCGGAGCGGTGACAACTGGAGCCTCGGCGGGCGCGGGGTCGGAAGCCGCAGGAGCGGGGCTGGATGGCGCGGCGACGGCCGGAACCACGGAAGCGGGAGCCCGAGAGGTCCGTGCGGCCTCGGGGCGAGGGCTCTCCACCGCTCGTCGCGCGCGGTCGTAGGCATCACGGGCCTGGAAGAAGGTCTGAGTAGCGGTGGTGAACTCCGCCGCATTAAAGCTCCGCGTAGCCGCGGCGACAAGCTCTTCCGCCTCGGCGAAGGCGGCTTCGGCGATCGCGCCCTCCTTGGCTTCGGCCTGGGCTCGCGCCTGTTCCATCTCGGTGCGGGCCTCGGTGGCGCGGGCCGAGAAGCTCGCGTTCAACTGGCTCGACAGTTCGGCGACGAGGGGATTCTTCGGATCGCGCGCCATCACGCGCTCGAGAGCCTGAGTGGCCTGGGCATCGGCGCCGCGCGCCATGGCCGCGCGGGCCACTCCGGACCAGGTCTCGATCTCCGAGATGGCACTTTGAGCCTGCTCGCGGATCCCCATGGCCTCTGGGTTATTCGCGGCGAGCTTCAAAACGGCCTCGACCTGCTCAAGGGCGCCCTTGTAGTCCTTGTCGTTGAGAGCGCGGCGGGCCTGATCGAGTTGGTTGCTGACGAGGGTGTCGGCCAGAGCGTCAAGCGTGGTCTGCTGCGCGGTCTCGCCTCCCCTGCGGGTGAGAGCCCAGATAGCGAGGGCGGCCACCAGGACCAGGATTCCGACGCCTCCCGCAATCATGGGCATGATGTTCCGGGCCGCGGGAGCGGCCGGTGGAGCGGGAGAAGGTGGGGGCGCGACCTCGATCAACACGGGTACGGGTGATGGGGGCGAGGAGCCCGGGCGAGAGACACGGCCCGTGGCGTAGGGCGCCGAAGACACTCCCGCGGAGGGTGGCACCGAAGACGAGGCGGAACCAGTTCGGCCGTAACTCCGGAAGGGTTGCGGCTTGGGCAGCGAAGGGCCGCTCCCTGACGCGCCCGAAGATCCGCTGGCGCTCTCGGA
>JAGNNV010000468.1 GCA_017990495.1 Vicinamibacteria bacterium
CCGCACAACACCCGGGATCAGCTGCAAAGGCCGCCCTCAACGACTGCCCCCATGAACGGAAGGCGAAGGGGGCACACCTCGCGGCCTTTGTCAGTTGCATCCCGTTGTTGAACTCAGCCGCTACGCGGCGGCTCTGGTCTCGGGCCGTCCCAGGGGTCACAAACTTCCTCCCGGTCGCACGCTTTGCCAACCCGCGACCATGGAGGAAGTCATGACACTTGAAACTACCACGTTGTCCCGTCGCTATGCCGACTACCTGCTCGCGGAGGGACGGTCCGAACGGACGATCGACAATTACCTGTACGCGCTCGAGGGCTTCTCGAGATTCCTCGGTGATCGTTCGGTCGCGGATGCGACGGCGGACGACATCCTGGGCTATCAGGTTGATGTGGCCACGCGTGGGCTGTCGGACTCGTCGGTGCGTGTGGCGACCTATGCGTTGCGGGGGTTCTTCCACAAGATCCTCGATCGCCACGACTGGAACTTCGCGCGGTTGCCGCGGCCGCGCAGGCCGTACCGGCTGCCCGATGTTCTCAGCCAGGAGCAGGTAGAGGCGATCATCGCGTCAGCGCCGAGTCCGAAGTACGCCGCCGCCTTCATGCTCTGCTACGGAGCGGGTTTGCGCACCGAGGAGGTCATCCATCTCGAGCCCCGGCATATTGACTCGCAGCGCATGGTCATCCGGGTCGAACGAGGGAAGGGCAACAAGGATCGCCTTGTGATCCTGCCGATGCGGCTCCTCCTTACCCTCCGGGAATGCTGGAAGAGGTACCGCCCGCAGAAGTATTTGATCGAGGGGAAGCGACCGGGCCAGCCGATCTCGCCCACGAGTATCCAGAGGGCGTTTCGAAAGGCCTGCCTGAACGCCGGCATTCTGAAGCAGGTCACTCCACGGTCGTTCCGTCATGCCTTCGCGACGCACCTCGTAGAACGAGGGACAAGGCTGCAGGCGGTGCAGGCCCTGCTCGGACACCAGAGCCTCAATACCACCACCATCTATGTACGCCTGGCCAAGAACTGGCTGGGTGAGGTGAAGAGTCCCCTCGACGATCCGAGGCCCGGCACGGAGTAGGCGTGCCCTGCGGCCAAGGCGCCGCACTCGGTGTCGCCGACGTGCTGCGCGATCACGTGGCCTCCCTGCGTCTGTCTCCCGAGCAGGGCAAGGCTGCGGCTCACATGATGGCGTGCCGAACCGGTCGCCTCGGAGGCCATGCCTTCGTGTGCGACCGGTGCGGTGAGAGGCATTTCGCTTACAACTCTTGCCGAGACCGCCACTGCCCGCGCTGTGGCGGTCTCGATCAGGCGATCTGGGCGGAGGCTCAGCAGCAGCACCTGTTGCCGCTCAGCTACTTCCATCTCGTCTTCACCGTCCCCGCGTCGCTCCGCCCGTTCTTCCTGGGTCCGGGAAGAGTCCATGCCTTTGAAGCCCTCTTCGCCGCCGCGTCCGAGACGATCCTTCAAGTGGCCGCGAGAAGGGGGCTGCTTCTGGGCGTCCTCGCCGTTCTGCACACCTGGAATCAGAAGCTCGACAATCACCCTCACGTTCACTGTCTGGTGCCGGGTGGTGGATTTGGCCCCAGTGGCTTCGTGGAGATGGAGCGCTTCCTGTTCTCCTACAAGCTCCTCCGGCGCGTCTTCAAGGTCAAGCTTCTACAGAGACTCCGTGTCCTCCTCAAGGAGGGCGTGCTCAATGTTCCGCGCGCGTCGGCGTACCTTCTCCTCGAGAAGGCCGACACGGGGGACTGGAACATGAAGGTGAAGCGAGCCCTGGCCGGACCCGATGCGGTGATCAAGTACTTCGCGCGCTACACGAAGAAGATCGGCCTCTCCGACTCGCGTGTCACTGCATACGACGGAAAGGACGTCACCTACACCTACCGCGACCGGCAGGACGGAAATCGCGTGAAGCCTGCCAGGCTCGAGGCACCGAAGTTCTGCCAGCGATTCCTGACTCACGTGCTGCCCTCCGGCTTCGTGCGCATCCGTCGCTACGGTTTCTGGAGCAACCGCACCCGGCAGAACAGAGCCGCGATGGCTCGAGAGGCGCTCAAGGTCGCGCCACCACGACCGCTCCAGCGTGAGTCGCGATCAGCCGCGTGCCTCCGCATCTTCGGCAAGGATCCCGCGCGCTGCACGAAATGCCCCGACGGCCGACTCGTCATGGTCGCGCGATGGAGTCCCACCCGCCTCCCGATGGACGTTCTCCTCGCGAATCTCCTACCGAGGGCACCGTGAGTGCCGTCTCCCTTCGACGATCTGCAGTCGGCGCCGCCGATTTCACGCTCGACGTGTGTCTGATTGTGACTCGCGAAGAAGGAGTTGCCCGCGATCTCAGCGGTACGCAGCGTCTGAGGTCCCAGGCGCCCAACTTAGCTACGCGGAAACGACCGCCGGGCCCAGTTTTGCCTCAGACGAGCCTCCCTTTGGCATCGCCATCTCACCGCATCCGAGTTCCAATTCCCTTAGGCCAAGTGCCCCGCGGCTGAGTCCAACTCGGACCTTCCGCAGCCGACTGCCTCGTAGGGCGGAGCCTCAGTCTGTCACGGCCGCGGAAGCCCCGCTGTTAGTTG
>JAGNNV010000469.1 GCA_017990495.1 Vicinamibacteria bacterium
CGCGGTGCCCCTCGCCAGCGTGCAGGACCACAAGCGTCTCAAGGATGGCGACAAGGGCCCCAACACCGGGGGCATGGGCGCCATCTCGCCCGCGCTCAATCTCAAGCTCGAACTCCACAAGGAGATCATGAGCACCATCATCATCCCGACCATCGCTGGTCTGGCCAAGGAAGGCCGGTCGTTCTCCGGCGTGCTCTACGCGGGGCTGATGATCGGGACCGACGGCAAGCCGAAGGTTCTCGAGTTCAACGCTCGTTTTGGCGATCCCGAGTGCCAGGTGATTCTGGCCCGGCTCAAGAGCGACCTCGCGTCGCTCCTTGTCGCGGTGGCCGACGGCGCCCTGGCCGACGTCAAGGTCGAATGGGCCAAGGAGCCCGCGGTCTGCGTGGTGGTGGCAAGCGAGGGTTATCCGGACAACGTGGTCAAGGGCACCGAAGTCCGCCGAATCCCCGAGTCGGAGGAGGGTCTGCAGGTTCTGCATGGCTCCACCTCGCTCGAGGGCACAAAGCTCGTCACCTCGGGCGGCCGGGTCTTCGCCATCACCGCGGTGGGCGCCTCCTTGCCCCAGGCGCTGAATAAGGCCTACGAGGCGGTTTCGCAGGTCGAGTTCGATGGAGCCCAGTATCGCCACGACATCGGCGCCAGCGCCCTCAAGAAGCTGGGCGTGGCGTAGTTCGCTTGGCCCACGGCCAGGCTGCGCGCTCGACCGCTTCGCAAGCTAACCGGTGGCTGAGTCCATCTGAAGGCGATCGTCGAAGCCCCCGCACCGACCGGAAACTCGTAACCGGTCGCTGAGCACCGACGAGATCAGTCCCTGTCGAAGCGACCTCGCGCCACGCAACCGGTCGCTTCGACTGCTTTGCAACACGGATCGCCCTCAGCGACCGAGCCCTACCGGAACCGGAGCATTTCCGCGATGTCGCCTTTGGGTGGCTTTCCGTCCCGTCGCGTCAGGGGCTGGCCGTCGAGGTCGACGATGCCGGTGAGGAGGACGAGGTCGAGCACCCGCCCGCGCAGGATGGGCGCTCCGGGATCGACGACGAGGGCCTTCATTCCGGCGTTGTAGGAAACCCGCATCGACTCGAAACCCGGATCTCCGGGGCGCGCCGGTCCGGCGTAGCGCAGCCCGACGCGGCCCTTGAAGCTCTCTTCATCCATGTCGTTGTTGAACTGGACGACGATCCGTCCGGAGAAATCGAAGTCGCTTTCGCCGTCAAGCGGCAGCGAGAACACGATGACCGGTGGGTCTTTGGGCCGCTCGGGCGGGGGGGGCGCCGGGGCGGCATCCGCCTTCGGCGTGGGTGGCTGAGTGAGCGTCACTTCGAGGGCGTCGATCACCACCACCCCGTTGCGCGTCCGGGGACGTCCGATCACCTCGACCCACCGGCCGGTGTCGCGGCGGATCGAGGGGTCGAGATCGAAGCCGCTGCCCTTGGGCTTCTTGTTCGTGACCCACACCGCGAACAGCGAGTCTTTGATCACCCAGTCGTCCGCGGTGCGCATCGACCGCGCGGGCAGATCGGCGAACAGATTGCGACCGCGAAACTTGCCCACCACGCGCACCAGTTGGCCGTCCATCGTGCCCGTGCGCCCCACCAGCTGCTCGAGCGAGATGATGGCGCCCTTGTCCTTGCCCACTTTTTCCGGTGGGCCCGCCCAGCTCCAGAAGCGGATCGCGCCGACGCTGTTGAGCGCCTGTCCATCCTGTTGGCCTTGTCCGCCGCCGGACGAAAACACGCCGGTGATTTCAATGTTCTGTCCGCTCAGGCTGGTCAGCTGATCCTCGTTCATGCCCTGACGGATGGGCACGATGGTGATGCGGACACCGCCGTCATTCAATTCGAAGCTCGCGCCGGTGAGATCCAGAATGCCGACGCGGCCCTTCACGCGCACGCCCTTGCCGTTGTAGATCTGGGGGTTGAAGGAGAGGTCCTGAAGACTGACGTCGCGGATCGGCCCGTACATGTTCTCGAGGTATTCGGGGTCGAATTGTTGCGATTGGGCGAAGCCCGATGCGCCGAGGGCCACGAGAACGAGCATCAGCAGGAATCTATTTTTCATGGCCCTTTTCGAAAGTATAGGAACGCCTGAGCTTCTTGCGCAAAGTCACCCGCGCCCCGGGTTTTCGGCGTAGGCTCCGGCATACATTTTTCAGGGAGATCTCATGGCGGAAAACGCGACCGAAGCAAAGGCCTTCAAACCCTACATCCCCGACGAGGCCGTCGTTCCGGAGTTGACGTGGCGAGCCCTCCTCATAGGAATGGCCTTCGGCGTCATCTTCGGGGCGGTCACCGTCTACGTGGGTCTGCGCGCCGGTCTCACCGTCGGCGCCTCGATCCCCATCGCGGTCTTGTCGATCTCCGTGCTTCGCGCCCTCGGGCGTCCGACCATCCTCGAGAACAACATCGTCCAGACCACGGGGTCGGCGGGCGAGTCGGTGGCGGGTGGCGTCATCTTCACTCTGCCCGCGCTCATCTTCCTCGGCTTCGGACTCGAGTACTCCCGGATCCTGGTCCTCTCTCTGATCGGCGGATTCATCGGAGTGTTGTTCAT
>JAGNNV010000136.1 GCA_017990495.1 Vicinamibacteria bacterium
ATGTTCTTCTCGATGAGAAGGTTGCGTGCGCGCACATCGGGAATGCCGCCGAGGATGATGTCGGTGCCGCGACCGGCCATGTTGGTGGCGATGGTCACCGCGCCGAATCGGCCGGCCTGGGAGACGATGTCGGCTTCGCGCTCGTGGTATTTCGCGTTCAGGACGACGTGCTTGATGCCTTCGCGCTTGAGCATCGCAGCCAGATGCTCGGACTTCTCGATGGAGATGGTTCCAACGAGCACCGGCCGGCCGGCCCCTGACAACTCCTTGATCTCACGCAGAACCGCGCGGTCTTTCTCGGGTTCCGTCCGGTAGACCATGTCGGGATTCTCGAGGCGGATCATGGGGCGGTTGGTGGGCGTCACCAGCACTTCGAGCTTGTAGATCTTCTCGAATTCCGGCGCCTCGGTCTCGGCCGTCCCGGTCATGCCCGAGAGCTTCGAATACATGCGGAAGTAGTTCTGCAAGGTGATGGTGGCGAGGGTCTGGTTCTCGCGCTCGATCTTCACCTTCTCTTTGGCCTCGACCGCCTGGTGCAGTCCGTCGGACCAGCGGCGTCCCGGCATGAGGCGGCCGGTGAACTCGTCGACGATGATGACCTGTCCGTCTTTCACCACGTAGTGGACGTCGCGGGTGTACAGGGAATGGGCCCGCAGGCCCTGGTTCACGTGGTGGAGGACGTCCATGTTGGACGGATCCCAGAGGTTCGTGACGCTGAGAAGCTTCTCCGCGTGGGACATGCCTGAGTCGGTGAGGGTGACGTTTCGCGCCTTTTCGTCGACGATGTAGTCGCCGGTCTTCTCGAGTTCCTCTCGCTCCTCGGCTTTCTTGTCGCCGGCGATGCGCGCGCCGGGGATGAGCTTGGGGATGATCTGGTCGACGCGGTAGTAGAGGTCGGTGGACTCTTCGGCGGGGCCGCTGATGATGAGCGGGGTCCGGGCTTCGTCGATGAGGATGGAGTCGACCTCGTCGACGATGGCGAAGTTGTGGCCACGCTGCACATACGACTCGAGTTCGAACTTCATGTTGTCGCGCAGGTAGTCGAAGCCGAACTCGTTGTTGGTGCCGTAGGTGATGTCGGCGGCGTAGGCGGCCTTGCGGTCGCGGTCGGCC
Organism: Vicinamibacteria bacterium; assembly: GCA_017990495.1. Taxonomy (GTDB): domain Bacteria; phylum Acidobacteriota; class Vicinamibacteria; order Fen-336; family JAGNNV01; genus JAGNNV01. Next base: position 1,114 of record JAGNNV010000136.1, read on the forward strand.
ATGTCGTGCTGGATGCAGGCCACGGTGAGTCCGAGGGCCTTGTAGAGCCGGCCCATCCAATCGGAGTCACGCTTGGCCAGATAGTCGTTCACCGTCACCACGTGCACGCCCTTGCCGGTGAGGGCGTTCAGATAGGCAGGCAGGGTGGCGACCAGGGTTTTGCCCTCACCCGTCCGCATCTCGGCGATGGAGCCTTCGTGCAGGGCCATGCCGCCGATGAGCTGGACGTCGAAGTGCCGCATGTTGAGGACCCTGCGGCCGCCTTCGCGACAGACCGCGAAGGCCTCGGGCAGGAGTTCGTCGACGGTGGCGCCTTTGGCGAGGCGGGCTCGGAACTCGTCGGTCTTGCCCCGGAGTTCCTCGTCGGAGAGCTTCTGCAGATTGGGTTCATGGTCACTGATGACCTGAATCCTCGCTCTCATCCGTTTGACGTCGCGGTCGTTCTTGGTCCCGAAGATCTTGGTCAGCAGTTTTCCGAGCATTGAGTCCGGCGATTCTAATGTCTTCGCTCGGAAAGCCTTACCTTGCGGGAGGGAAGGTTGCGCGGGAGGCGATTCTGCGGGCGTGAAAAAGGCCCCTTCGACGGATGCCTTCCGATGGACTCAGGGCATCGCCCTTCGACGAATCCTCCTCGAAGGACTCAGGGCATCGCCCTTCGACGGATGCCCTCCGATGGACTCAGGGCACCACACTTCCGCGTACTCGACCGCGGCTCGGGGCGGGCAAGGGCGCGGCGGGATCGAGCGCGCCCCTGGTCGAAGCGTCTAACCGAGCGAGCGGTACTCGTCGAGGATGTAGAGCATCGGGTTCTGGTTGGACCCGTTGAGCCAGACCTCGTAGTGCAGGTGAGGCGCGGTTGAGCGACCCGTGCTGCCGACGAAGCCCAGAACCGAACCGCGGCGGACGGTTTGCCCGGCGCGGACATTGAAGGCGTCGAGATGCCCGTAGTGGGTGACAATGCCGCGGCCGTGGCTGACCGTCACCGCGTTGCCGTAGCCGCCCTTGACCCCGGCGAAGATGACGGTGCCGTCGGCCGGTGCAAGGATGCGGGTGCCGAGGGGAGCGGAGATATCGAGGCCGGGGTGGAAGTCTTTGAGCCCGGTGAAGGGGTCGGCGCGGTTCCCGAAGCCCGCGGAGAGGTAGCCGCGGACCGGCCAGACGGAAGGCGTCGTGGCGAGCAGCGACCGCTGCTTGTCGAACACGCCGGTCAGCTCGCGAGATTTTTCCGTCAACTCGGCGAGACGAGTGCTCATCTCCTCGAAGCTCGCGACGCTTGGAGCCGAGCGATCGGCGGTGGTTCCACCTCCGGTGCCGCCCACGCTGGGATCGGGTGGCGGAGTGTCGACGCCGGCCATGACTCCCAGCTTGTTCACGATGCCGCTCAACTGGCCCATTTGAGCGCGCAAGGCCGCCGCGTCCTGCTCGATCTGGTGGGTCTTGGTGAGGAGATTTCGCGACTCTTCCTCGATCTTGCGCAGGCGTGAGACCTCGAACAGCAGGGAGGAGTAGTGCACCAGCGCGCCTACGAGGAGGATTCCCGCGACCGCAGCCACGCGGCCGGCGATTTTCGCGACGTTGAGCGGAACCTGATACTTGCGAAACTTCGCCCGCGCGTTGGGCACGAAGATCACGGTGAAGAAGTCGGGAGTTTTCATGCGCGGTTTTGGGAAGTCGGATCAGGCCAGGGCACGATCAACGCTCTCTATTTAATTAGGTTATCACGCGACTTTAAGGGAGGTCAACGCCGCGCCGGCCCGGAAGAGCAGGGCCTCGAGCACAGCAGACTTCGAAACGGTTTCTGAATGCGCGAGGTCGGCGATGGTGCGGGCCACGCGCGCGGTGCGGTGGACCCCCCGAAGCGAAAGCCCCTGAACCCGGGCCACCATCTCCAGGGTCGCGGCGGCGTCCGCCTCAAGGCCGAGGGGCGTATGACCCCCGGCTCGACCGGGCCGACGTTCTTCGGCGAATCGAATCGCGGCGGCCACGCGGGCACGCACGGGGCCTGACGGCTCGCCGCCACTCCCTCGGCCAAGGTCTCGCGAAGGGTCGATTTTGATCTCGGGCCGGGGGACCTCGACCACCAGATCGATGCGGTCGAGAAGCGGGCCGGAGACCCGAGCCTGGTAGCGGGCGATGGCGCCCGGCGTGCATCGGCAGGGTAAGACGGAGTCTCCAAGATATCCGCAGGGGCAGGGGTTCATGGCCGCGACGAACTGGAAACGAGAGGGAAACTCAAAGGTGGCGCGGGCCCGGGACACGATGAGCCGCCCCTCTTCGAGCGGTTGCCGCAGACCCTCGAGGGTGGCCCGCGGGAACTCCGGGAGTTCGTCCAGAAAGAGGACCCCGCCGTGAGCAAGGCTGATCTCCCCAGGCCTTGGTACCGCCCCGCCTCCTACCAGCGCGGCGGAGGAGGCGGTGTGGTGCGGCGCGCGAAACGGCCGCACCCGCACCAAACCCTCGGGACACGAACCGGCCGCGGACTGAATGGCCGTCATCTCCAGGGATTCCTGGTCGGAAGGCGGTGGAAGAATGCCGGGCAGGCGCCTCGCCAGCATGGTTTTCCCCGATCCGGGCGGCCCGATCATCAGGAGGTTGTGTCGTCCCGCGGCCGCAATCTCGAGCGCCCGACGCGCGAGCGGTTGACCCGCGACGTCGTCGAGATCGAGGTGCGCGGGCCGCGAGTCTCCAGAACAGGCACTCTCGGGTGGAGCGGCGCCGGCTTCGTTGGGCCTGATCGCGGCGAGAAGGCTGCCCGCACCTCGGACCTCGAGCCCCTTCACCAACACTGCCTCGCGCCAGTTGTTTGAAGGCACGATCGCCCTCCGGAACCCCCGCGACCTGGCTTCAATGAGGATGGGCAGAACTCCGGGAACCGGGCGAAGGCTGCCATCGAGCGCGAGTTCGCCAAGGAAGACGCAGTCGGTGAGTTCGGGAACGGGTTCGCCCGCGGCGGCCAGGAGCGCTACGGCGATGGCAAGGTCGAAGGCGCTTCCGCTCTTGCGCAAGTGGGCGGGGGCGAGGTTTACCGTGATGCGGCGGTCCCAGGAGAAGTCGAAGGACGAGTTTCGCAAGGAGGCTTTGATTCGGCTCTCGCTTTCCCGCACCGCCGAGTCTGGAAGGCCCACCATGAAGAGCCCGGGAAAACCGGGGGCGGAGTCGACCTCGACCCGGATGATCTGGCCGCGGATTCCCGCGACGGCGCCCGTCTGGGTGGTGGCAAGCATGACTCTCCCTGGTTCTGAAGGCTGCCCGTGGGAGAGGACGGGTTCGACGCGACCAAAGCGCGTCAGCGGAGTATCGACCGGGGCTGAACCGGATCGGGTCCGCTTTCGTTCCTAGTTCGAGCTTTCGCTCGATTCGGTCGAAACCACCAGCACCTGACCGATGGAGAGGCGGCTCGAGTTCAGGCCGTTCAGAGCCTTGATGGCCTCGACGGTGGTGCTGTGGCGGGCCGCGACCTGGGAGAGGGTGTCGCCCTTGCGAATGCGATACGAGGTGCTGGCCGTTCTCGTCGTCGCGTTCGACTTCTTGGCCGACTGGGGCATCCTTGGAATGACCAGTTCGGAACCGGGGCGCAGCTTCGATTTCACGGTGATGCCGTTGACGCGGGCGATTTCGCTCGCGGAGACGCGGAAGTTCCTGGCGATCTGGCCCAGAGTCTCCCGCTTCTTGACGGTGTGGCGGGTGTAATTGAGCGCTCGCTCACCGGCCAGGCACTCCGAGATCTGCCCGGCGTAGCCGAAGGGGACCTGCAGATCGAAGGCGGAGGCCGGGGTCATGCCGCGACGAAGGTCCGGATTCAGCCGCTTGATCGTGTCGGCTTCGACGCTGCCGCAGCGCGCCACCGTGGCGATCGGGTAAGAGGCCTCGACCCGGACGGTCTCAGCCACCGTGACCTCTGAGGGTGCGAGTTGGATGCCGTAAGAGGAGGGCGACTTCGAGATCACGATGGCGGCATGGATCAAGGGCACATAGTTCTTGGTCTCGGCGCGGAAAGACTTGGTTTTGGCGAGGGCCCAGAAGTCGTCGGTCCCGGCCTTCTTGATCGCGCGCTGGACCCGACCTTCGCCGGCGTTGTACCCCGCGAGGGCCAGATTCCAGTCGCCGAACATCGCGTAGAGACGCTTGAGGTACTGGGCGGCCGCGAGAGTCGCCTTTTCCATGTTGGAGCGTTCGTCGACGAAGAAGTCCTGCTTGAGGCCGTACTGCTTCCCCGTAGAGGGGATGAACTGCCAGAGGCCCTTCGCCTTGGCCCGGGACAGGGCGGTCGGATTGAAGGCGCTTTCGACGATGGGAACGTAGGCGAGGTCGCGGGGCACCCCGACTTCGGCCAGAATCTCGCGGATCCGCGGCAGGTGGGGCATGCCCCGAGACAGGGCGCGGGAGAACCAGCCGTTGAACTTGCCGCTGTAGAGATCGATTGCACCCAGCACCTGATTGTTCAGCTCGATGGGAAGGTCGATGATTTCGGTTCCGAGCACGGCTTCATTCGACTGCCGGGATTCTTCGGTTGGGTGGGCCCCCTCGATGCGCTCGCCGAGTTCGGCCAGGGTGCTCTCCATCGGCGCAGGGGGCGCCTCGACGGAGGGAAGAGAAGGGGCGGAGGCGGGTGGAGCGGGGAGGAAGCGCCGGGTCGATCCGGCCGCGACTTCGGCGGCATGGATCCGCTCGACCAGACTGAGGTAGGCCGGCTGGAAGCGAGGGTCAGAGCCCAGGGCGGCCTTCATCAGCACAAACACGTCCAGGGCGGCGTCGAAAGCCATCTGGGCGTCTCTTTCACGCTTCTCCGCGAGAGCCGCCAGTCCCTGCTCGAACAAGCCGGTGGACCGGGCCAATTCGCGGTCGAGTTCGAGGACGGGAACTGCTGGGGTCCGATCGGGGTTGCTGGAGACGCCCGGCTCTTCGGTCTGTGCGATCGCCGGCTGGACGGCGCAGAGGGCGAAGATCAAACCCGAGAAGGCCAGACCGAAGGCTCGGCCCTTAGGAGTATTCACCCTGTTCATTAGGGGATACTCTACCAAGGCACCCGTAAAACTCTCAATTCCTTGGGGTCACGAGGATGTCCGACCCCATGGCCTCGTCACGGGCCGCCGGCGTGACCAGGGCCTTGGGAGCGAGGAAGATTCGCCGTCCCTCCCGCTTGGCGCGGCGGACGTCGTCCTCGCAGACGAAGTCGACGGTCTCGGTTCGGGCGGGGGCGGCCGGGGGTGTGGGGGCGGCTCCCGCGCCTGCCCGGGGGGGGGCGGCGCGGACGCGAGCCAGGCGTTTGATATTGATGAGGTGGCGAGGCGTGATGTTGTCGGAGGTGATGTTCCCGGCGGCCGCGCCGCATCCGAGAGAAAGCGAGGGTTCGAGGGCCGTGGTGTGGCCGGTGGCTCCCATTGACGTCTGCGAGTTGGCGATGACCCGGGACGCCGGTTGGGCCAGAGCGAACCGCCGCAGCAGATCCTCGTCGGCGGCGTGGATGCCAACGGTATGGCCGGTGCCGCCGAACCCGAGCAACTCCTGGCACCGTCTGATTCCCTCATCCGGCCCCGGCACCTCGTAAAGAGCGAGGACCGGACAGAGCTTCTCGGCTGAGAGCGGGTGCTCGCGGCCGACGCCCGCGACGAAGGCGGCGAGCGCGCGCGTTCCCTCGGCCACTTTGAAGCCGGACGCCTCGGCCAGAGCCTGGGGCGAGCGGCCCACCGCCCGGGCATTCACGAAGCCCCGTTCGCCGATGACCCAGGCCGCGACCCTGGCCGATTCATCGGCGGAGAGGATGTGGACGCGCTCGGTGTCCAGTCCCTTCCGAACCTGCGCCGCGATCGACGAATCGAAAACGAGGGCCTGCTCCGAGGAGCACAGGGTTCCATAGTCGAAGGTCTTGCCCGCGATCACGTCCCGCGCCGCGCGCGCCGGCTCGGCCGACGCGTGGACATAGACGGGAACGTTGCCCGGACCCACGCCGTAGGCGGGTTTGCCGGAGGAGTAGGCGGCCCGCACCAGCCCGATGCCTCCGGTGGCCAGGATCACTGCGGTATGGCGGCTCTTCATCAAAGCCTCGGTCGCGGCGAGCGAAACCGTCTCGAGGCACTGAATGGCGCCGTCCGGCAAACCAGCCGCCCGCGCCGCCGGCTCGAGGATCCGGGCGGTCTCGATCACGCAGGTGCGCGCCGAGGGATGAGGGCTGAGGACGATGGGACAGCGCGCCTTGATGGCGATCAGGACCTTGAAGATCGCGGTGGAGGTGGGATTGGTGGAGGGCACCACGGCGGCCACCACCCCCATCGGCTCGCCGATCTGGGTGATTCCCGTGGCGGGATCGTCATGGATGACCCCCACGGTTCTGAACGGGGCGATGTGGGAGGCCACGCGCTCGGAGGCGAAGAGATTCTTCGTGGTCTTGTCGGCCACGTTTCCATAACCCGTCTCCCGGTGGGCGAGTTCGGCCAGTCGAGCGGCTTCCGGGGCCACCGCGCCGGCCATGGCCGCGACGATCCGGTCGACGTCGGTCTGCGACAGCGAACGCATGGCCTTGAGCGAGGCGTGGGCCCGCGCCACCTTGTCGGAGGCCTCGGCCAGAGACGCGCGATCTTTCCCGTCGGTTGGTTCCGCAGCCACGAACCGAAGTTGACCGCGTTCGGGGGAGAAGATCAACTGCCCGCCTTCGATATAACGTCCCGCCTCCCATGAAGAACCCGCGCCTTTACCAGGACCTCGCGCCGTGGTGGCACCTGTTCTCGAGCCCGGCGGACTACCGCGTCGAGACCCGGCCCTATCGCCGGCTGCTGCTCTCGCGCGGTGATGCGCCGGCCCGCACCCTTCTCGAACTTGGATCGGGCGGCGGTAACAACGCTTCGTACCTGAAGAAGTGGTTCGACATGACCCTGGTCGATCTCTCGCCCGGGATGCTGAAGATGAGCGAAAAACTGAACCCGGAGTGCGAGCACCTTCAAGGCGACATGCGCTCCGTGCGGCTGGGTCGCACCTTTGATCGTGTGTTCATCCACGACGCCGTCATGCATATGACCACCGAGGCCGACCTGGTGCGCGCCCTGCGCACGGCCTTCATCCACACCCGGCCCGGGGGAGCGGCTCTGATCGCACCCGACTGCACGCGCGAGAGCTACTCGTCCCTCACTCACCACGGCGGCAACGACGGCAAGGACCGGGCTCTTCGGTATCTCGAGTGGAACTTCGATAGGGATCCGCGTGATACGAAGTTCGAAGTCCACTTCGTCTACATGCTGCGGGATTCCCGCGGTCGGGTGAAGGCCCACCAGGATGTCCACGAGTTCGGTCTGTTTCCCAAGAGCACGTGGCGGCGCGCCCTGGGCCGCGCGGGCTTCAAGGCGTTCTGCGTGGACGACCCCGTGTTGCGGCGGGATGTCTTCATTGGGGTGCGCCCCGCTTGAACGCGCCGATGGAGTCACGTCCCTACTGCCTGGTGGGCGCGGGCCCCGCGGGTCTGTCCGCCGCGCGCTGGCTCAAGGCGCTCGGCGTGCCTTTCGAGGCCTTTGAACGCAATCCCGATGTGGGCGGAATCTGGAACATCGGTTTCCCGGGCTCGCCGATGTACGAGTCCGCGCACTTCATCTCCTCGAAGACGCTTTCGGGATTCCGCGACTTTCCCATGCCGGAGTCGTACCCCGACTATCCCTCTCACCGGCAGATCCTGCGGTACATCGAGAACTACGCCGCCCACTTTGACCTGCGCGGACATTTTCGCTTCGGTGCCGCGATCGAATCCGCGGCCCCCGACGCGGACGGCGGATGGTCGGTGCGCTTCTCGGATGGCGCCTCGAGGTCGTTCGCCGGCCTCATCTCCGCGGTGGGGTGTGAATGGCGGCCCTTCATCCCGTCGTTCGCCGGACACTTCAATGGGGAAGTCATCCACTCCTCCGACTACAAACATCCCCGGCAATTCGATGGCCGTCGGGTTCTGATCGTCGGCGCGGGGAACTCGGGGTGCGATATCGCCTGCGACGCCAGCCGCTCCGCCCGTCGCGCGCTGATCAGCCTGCGCCGCGGGTATTACTTCGTCCCCAAGCATATTTTCGGCAAACCCGCGGACGTCTTCGGCGAGGAAGGTCCGCACCTTCCATACTGGATCGAGCGTCCGGTGCTTCAAGGACTCCTCCGTCTGCTGAATGGCGACCTCACGCGGCTCGGACTCCCTCGACCGGATCACTCGATTCTCGAATCGCATCCGGTCATGAACACCCAGATCCTCCACGCTCTT
>JAGNNV010000137.1 GCA_017990495.1 Vicinamibacteria bacterium
CGGTGACCGACACCAGCATGATGTTCATGACTCCCACCCCGCCCACCACGAGGCCGATGCAGGAGATGGCGATCATGACCATGTAGATGCCGCCCGTGACCTGGTTGTAGAGGTCGGTGATGGCATCCTGGGTGAAGACCGCGAAGGTGTCCTTGGCGAAGAATCGCAGCCGGCGCTTGCGGCGCAGGGTTTCCCGGATCGATTCCTCGGCCTGCAGCACGCGTTCCGGCGAGGTGGCTTTGACGTCGGCCACGTAGCCTTCAAGGCCCATGAAGTTGGAGGAAGGCAGGCTCTTCACCGGCACCAGAACCACGTTGTCGCGGCTGAAGAACAGGAACTTGCCCTGGCGCTCGGTGACGCCGATGACCCGGAACTTGCGGCCGTCGATCGACAGTTCCTTGTCGATGGGGTCGAGGCCGGGAAAAACCGCGTCGACGATGTCCGGTCCGATGACCGCGACCTGGGCGGCGCGGGCGGTTTCGCTTTCGTTGAAGAAGCGGCCGCGCTCGACGAACATGTTGTGCACGGGCTCGTAGTCCGGCGTGGTGCCGAACACCTGCGCCGCGTTCACCCGGAGTTCCTTGTACTTGATCAGATCCGCGCGCACGAAGGCGAGCGGACTCACCGCCTCCACTTCGGGCAGCTCGCGGATCGCCTTCACTTCATCTTCGGTCAGCAACCGTCGACGGCGTCGTTCTTCAGAAGAGATGTTCTCTCCCGGCTGCTGGGGCCGGACCAGGATGAAGGCCGAGCCGAGCTGTTCGAGTTGGGAGGAAAGCGAACTGTTGAGGCCGGCGATGATGGCGGAGACGCCGGTGACGGTCATGATGCCCATGACCACGCCGAGGATGGTGAGCGCCGCTCGCATCTTGTAGGCGATCAGCGACGACAGGCCGATCTTCACCGACTCCCACAACGCGAAGATCGCGATACGACCGCTGCCCTTTTGCTTCATCGCGTTACTCGCTCCTCAGCGCGACCACGGGGTCGAGTGCGGCGGCCCGGGATGCCGGATAGATGCCGGCCACGAGACCCACGATGGTCGACGAGACGACGGCCACGGCAACGGCCCACAAGCGGACGGGGGCGGAGAACTCGTCGCCCACGATGCCGGACATGAGCCGGCCCACCACGAACGAGAAGATCGCGGCGCCCATCACGCCGAGAATGCCTCCCGCTCCGGTGAGCAGCACCGACTCGACGATGAACTGTTTCTGGATGTCGCCGCGGCGCGCGCCCAGCGCCTTGCGCACCCCGATCTCCTTGATGCGTTCGGTGACCGACACCAGCATGATGTTCATGACCACCACTCCGCCCACCAGCAGGCTGATCAGGGTGACCACGATGGTGACCACGTAGATGCCCTGGGTGGCGCTGTTCCAAAGATCCATCACGCTCTCCCCGGTTTCGATGTTGAAGTCGTCGGGCTCGCCATAAGCGAGGTGGCGGCGGTTGCGCAGGGCGAGCCGCGCCTGGTCCTGGGCCTTCTCGAAAACCTCCATCGACTGGGCCTCGACCTGGATGCTCACGGAGCGGCGGGACCCGAACAGCTTGCGGAAGGCGGTGATGGAAGTCCACACGAAATTGTCCTGGCTCTCGCCGAAGACCTTGCCTTTGCGCTCGCCCACGCCGACCACGCGCAGGCGGTTGCCGTCGACGATGATCTCTTTGCCCAGCGGCTCAGTGTTCGGGAAGAAGGCGTCCATCAGGTCGGCCCCGATGACCGCCACCGCCCGCGCCGAGTCGATGTCGTCGTCGATGAGATGACGACCGACGATCAGGTCGCGGATGGAACCGATGCGGCTGAAATTCTCGGTCACGCCCATGATCTGGACGCTTTCCTGCTTGATCGAGCCGTATTTCACGGTGCGGTTCGTGGCCATGAGCCCGCCCACCTCCGCGCACAGGGTGCAGGAATCGCGGATGAGATCGACGTCGCGCAGGGTGAGGTCCTTGCGCTTGTTGAATTCGCGGAACTGATCGAAGGAGACGATGATGTCCGGGAACTTCTGGACGGTGAAACTCTTGCTGCCGAGGGCCAGGACTTTGTCGGCCATGTAGCGGTCGAGCCCGTCGGTGATGGCCACCACGGCGATGACCGAAGCGATCCCGATCACCACCCCGAGGATGGTGAGAATGGACCTCAGTTTGTTGGCCTTGACCGAGGCCATGGCGATGGCGATCGCCTCATGAAACGGCATCTGCGTCCTTCCAGGTAGGGGCCTTCAGCCCCCGAAAACGGCTTACGAAGCTCTGCTGCTTATCTCGTCGCTCGCGATTTTGCCATCCCGGATCATGATGACCCGATGCGCATGTTCGGCGATGTCGCGTTCGTGAGTTACCAGGATGATGGTGTTGCCGGCCTCATGCAGGCGCTCGAACAGCCGCATGATTTCCTCGCCGGTGGTGGAGTCGAGGTTGCCCGTGGGCTCGTCGGCCAGCAGGATGGCCGGACCCATGACCAGCGCGCGCGCGATGGCCACGCGCTGGCGCTGACCGCCCGACAGCTCGTTCGGCTTGTGACCCATGCGCGAGCCCAGTTCGACCTTGTCGAGCGCTTCCCGGGCCCGCTCCATGCGCACCGCCTTGGGGATGCCGGCATAAACGAGGGGCAGCTCCACGTTCTCGAGCGCGGTGGCGCGAGGCAGCAGGTTGAAGGTCTGGAAGACGAAGCCGATTTCCTTGTTGCGGACCTCGGCCAGTGAATCGTCGGACATCTTCGACACCAGCTGGTTCCGCAGGTAGTACTCGCCCTGCGACGGCGTGTCGAGACAGCCGATGAGGTTCATCAGCGTCGACTTGCCCGAACCCGAGGGCCCCATGATGGCGAGGTACTCGTTGGGTTGGATCTCGAAGGAGACTCCGCGCAAAGCGTGGATGGTCTCCTCGCCCATCTGATAGGTGCGCCACAGATCGGCGCAGCGGATGATCGACGAGGCGGCGCTTTGTTCCGTCACTTGGAGCCCTTGCCCGCAGGCGCCTCGATCTTGAGAATCGCGTCGTTGCGCAGGGTTCGCAAGGTGCGGTAGGAGCCGATGATGATTTCCTCGCCGTCCTTCACGCCTTCGATGATCTCGATGTCGGAGTCGCCGATGATGCCGGTCTTGACCTGCTTGAAGACGGCCTTGCCGGCCTGAACCAGGAAGATGCCTTCCTTCTCTTCGAGCTTGGCGGTGCGGGCGGGGGTGTTGCTGCTGTCTGCGGGACCAGCCTGGCCGATGGCGGGGTCGACCACCTTGCCGTCTTTGTCGATCTGCCGAACCACCACGGCCTGGATCGGGGCGGCGACCACGCCTTCGCGCTTGGCGGTGATGACGTCGGCGGTGGCATTCAGGCCGGGACGCAAAGCCGCGGGGGGATCGTTCAGGGTCACCGTGACCTTGAAATCCTTCGCCTGGTTCGAGGTGTTCACGTTGGACCCGGTGCTGGCGGCGGCGCCGCGGGGGATAGCCGAGGAGCCGATCTCCGTGACCGTGCCCTTGATGATGGAACCTTCGAGGGCGTCTACCCGGACCTCGGCGACCTGGCCGAGGGAGAGGTTGCGGATATCGGTTTCGTCGACCAGGATCTCGACTTCCATCACGGAGAGGTCGGCGACCACGCAGATGACGGTGGGGGAGAAGCTCTGGGCGCCGATGACGGTTTCGCCCTCTTCCTTCTGGAGGCTCGTGACCACGCCGTCCATGGGGGCGACGACCACGGTCTTGCCGAGGTCATCCTGATTGGTGGCCACGATGGCCGACTGCTGGGTCACCCGCTTGCGCTGCGATTCGACCGCGGCCTGCTTCATCTTGAACTCGGATTCGGATTGATCGAGGATCTGGTCGGAGATGAGCTGCTCCGCGTGCATCTTGCGGGAGCGTTCGAGACCCTGCCGGCTCAGCTCGAGATCGGCGATGGCCCGGTCGAGATCGGACCGCGAGGCGCCGAGTCCGGCCTCGGACTGCCGCGCCGATTCTTCGAAACGCTTCGCGTCGATGCGGGCCAGGATCTGGCCGCGCTTCACCTGGTCGCCTTCCTTGACCAGCAGGCGGACGATGCGGCCGGCCACGTCGGACGAGACGTTGACGAACTTCTTCGGGCGGATCTCGCCGGAGGCCGAGACCTTGGAGACAAGGTCCTTCTTGCCGACTTTTCCGGTCTGTACCTCGACCTTGCTGCCGTTCGAGCGGGCCACGCTTGCCGCGATCACCGCCCCCACGACCACCAGGGCCACAATCGACAGCCCGATTTTCTTCGCCTTAGACATGAATCCTCCAAAGATGCCGGCCAGCCTGAGCGTCCTCGACAAGGCCAGGAAAAGCCTGAGGAGGTTGGACGGGACCTGCGAGTCGTCCAACAGTATGAATACGAGACGCGACGGCTGTAAGTTCCGAGCGGGTTATCTTACGTTTTCCCATGTCCGCAGACCAAAGTCCCCGTTCTCCTGCCGAAACCCCTGGCGCTGGTCGTCTCGCCTCCATCCAGATCTCGAACGGAGGCGTGCCCAAACGACAGGTGGCCGGACCGGTTGAAGTCACCACCTCCGGGCTGAGCGGCGATCGCCAGCGCGACCTCCGTTTCCACGGCGGCCCGGATCGCGCGGTGTGCCTGTTCGCCCAGGAGCATATCGACGAGTTGCGGTCGCTTGGGCACCCCATCGACCGAGGCACAACCGGTGAAAATCTCACCGTTTGCGGTCTCGACTGGACAAGCCTCGGACCCGGGGCCCGGGTGAGGGTTGGCGAAGTGCTGCTCGAAATCACCAAACCCGCCCACCCCTGCAAGAACATCGCGGGATCCTTCATCGATGGGGACTTTTCCCGCTTGTCCGCGAAGATCCATCCCGGGCGAGGCCGGCTGTACGCGCGGGTGCTGACCCCCGGTTTCGTCCGGCCCGGCGACCCCGTGGCCCGCGTTCCGTCCCCCTGAGAATTTCTGTCCTCGGTTCGACCCGTCAATGTCATCGGAGCGGGACGGTTTGCCCCCCGCCATGGGCTCGCGGACGGGCACGACGTTTGCTATAGAGGGTGTGGCACGCTCCCTTTCGAGCCCGCCCCTTACGAGGTTTCAAAGCCATGAAGACACTCAAGCTCATCGGTCTGGTCCCCTTGGCCATGTTCGCCGCGGTTTCGTTCGCCCAGGACGACAACCGCGCCGTACCCCGCGGTTCGAGTGGCGGCGGCTCCTCGGCTTCCGACGCTGGTTCCAGGCACTCGGGCGGTTCGTCCGGTTCGAGTTCCACCCAGAGCAGCGGCTCGAGTTCCAGCAGTGGCGGGAGCCAATACAACAACGGTGGCAGTCAGAGCAGCCGATCCTCCGACGCGGCGCGTCGACGGCCCCGCCCCGGGACCGGTAGTGGCGACCGCGGTCGGTATGAGAACGACGGCGGCTACCGCAGCTACCGCAGCTATCCCTATTCGAACTACTTCTACGATCCCTACTACTACTCGTGGGGTTATCCGGGTTCCCGTTATGGCCTCTACGGCTACGGGTACGGCTACTACGACTACGGCTATTCCTACGGCGACTACTACGGCTACTACCCCTCCCAGCGGTCCTATCGTTACCGGTCAGGCAACATCGCGCAGGTGAGGACTCTGGTCGAGCCCTCCAAGGCCCGCGTCTATGTGGACGGCTACTATGCCGGGATCGTCGACGACTTCGACGGCCTGCTTCAGCGGTTGAATGTCTCGCCGGGTCGTCACGAGATCACCTTGCGGCATGAAGGTTATCGCTCGCACACATTCTCGATCTACGCGAACCGCGACCAGACCCTCAAGCTTCGCTACGACATGGTGAGGGGCAGCGGGGAAAGCCGCGACTCGGTTGGTGAGGAAGAGCGCCGCCTCGACCGCGATGCTGATCGCCGCGACGGCGACAGCGATCGCGACGACCCTCGCGTCGACATGGATCGCGACCGCGATCGTGACTCGGCCCGGGAAACCGACCGCAGCCGCGAAGTCGACGCCGAGCGGCCCTACGTCCCGCCCGCGCGCGAAACGGGCCGGGGCGAGGTCGTGCTCGAAATCGAGCCGGGGGACGCCTCCGTGTACGTCGATGGAGAGTTCTACGGCAAGGCGGCGCAGCTCACTCGCCTCGAACTGCCGACGGGCCGGCATCGCATCGAAGTGGTCCGGCCGGGTTACAAGACGGAAGAGACCGAGGTCAACGTGCTCGGTGAGGCGACCCGCGTGGTGGTCAAGCTCAGCCGGCGCTAAAGCCCGCAGGCCCTTTCAAGAACCCCACCCCCGGCGCTGCCGTTACTGAGCGCCGGGCGCGGTGGCGAGGAGGTTGCCCGACTGGGGGGAAACTCCCAGAAGCGACCGGTAGAACTCTCCGGCAACTCCAGACGCCGCGGACCCATTGCCGCCCCGGACCAGAACCACCACCACCAGTTCCGAGCGCGGATAACCGAGCGACGACGCGAACCAGCCGACCCCGGAACACGAGCCGGTTTTCCCGCTGGCCACGAACCCCGGATCGAAGGCGCGCTGGGCGCTGCCTTCGGTGACCGAGGAGAAGAGACCGGGGGCCAGCATCGACAGGTTCGCGGGAGCGTCGAGCCGGGACCGTTCTTTGGCTCGCACCGCCAGGGGTGAGACGAATTGCGGCTCGTTGATGACTCCGCCATTCACGAGAGCCGACATCAGGACCGCGAGCTGCATGGCGGAGGTCTTCACGCCCTGCGCGTGCGAGGACATGTGGCCAAGCCCGCCCCGGGGGATCACGGAAGGAATCTCCCCCGCGGTTTCGCCCGCCAGGTTGATCCCGGTCCGCGAGCCGAGGCCCAGCTTCTGGGAATAGGACCGCACCGCGTCGAACCCGAGCCGCTCGCCCACCCACTCGAAGAAAGGATTACACGACACCGCGAGCGCGCGGCCCAGATCGATGGGACCGTGGCCGGAAGCGAGCCAGCAACCATGGTTGCAGGTGTACCGGGTCTCCGGTGTGATCACGCCTTCGGCCAGGCCGGCCACCGCCACCACCAGCTTGAAGACTGAACACGGCTGATAGGCGGTGAAGAGTCCGGACTGCGGATTGCCGATGGTGAGAACCCGTCCCGTCCACGGATCCATGGCCACGATGGCCACGCCTGACCGATTGCGGATGGCGGCGCGCGCCGCCTCGCCCACCTTCAAGTCGTAGGGCGAGGCTTCAGGTGGCGTCAGGACGACCACCGGCGTCCGCGCGGGGGCCTTGCGTCGGCTTTTCCGGGCCGCGAACGCGTCCCCGCCCCAGGCCAACAGGCAGAGGGCGACAACGGCGATTCTGGGGAGAGATCCGAGGGACATCGGGTGGAAGGAACAACCTATCACGAGGCTCCGGTCCCGGCTTTCCTCAACGCGGCGGTACACTCCCTGTCCCGAAGTCGAAGGTTGCCCTTGGGGCACGGGCGGTTTGTCTCCGGCAGCACTCATAAGTCGCGCCTACTGGTTCAAAGGAACAGGTTCATGAAACGTTTTGGTCTGGCGTCCACCCTGGTCGTCGTCCTCGCCTCCCCGGCTCTTGCCGATCTCGACAAGAACGCCAAGAAGTGGGTGGATTCCGTCCGCCCGATCATCCTTCCCGAGGAAGAGAAGTCGTACAAGAATCTCAAGAACAACTCCGACGCGGCCGAGTTCCAGAAGATCTTCTGGGCCCGCCGCGATCCGAACCTCGATACTCCGGAGAATGAGTTCCAGACGGAATACCTGAAGCTCGTGGCTGAAGTGGATGCCAAGTACCGGGTGGGCGGGCGCATTGGGTCTCTCACCGACTGCGGCCGTCTCCACATTCTCATGGGGGCTCCCGACAGCGTGAAGAAGGAAAGCTCCGGCGACGTGGCGTTCCGCACTCCCGAAACCTGGACCTTCAAGGACCGCCCCGGCCTCACCTTCACCGGCGGCGTTCTCGAGATCCCTGTCGACGGAAGCTGCATGTTGCCCCAGGGCAATCGTCTGAGCGATCAGCTCAACCGGATCGCCGAGTTGAAGGTCATCCAGACGAACCTCTCCTACAAGTACGACGCCAAGGGTTCGCTGGTGAAGCTGGCCGATCTTCTTCCCAAGCCCACCCCCGCTCAGGCCCTGCTCAAGGACCCCCGCACCGACTTTCCCCTCGAGGCGCGCCAGGTGATGGAAATCCGGTCCCAGGACGGCGCATCGGTCTTCGTGGCCGGCCTCATTCAGGGTGATGCCACGGGTCTCACCCAGTCGGACTCGGGAGGCAAGAAAGTTGTCAAGGTGGTGGTGTCCGTCCACTCGACCGACCAGGAAGGGCGCCTGCTCAAGTCGCAGGATCGCGAGGTGACCGCGGAAGTCGAGAACAACAAGTTCGTCTCCGCTTTCGGCATGCCCGTGCGTCCCGGCGCGCACACCATGAAGGTCGCGGCCATCGACGCCAAGTCCGGCAAGGGCGCGGTCGTGAACGTCGCGGTGAAAACCCAGGAGTACGCGGCCGACCTCACCGTCTCCCCGGTGATGGTTCTCGCCGACATCCAGGAAACCACCGCGGCCGTGAAGGACGACCCCTTCTTCGAGTTCACCTTCGGTTCGACGCGTTTCGTGCCCCGCTACGGCAACGTCTTCAAGCAGGGCGAATCGGTGACGCTTCTGGCCGCGATCTACGGCGCGGCGAAGGATGAGGCGGGCAAGATCTCGGTGGTCGGCGGCTTCCAGATCATCAAGGACGGCAAGACCCTGGCGAAGGCCCCCGATCAACCCTACGACGTCGAACCGGCAACGCCCTCGGCCGGCCCGGTGCCCCTGGGCGGCTACGCTCCCGGGAAGTACGTGGCCCAGCTCCGCCTGCGCGACAACGTGGCCCAGAAGGACTACGTCAAGGAAACCGAGTTCGAAATAATTCCGTAGCCGCCGAGGCGGACGGCCCCCACACGGACGGCGACCAATGTGGGGCGACATTGGTCGCCCATGGCCTTGCGAACGGTCGCTGAGGGCGGTCCGTACTGCGAAGCGGTCGAGCGCGCAGCCTGGCCTTGGGCCAAGCGACCTCGCGGGGTGGCTTCGACTAGACGCTTCCAGACGCGACTCAGCCACCGGGCGTGGGCCGCCGGGTGGCCAGGCTGCGCGCTCGACCGCTTCGCAGCACGGACCACCCTCAGCGACCGACGGTGGCTTGGCCTTGGGCCAAGGGTGTTCGCTCTCGCGCGTCAGGCCTGGAGCGCGGTGATGGCGATGGCGTCGACGATGTCTTCGACCGAGCAGCCGCGGGACAAGTCGTTCGCGGGTTTGGCGAGGCCCTGAAGGATCGGGCCCACCGCCCGCGCTCCGCCGAGCCGTTCAGCCAACTTGTAGCCGATGTTCCCCGAATCGAGGTCGGGGAAGATCAGCACGTTCGCGCGGCCCGCCA
>JAGNNV010000138.1 GCA_017990495.1 Vicinamibacteria bacterium
GCATGGCCTTGACGAACTCAGGGCCCACCCCGTGGTCCCTGGCGTTGATGAGATCCTCCATCATCAGGGGCACGCGACTGAGCGCGGCCATTTCGCGCACGAAATCGGCGCCAACGCCGTGGTTTCGTGCCTTCACCAGCTCCTGGAGCGAGAGCCCCTTGTGGCCGGCGTCGCGCAGCGCCTTCACATACTCCGGGCCAACGCCAGAGTCGCGTGTCCGCACCAGTTCGGAGAGCGTGAGGCGCGCGTAACCCGCCTCCGCCATGCCCCGGATGTAGTCGGCGGTGACGCCGTGATCGCGAGTGCGAATCAGTTCCTCAAGCGAAAGGTCCCTGTACCCGAGGGCTCGCATCGTGCCGATGTACTCGGGAGTGACGCCATGGTCTCGAACGCGCACCAACTCGTCGGCCGAGAGGCCCTTGATGCCCTCCGCGGCCAGCCCGGCGATGAACTTGAGCGTAACCCCGTGATCACGGGTACGCACAAGGGCGTCGATGCGGCCGAGTTTGTACCCTGCACCTCCCATGCCTCGCAGGTAGTCAAGGTGCACGCCGTGGTCGGCCGCGCGGATGAGTTCGGCGAGGGTGGGCGGCTCGTAGTTCTGGGCCTTCAGCTCGTCGAGATACGCGAACCCGATGTTGCCGCGGGCGAGTTGATACTGCTCGACCTGGTTGGGCGCCTCGAAGCCTCGCTTCGCCATCGCCCCCGGGAAAGCGGGGTCCGGACTGAAGTCGAAGGTGCCGGCGCCGACACCGGAGCGAAAGATGCCCTCGAAGGTGATCGTGCCGGCATCGCGTCGAAGGCTGAACTTCGCGGGGCCGCCTTCGCCGGTGAGGATCGCGGGCGAGAAGCCTTCGAGCTGAGCCACGGCGAGGGAGAAACCGTGCATTGAGTTCGGTCGCTCACTGAGCTGGAGATAAATGGTGTCGGGCTCCTCGGAGGTCCGCAGTTCGAAAGTGCCGGGGAGCTGAATCTCGCGGCGCTTCTCGGTGCGCCGGGAGCGCTCGAGTGGAGCCAGGGGTGCGAGGGGAGCCACGGGTCTTGCAGCCTCTTGCGCCGGCAGAGTCGTCGCGAGCGTCATCTCCGGCCCTTCCGATGATTCGGGGACGATCACCGCCTCGGCCGCCGCGAGGGGGACGACGAGCAGCGCGGTGGCGAGGAGGCCCAGCACGCGCGCCCGCAACGTCGGGGTCACCCGGTTCCGCGCGGCGTCGAGGACCGCGAGCATTCGGCCCTCGATCTGAGCACGGCGGGCCATGCTCACCGCAAGCGCGGGCGAGCGATACCCGCCGAGACTGTAGGCAAGCTCGAGAAGATGTCCGGCGTAGTCGCCGGCCGCGGTGCCGACGGTGAGCACGCGGTCGTCGCAGGCGACTTCCCGCTCTACCTTCAGGCGTTCGGCCACCAGCCACACCGCGGGGTGCATCCAGTAGGCGATGCAGGTCGCCTCGGCCAGGAGCTGAGTGAGGCAGTCGCGACGATCGATGTGGGCCAGCTCGTGCAGGAGCACCGCGCGGCGACGGTCGTCGGACCACGTATCGGCGATGGCCGGGATGAGGATGGTGGGGGTGCGAATGCCGAAGGCCATGGGCATGCTGTGGTCGAGACTGCGCAGCAGGCGCACCGGTCTGCGTACCCCCATCGCGGCCTCGCAGTGCCGCAATTCAGCGCGCCAGGCAGGGTCTTGAACCTCGGTGGATTGACGGACGATTCGAGAGAGCGTCGCGCGCCCAAGGGCGAGACGAAGCCCAAGCAGCAGGACGCCCGCGCCATAGATCGCGAGAGCCACAACTCCCCACGAGGTCTCCGCGCCTGAGTCTTGGGGGGAGGGCGGCGCGGTGATCGGCGCGCTCGCCTGGGCCCGGGCAGACCTCTCCGCCGTCTCTGCTTCGCCCACGACCAGAGTGGGGCCGCTCACCGACTGAGGCGCCAACGTCCCGACGCGAACGGGAATCGTGAGACCCGGCACCGCCAGGGAGAGCATCGGCAAGAGCAGAACCCCAGACAGGGCCAGCGTCCACACCAGGTGCCGCGAGGCCGCCGAGCGGTTTCGAAGCGCCAGCCGGTTGATGGCGAAGGCCATGCCGATGAGAAGCGACGACTTGATCAGCAAGGCGAGTACCAGTGAGTTCATCGCTTGTCTCCTGTTTCACGGACCTGTTTGAGCAACGTGCTGAGACGCCGATATTCGGCGTCGGAAAGGGGTGAGCCGCCAAGGTCGAGTAAGGCCGCCATGGCCGAACCCGGCGAGTCGTTGAAGAATGTCCGCACCAGGTGCTTGAGCGCAGAGCGGCTGGCGGCTTCGGGGCTGGCGGTTGGGAAGTAGACGAAGCGCGGGCCGTCGTACTCGCGCCGCACCAGACCGCGCTCGATCATGATCTCGAGGAGTTTCCGCACGCTCGAAGGACTTGGCGCGTCGGGAAGCTCGGCGCGGACATCCTCGACCGCCGCGCCCTGGCGGCGGTGCAGGACGGCCATGATCTGGCTCTCCCGCCGGGTGAGATCGATCGATCTGGTCTTGCTCATTGCCTCGGTTCTTCCTGAAGGGCGAAAAAATTCGCGCCGGGCGAAGATATTCGCGCCTCGGCTCCGATGTCAACGGTTTTCCAAAATCGCGTTCAGATCCCTGAACGGCGCTCGGTGGCTACGGGCTGCCTCGGGATGGGTAATATCCGCCCACGATGAAAACCCGACTGCTGCTCGCCCTGGCCGCCTCGGCCGGCATTCCGGCCCTGCTCGCCGCCCAGCCTTCCGACCACGCCGCCATCGCCAAGGTGGTCTCGAGCCTGGGCCTTAGAACCCTGGGGCCCGGCTTGATGAGCGGCCGCATCGCCGACATCGAGGTGCACCCCACCGACCGCAGCACGTGGTACGTGGCCGCGGGATCGGGCGGCGTCTGGAAGACGGGGAACGCGGGTGTCACCTGGAAGCCCTTGTTCGACGAGCAGCCGTCGTACTCGATCGGCGAGATCACCCTCGATCCCACCAATCCCGAAGTGGTGTGGGTGGGCACGGGCGAAAACGTCAGCGGTCGGCACGTGGGCTGGGGCGACGGCGTCTATCGAAGCCGCGACGCTGGGACAACGTGGCAGCGGATGGGTCTTGCCGGCTCCCAGCACATCGGCCGAATCCTGGTGCATCCCAGGGACGGCAACATGGTGCTGGTCGCGGCCGAAGGGCCGCTCTGGTCGGCGGGCGGAGAACGTGGTGTCTACCGGTCCGAGGACGGCGGCCTCACCTGGAAGCCCGTGCTCCAGATCGACGAGAACACCGGCGTCACCGACCTCGAGTTCGATCCCTCAAATCCCGATGTGGTCTATGCCGCGGCCTACCAGCGCCGCCGTCATGTGGCCGGCTTCCTGTCTGGCGGGCCGAAGTCCGGCCTTTGGAAATCTTCCGACAACGGCAAGACCTGGCGTCAGGTCACCACCGGCCTTCCCAAGGGAGACATGGGCAAGATCGGTCTGGCGGTGACGCCGGCCGATCCGAGTCTCGTGTACGCCACCATCGAAGCGAACAACGATGAGAAGGGCTTCTACCGCTCGCGCGACCGGGGCGAGAGCTGGGAGAAGCGCAACGGGTACATTTCCGGCGGCACCGGCCCTCACTACTACCAGGAGATCGAGGTCTCCCCCACAAACCCCGAACTCGTCTATCAGATGGACGTCTTCATTCAGGTCACGCGGAATGGCGGCGCCACTTTCGAAACCCTCGAAACCGGCAACGACAAACACAGCGACAACCACGCGCTCGTCATCGACCCCGCCAATGGCCGCCATCTGATCGTCGGCACCGACTCCGGCGTCTACGAGAGCTTCGACGAAGGGAAGACCTTCCGGCACTTCCCCAACCTGCCGGTGTCGCAGTTCTACAAGGTGGCGCTCAATAACCGAGCGCCCTTCTACGACATCCTTGGCGGCGCCCAGGATCTTGGAACCATGCATGGTCCGTCGCGCACCCTGAACCGCGACGGCATCCGGAACCAGGACTGGTACGTGCCGCTCGGAGCCGACGGATACGGCGTGGCCTTCGACCCGCGCGATCCGGACATCCTTTACATGATGTGGCAGGAGGGAAACCTGATCCGCAAGGACCGCCGGAGCGACGAAGGGCTGGGAATCCGACCGCAGCCCGCGCCCGGAGACCCGGCCGAGCGCTGGAACTGGGACTCTCCCCTGCTGGTCAGTCCTCACAATCCCGATCGCATCTACTACGGCTCGCAGCGAATCTGGCGCAGCGACGACCGGGGCAGCGCATGGACGCCGATCAGCGGCGATCTCACCCTGGGGCGCAATCGGTACGAGCAGAAGTTCGTCGGGCGGACCTGGAGCGTCGATTCGCTCTTCGATCATGGCGCCATGTCGAAGTACGCCACTACGACCGCCATCAGCGAGTCGCCGCTCAAGGCGGGAGTGCTGGTGGTGGGAACGGACGATGGCTTGGTCCAGGTGTCCGAGAACGGGGGCCAGAGCTGGACTCGCGCCTCGGCCCTTCCCAGCCTTCCCGCCACGAGCTTCATCAACGACGTCGAGGCCTCGCTCCACGACGCGCGCACCATCTACGTGGCGGCCGACAACCACAAGAACGGCGACTTCGCTCCGTACGTCTACGAGAGCGCCGACCTCGGCCGGACCTGGCGTTCCATTTCGGGCGACCTGCCCAAAGGCACCATCGTGTGGGCGTTTCAGCAGGATCATGTGCGACCCGACCTGCTCTTCCTGGGAACCGAGTTCGGCATCTACACAAGCCTCAACCGCGGGGTCAACTGGATCAAGCTGAGCGCCGGCGTGCCCACCATTTCGTTCCGCGACATCAAGATCCATCGCCGGGATAACGACCTGGTCGGGGCCAGCTTCGGGCGCGGCTTCTATGTGCTCGACGACTACAGCCCGCTCCGCGAGATCGGGGCGGGGCCGCTGGCTGCTGAAGGCGCCCTGTTTCCGGTGCGTGACGCCTGGTGGTTCGTGCCGTATCAACCGGGACAGGCGGCGGGCCGGCCGGAGAAGGGCAGCGACGACTTCACCGCGCTCAACCCTCCAATGGGAGCGCTTCTCACCTACTACCTGAAAGAAGCGCCCACCACCGCAAAAGAAGCGCGGCAGGCCGCCGAGAAGACCTTGCGCGACAAAGGCGCGGACACACCCTTCCCCGGATTCGACCGGCTCCGCGAGGAGGCTCTTGAAGGCAAGCCGAAAGTCCTCCTGGTGATCTCCGACGCCTCGGGACGACCGGTCCGCTGGATCGATGGACCGGCCAAGGCGGGGCTGCACCGCGTGAACTGGGACCTGCGCGCTCCGAGCCCCGACCCCGTGGACCTGCGTCCTCCGGGATTCCGCGCTCCGTGGGACGTGCCGCCCACCGGTCCCCTCACCGCCCCGGGGCGCTATTCCGCCCAGCTCATGGTGGTTTCCCAAAGCGGCGTCCGTCGCCTGGGCGCTTCCCAGTCATTCGAGGTGAAGCCCGTGCCCAGCGCTCCCGCGGGCACCGACTTCGCGGCGGTGGCCGCCTTCCAGCAACAAACCGCGGAACTGCGCCTTAAGGTAGCCGCGGCCGAAGCGAAGGTCCGTGACGCACGCGAGCAACTCCGACACATGCGAGCCGCCCTTTTGCAGTCGCCTCGCGCGAACACGGACCTCTTCGCGCGGATGGACTCGGTGACCAAGGGGCTCGCGGGGCTCTCAATGCGGTTGTCGGGCGACACCGCGCGCGAAGCGCTGAACGAGTCGGACGCGCCCTCCATCAGCGGCCGCGTGGGCGAGGTGATGGGCGGACATTGGGAGACGCGGCAGATGCCGACCGCCACCCAGCGACGCGATGTCGAGATCGCCGCCGCCGCACTCGAGACGCTGACGCGCGACCTGAAGGCGCTGATCGAGGGTGACCTCGCCCGCCTCAAGGCCGACTTCGAGACAAGCGGCGCGCCCTGGACCCCGGGGCGTTGAGCAGCATCATGATGAAGGAAGCCTTCCTTTCCCTCACTCTCGTCCTGGCCGCCGGCGTGAGCGCGGCGCAGGAAACCAAGCCGACGCCCGTCCCGGAGCGTGCGCAGGGAGACGCCTCCCCCACGACGACCGATCAGTCCCAGTTCTTCAACCGGGAAGCGCGCATGCTGTTTCGGATCGTCGCCTGCGCGGGTGACGAGCCGATTCCGAAGGAGATCGAGCCGGTCGTGGCCAGGCACTGCAAAGAGTTCCAGCCGACGATCCAGGGATACAAGAAGAAGTATCTGCCCAAAGCGCAACCGTTTCTGCTCTCCTTGCAACCCGCCAACCTTCCCCAAACCGTGGTGTATCCCTTCGGCGGCGGCGACCTGCTCTCGGCCTTGACCACCTACCCTGGCCTCGCAGAGGTCACCACGATCTCCCTCGAACACGCCGGCGACCCTCGGGGTATTGTGGATGTCGCGCCGAAGGACCTTGAGGATGCTCTCAAGCAGGTGCGCCGGAGAGTGAGCGGCCTCCTCATCTGGACGGAATCGACGAGCGAGAACATGATCCAGCTTCAGCGCGGCGGCATCCCGGGCCAGCTTGCGTTCTTCCTGGTCGGTCTCGCGATCCATGATCAGGAGCCGGTCGCCCTGCGCTTTTTCAGCGTCAACCGGGAAGGGGTCGTTCGTGGCCTCTCCGCTCAGAACATCGAAGAGCGAGAGTCCTCGACGGCCGTGAAGCTGAACCCATGGTGGAAGTCGCCCGATTTTTCGGAAGCCTTCTCGAATTCGGAGATCACCTTTCGGCCGGTCGGAAACAAGGAGGCGCCGCCGCGGATTCATCGCCACATCGCGGCCGACCTCTCCGACGAGGGCCTGGTCAAGGAGCCGGGTATCTTGAAGCACCTGCAGGCCAAGGGCCGGGTCACCGCCATGACCAAGGCAGCGAGCTACCTGCTTTGGAGTCAGCCCTTCGGCCGCATCTGCGGCTACCTCCTCTCCAATATGGAGTTCATGCTTTCCGATTCCACCGGAATTCCCCCCCGCCTCGCCAAGCGGGCGGGTTTCGAAGTAATGGCTTACGGGCGCTTCGAAGGTCCGTTCCTGGCCGCTCCGGCGGTGGCGGCCAGAGACATGCGGATCCTGTTCGACTCTCAACCCGAAAGGGAGCTCAAGTTCCGATATGGGTATCCCGACAACCGCCGGAATGACCATTTGGTGATGATGCAGAGGCGAGACCCCCGACTGTCTTCGAATTGACCGGGACCCAGGCGATCTCCAACCCGAACGAGATCGCCGCCTGGGCTATCTCTGGATGCGCGCTGAGCCGCCTCGGGCAAACGCCCGAACCTGCTCGACGGTGGCCATGGTGGTGTCCCCGGGGAACGTGGTCAGCAGCGCGCCGTGCGCCCAGCCCAGCCGCACCGCCTCTTCGGGTTCAACCCCGGTCATCAGGCCGTAGAAAAAGCCCGATCCGAATCCGTCGCCGCCTCCCACCCGATCGAGCACGTCGAGTTCGACGGTGGGGGTCAGGTGGGTCTTGCCGTCGATCCAGGCCACCGCGGCCCAGGAGTGGCGACTGGTCGAGTGCACATCGCGGAGCGTGGTGGCGACGATTTTCACCTGCGGGTGTTTCTTCACCACGTTGTCGATCATTCCGAAGAAGCTGCTCGGGTCGAGTTTCGAGGTCGCGGTGACCTCCGGACCGGGAATGCCCAGACCTTTTTGCAGGTCTTCTTCATTGCCGATCAGCACATCCACGTTCTTCACGATGCGCGCGATCACGGAGGCCGCGCGTTCGGCGCCTCCCGAGGTCTTCCACAATTTCTCCCGGAAATTCAGATCGAAGGAACAGATCGCACCCGCGGCTTTGGCCGCCTGCATTCCCTCGATGATCAGTTCTGCGGTGGTGGGCGAGAGGGCCGCGAAGATGCCGCCGCTATGGAACCACCTGACGCCGCCCGAGAAGATCGCGTTCCAGTCGATATCGCCCGGCTTCAGCAGAGCGGCCGCCTCGTTGGCCCGGTTGTAGAAGACGATGGGCGGGCGCACGCCGAAACCCTGATCGGAATAGACCGCGGCCATGTTGGGTCCGCGCACCCCGTCGTGGGCGAAGCGCTTGTAGAACGGGATCACGCCCATGGCCTTCACCCGTTCGGCGATCAACTCTCCGATCGGATAGTCCACCATGGCGGTCACGATGCCGGCCCTGAGGCCGAAACAGTCAGCCAGGTTCGCGGCGCAGTTGAATTCCCCGCCGCTCACATGGATGGCGCACTCGGTGGCCTTGCGGAAGGGAACCCGCCCCGGGTCGAGCCGGTGAACAAGCGCCCCCAGAGAGACGAAGTCCAAAGCACCTGAGGGTTTGATGTCGAGTCCGTATTTCATGAGTCCTTCCCCTGGTTCGATGGCTTGACACGGTAGAGCATCTCCCCGGCCCGCGGGACCACGAGAGTGTCGGGATCGCCGCTCCACGCCTCGATATCGATGCTTCCCGGGTCGAGGTAGCCGAGGTTGATCTTTTCGCAGAGTTCGCGAGGGATCGACGTGGCGAGGGTGACGCGAATGCGCGTGGTCTCGATCCGGGTATCGAGGTCGAAATGGCCCTGGCCCTTCACGTGAGTGGAGTGGGCGAGAACGCCGCCGGGCACGTCCTTGAAGCGATCCCACTGCTTCAGGAAGTAGTCCTTGCAGTGATAACCCGCGGCTTCGATCTGCTCGCCGTGCGTGCGGCTGACCTCGCGCACGTGGGGGGCGTAGATCACCACCTCGC
Source organism: Vicinamibacteria bacterium (assembly GCA_017990495.1). Taxonomy (GTDB): domain Bacteria; phylum Acidobacteriota; class Vicinamibacteria; order Fen-336; family JAGNNV01; genus JAGNNV01. Next base: position 8,700 of record JAGNNV010000138.1, read on the forward strand.
CTCCATCGGCCACCGCCGGCTCCATCTTGTACATGCCCTTGGCCGCGACCCACAGATCGTCGTACATCTCCGGCATGATCGAGAGCACGCGCCTGACCGGAGAATCGAGCCAGACGATGTGGCGTCGCGACGAGAGATCGGCCGCCTCCGACCAGGCTTCGGCCATGGGCCCGCAGTAGACCCCCGCGATACCTTCGTGCGTCACCACGGGCGCGATGAGCGACAACGGGCGGTCAACCATGCGCGCGGCGCGATCGATCACGGCGCGCACCGCGGTCGCCTTGGAGCCGATGACCTCGTAGTTGGTGATGAGCGCCCCGAGCCAGTGGGTGAAGTGGATGATCTCCGCGCCGGCGACGCCGGGAAACAGGTACTTGGTCCCGCCCGAGAAGCCGGCCACTTCATGGGGGAAGACCGGACCGCAGACGATCACGTGGTCGTAGTCGAGGAGCAGCCGGTTCAGGGCCACGGTCACCGGGCGCCTCATCCGGCCTCCGGTCAACTGTTCGATCTCCGCCTCCTCGATGGTCCCGAGGGTCGTGAAAGTCGCGGGGTCGTCCCAGCGGTGGTTGAAGACGCACCGCTCCCCCGC
>JAGNNV010000470.1 GCA_017990495.1 Vicinamibacteria bacterium
CCGGAAGATTCAGAAATTTGGGCGTCAAAATTATGGATTGCTTTTGCTTTCCTTATAGATGTGGGGCTAGGATCGAACCACACGGGTTGACCATTCAGGTCTTTGAATGGCGAGCGGCCCATCCATCACACACTTTTCAAGTAGGAGACTTATGAAGCGATTTCAAATTGCTCTGACCTGCCTCCTTGTTCTTGCCTTCGGCTTCGTGGCCACGGCTCAGGAACAGGGCGGTTCGATCCAGGGCGTCGTCAAGGATGCATCGGGCAGCGTGATTCCCGGGGCGACCGTCGAAGCCAAGGCCGCGGCCGGCTCCACGTTCAGCACCACCAGCGGCTCGGATGGCGCTTTCCGTTTCCCCTCGCTCCCGGCCGGTAAGTACACCGTCACCGCGAGCCTTGCGGGATTCACCACGGCCCGGTTCGAGAGCGTCACCCTCTCCCTCGGCCAGAACCTCCGCACTGACTTCAACCTCAAGGTCGGCGGACAGACCGAGCAGGTGGAAGTCACCGCCGAAGCCCCCATCGTCGACATGAAGCAGACCGCCCGCATCAACAGCTTCCGCGATGAAGCGATCACCAAGATGCCCAAGGGCCGCGACTTCACCTCGCTCGTCACCCAGTCTCCCGGCGCCAACTCCGAGAGCAAGCTCGGCGGTATTTCCATCGACGGCGCCTCCGGCGCTGAGAACCGCTACATCATCGACGGCGCGGAAACCACCAACATCCAGAACGGCACCTCAGGCAAGGCCCTCATCACCGACTTCGTCGACGAAGTTGAAGTGAAGTCCTCGGGCTACACCGCCGAGTACGGCGGCGCCACCGGCGGCATCATCAACGCCGTGACCAAGAGCGGAACCAACGCGTGGCGTGGCGAGGTGGGCGGCTACTTCAGCGGCAGCAGCCTTAACGGCGATTCACGCCCCGTCCTTCGTATTTCCCCGAGCAACGCGACGGCCGCGGAGTACATCACCTATCCCAAGGACGACTCCACTCGCCTCGAGCCGGGCTTCCAGATCGGCGGGCCCATCAAGAGCGAAAAGCTCTGGTTCTTCGCCGGCTACCAGCCTGCGTTCATCGACACGGATCGCTCGGTGAACCCCACGACCTCCTCGAACGCCAGCGCCTCGACCATCGCGAAGAGCCAGAAGTCCACGGTTCATTACCTGACCTCGAACATCACCGCCCAGCTCTCGCAGAAATTCCGGGCTCGCATCGCCTACAACCGCAGCACCTCCAAGACCGAGGGGCTTCTTCCGGCGCTCGGCGGGACGTCGGCGGCGACTTCGAACTTCGACGTCACCTCCACGTTCCCCAACCAGTCCATCTCGGGCAACGTCGACTACGTCCGCACATCGTCGCACTTCATGAGCGTCCGTGGCGGCTACTACCTCTCCGACGCCAAGGACGAGGGTATCCACCAGGGTCCCCGCTACCTCTTCAGCGTGGGCAACGTGGGCCAGGCCGGCGTGCCCGCGCAGTTCCAGCAGCCGACGAACTACTCCACCGTTCCCACCAACACCTCCCGGCAGTTCGACAAGCAGAAGCGGCTGAGTCTCCAGTTCGACAACTCCAACTTCTTCACCGCCAAGGGCCAGCATGCCCTGAAGTTCGGCGTCCAGCTTGATCGCGTGGGCAACGAAGTGCTCCGCGGTGAGACCGGCAACCTAGTCCGCCTCTTCTGGAACCGCACTCTGGCTGGCGCGCGCGGCACCTACGGTTACTACCAGGTCCGTAGCAACGGCGTGAACCCCAAGCTCGGCCTGATCACCCAGGGCGATGTCAGCAGCAACAACATCGGCCTGTTCATTCAGGACGCGTGGTCGGTTAACGACCGCCTGACCTTGAACCTCGGCCTGCGCAGCGAACGTGAGGACGTCCCCTCCTTCACCACCGCCGACGGCACTCTTCCCGTGGCCATCCACTTCTCCTTCAAGGAGAAGCTGGCTCCGCGTCTCGGCGCGGCGTGGGACGTCAAGGGCGACGGCAAGTGGAAGGTGGCCGCCAGCTGGGGCGTCTTCTACGACATCACCAAGCTCGAGATGCCCCGTGGCAGCTTTGGCGGTGACAAGTGGCTCGAGTACTACTACACCCTGGACACCCCCGACTGGACCAACCTGGTTGGTGGCGCTTCCTGTCCGCCCGCTTGCCCCGGCACGCTCCTTCGTGGACCCATCGACTTCCGTCACCCGAGCAACGCTCCCGGCGCCAACACCGTCGATCCAGACATGAAGCCCTTCAAGCTTCAGGAAGCGGTGTTCGGCATCGAGCACGAGTTCTCCTCTAAGGTCTCTCTCTCCGCTCGTTACGTCCACAAGCAGATCGACACAGCAATCGAAGACATCGGCTCACTCGACGCTCAGGGGAATGAGATCTACACCATCGGAAACCCGGGCTTCGGCGCGGCCGCTCAAACCGGCTTCGGCCCTGCCTTCCCCAAGGCGGTCCGCGACTACGACTCCGTCGAGTTCACCTTCAACAAGCGGATGGCCGACAACTGGAGCCTGCGCGCGAGCTACCTGTGGAGCCGCCTCTACGGCA
>JAGNNV010000013.1:0-16576 GCA_017990495.1 Vicinamibacteria bacterium
AGCGGCAGAGCCACCAGCGCGATGAGCGCTCCGCAGAACATCAGGCCCAGAAAGAACAGTGTGGTCATGGATTTTCCTCTCTATGGCAATAACGAAGCGCCGGCCTGTCAGGTTCCATCGCGTGGGCCTGCCGCCGAAATCTATCTCCGGCCAGGACTTATGATGCCCGCCGTGGAAAACACCGGCCTGCTCCTCGAAGACCTGCGTCAGCTGGTCGAGCACGAATCCCCCTCGGACGACGCGGAACGGGTGAGCGCCGTGGCCGCCTGGGTTCGCGACCGATTGAACCGAGGCGGGGCCGAAATCGCCCGCACTGTGCCCTGCCAGGGTTGCGGTGATGCTCTCGTGGCCACCGTCGGTTCCGACGAGGGCGGAGGGCCGTCCACTCTTCTCCTCGGCCACATCGATACGGTTTGGCCCTTGGGAACCCTCCGCGAGATCCCGTTTCAGAATCAGGACGGGGTCATCCGCGGTCCGGGCGTCTTCGATATGAAGGCAGGCGTCGCGGTGGGCATTCACGTGTTGGACCGGCTGCGCTCGCGAGCCGCGTCGCCCCGCGTTTCGCTCTTCCTGGCCCCCGATGAGGAAATCGGCAGCGCCGCCTCGAGCAGGCTCCTCATCGAGACCGCCAAGAAACACGACCGCGTTCTGGTTCTCGAACCGTCCGCGGGCGGGGGCGCGGCCAAGGTCGCGCGCAAGGGGACGGGGCTCTTCCGGGTGCGCTTCACCGGAGTGCCGTCGCACGCCGGCCTCGATCCCGAGAAGGGTGCTTCGGCCCTCGAGGCGCTGGCCGAGTTCGTCCAGGTGGCGCGGAGTTTCGGCAACGCGGAATTCGGAACCACGGTCACGCCCACGCTGGCCTCCGCGGGTACGAAGTCGAACGTGGTTCCCGAAAACGCCGAGGTCACTCTGGATTGCCGGGTCTGGACGACAAGCGAACCCGAGCGGGTCGAACGTGACCTGCGCGCCTGGCGGTCACAGGATCCCCGTGTGAGGGTGGAGATCCTGGGCGGTTTCGACCGACCTCCGCTGATGGAGACCGACGCGTCGCGCTCTCTCTTTGCCTCGGCTCGGCGGATCGCGGCCGAACTGGGCTTCGAGCTTGGGGGCGAGAGAGTGGGCGGTGGATCCGACGGGAATCTCACCGCGGCCGCCGGTGTTCCCACCCTTGACGGCCTGGGCCCCGCAGGCGATGGAGCGCACGCGCGCCACGAACACGTCCTCGCCGCCGACCTCGGCCGGCGGGTCGAGCTGATCGAACGCCTGGTCCTGTCCTAAGCGGCAGCCGCGACAAAGCGGCGGCGCATCGCGCCCTGAAGCGGCTTCTTGGTCATCGTTCTGAGGTCGACCACCACAACCACGTTGCTGGCGCGGAAGAGCACGGTCCGACCGCGACGCGCCTCGTAGGCGAGGCCCACGGAAGTCCGGCCGATGTCGGCGACCCTCACGGAGATGTCGATGGTGTCGCCATGGCGGATGGGGCTGATGAAGTCGATTTCGAAACGAACGGTGGGGAAACCGACTCCGCCTCCGATGACCTTCGCGTACGAGTTGCCGATCCGGTCGTTGAAGAACGACTCGAAGGCGCGGTGACAGAAGTCGACGAGGCGCGGATAGTAGGCCGTTCCCGCGGCGTCGACGTCGTGGAACATGACCGGGATCCGGTACGTGAAGGGTGCGGTGGTCCTGGTGACGGGGCTCTTGGGCATGATGAGGCTCCATTCTGACAACAAAGCCGCGCCAGGAGACCTCGCCGGAATGACAGAATGCGGCACCGTGGCTGCCCCCTTGCTCGAGCGACTCGGACTGTCCCGCCCGGAACTGCGGGGCTGGGTGGCCTACGACTGGGCGAACTCCGCGTTCATGACCTCGATTGTCCAGGTCTTTCAGGTGTACTTCGCCAGTGTCGCCGCCCAGGGACTCACCAAGGCCGAGTCGGGCGCCCACTTTTACGCCGCCACCGCCATCGCCGCGCTGATCGTGGCTCTCATCGGGCCCTTTGTGGGCGCACTCGCCGATTTCTCGGGCACGCGCAAACGCATCCTGGCCCTTTTTGTCGGCATCGGCGTGATCGCCACCTTCGGCATTTCGTTTGTCGGTCCGGGCGACTGGCGATCCGGGCTCTTCTGGTACGGACTCGCGAACGTCGGCATTGCGGTTTCGTTCATCCTCTACGACTCGCTCCTGCCGCACGTGGCGAAGCCCGAGGAGATCGACCTGGTCTCGTCCGCCGGCTACGCGTTCGGGTATCTCTCGGGCGGCCTGGTGCTCGCCTTGAACCTGCTGTGGATTGCGAATCCCCAGGCCTGGGGGTTCGCCGATGCGGGATCGGCCACACGCGCGTCCTTCGCCTTCGCCGCGGTCTGGTGGGCGGTCTTCTCCATCCCCTTGTTCCGGAACGTGCCCGAACCGCCGGCAAGCGGCGACGGAAAGGGCGAGCGGCGCTCTCCGATGAAGGCCTTCGCCGCCACCATCGATTCACTGCGCGCGACCTTCCGCGACCTGCGCCGTTATCGCGAGGCGTTCATGATGATGATCGCGTTCCTCGTCTACAACGACGGCGTCAATACCGTGATCAAGGTGGGCGCCACCTACGGAACCGAGATCGGTATTCCCCAGGCCCGGCTGCTTCAGGCGATTCTGGCCGTGCAGTTCATCGGCCTGCCCTGTGCCTACTTCTACAGCCGGATGTCCTCGAAGATCGGCACCCGCGCCGCCATCTACATCGCCCTCGCCACCTACTTCGTGATCTGCGTGGTTGGGTACCTGATGACCGAGACCTGGCACTTCTTCGTGCTGGCCGCTCTGATCGGGACGGCTCAGGGCGGGGCCCAGGCATTGTCGAGATCCCTCTTCGCGAGCCTCATTCCCAAGGAGAAATCATCCGAGTTCTTCGGCTTCTACGGGATCGGCGAACGCTTCGCGGGCATCATGGGCCCCGCGCTCTTCTGGGTGATGGTCACGGTGACCGGATCCAGCCGGGGCGCCATTCTCGGTCTCGCCGTGTTCTTCGTGGTCGGCGCCTGGTTGTTGTCGCGCGTCGACGTTGAACGAGGCCGGGCCCTCATCGTTTCGGAACGTCGCTAGCGGCTAGGGCACACAGACTTCGCCCGACGCAGGCGCGATGCGGAGACCGGTCAAGAGGCCCGCGCTGTCGACGGTGAGGCGGAGGTCGAGGCGTCCGCGATCGCAGTTGAGGCGAAGGGTTCCGCTGTCCGGTCCCCCGGCCACCAGGTCGTTGGCGACGCACGTTCCATAGACCCGCGCCGCCGCAATCTGCCCGGCCACGTCCTTGGGGGCGCTCAAGGAGACGAGCGATTCGTTCAACGGCTCACCGGAGTTCATCGACCGCACTAGTTCCCCCGCGACGCGGTTGAACCCTGCGCTCGCCGGGAGGATCGATGACGTCTCGAGGGACTGCACCGTGGGCGGAAGAGTGGGGGCGAGGGTTATGTTCACCCGCACCTGTCCGCGTTCGCAGGTGAGCGTCCATCGTCCGCGCAGGGCGTTTTCGGCCTCGATGTCCGACCCGCCGCGGCAGACGCCGTGTTTCTCGCGCAGGCTCTCGAAATCCTGACGCCTTCGATCCAGGGAGCGATCGAGCAGCAGGTTCATAGCCGCCACTTTCCGCAGGCCGTCGTCACTCCAGCGATTGACGAGTTCGTCGATCGCGGCCCGGGTGCTGATGAGTTCGGGGCCAGGCTGGGGCACTCGCGGATTGAGGGCGCCCGTCCGGGCCAGGGCTTCGAGTGATTCGTTCACCGCTCGGCCCGGACCCGCGTAGGTTCCGTTCGCCAAGGCCACGATGCCCACGCCATACTCGGGAAGCCAGCGCATTTGGGACCCGTAGCCGGGCAAGCCGCCGGAGTGGGCCACGACGTTCGCGAAGCGGCAGGTCTGGGTCGAGGCGAGACCGAAGGCGTAGCCGCCCGACGAGAGATTGAGCGGGCCATTGACCACGGGTCGTAAGGCCGTCGATCGATACGGCGAATGCGCGATCTGCATCTCGCGAAGAGACGCTCGCTTCAGCGGGCCCCGATCATCGCCGTCCCGCGCGGGGTAGGCGGAGAGATACATGCCCACCAGCTTCGCCAGGTCGGGCACCGTCGAATAGAGGCCACCCATGATGCCGTAGGAACCGTCGGCCAGCGGCGTTTCGGCTACCCACTGGCCATCGACGCGGCCGTAACCCCGGGCGATGCGATCACCGGGAACCGCCGAGGTGTCCCACTTCGTCGAGGTCATGCCGAGGGGCTTCAGGAGCTCGCGGTCGATGAAGTCGCGCGCCCGCATTCCCGACACCCTGGCGATCACCTGTCCGAGAATGGCGAAGCCGGTGTTCGAGTACTCGTAGCCCATTCCCGGTGCCTGGGAGAACGGGAAGCCCGCGCGCATCCATCGCGACAACGTCGCGTCGCTCTCGGCGAGCTGACGGTCGCCCCAGGGATTGTCTTCGGGAAATCCTTCGGAGTGGGTCAGCAGATGGCGCACGGTGATTTCCGGGGAGTCGGTGGTGGGGAGCGGCAGGTTCTTCAGTTCGGGCACGTAACGCGATACCGGTGCGTCGAGCGAGAGGCGTCCCTGGTCGCGCAGCTTCATGATGGCGAGACCGGCGAAGTTCTTGGTCATCGAGGCGATCCGGAACACGCTGTCGGGCATGGCCTTGACGTTCGAGGGCACATCGCGCGCGCCGGTCGCTCCCGAATGGACGAGTTCACCGTCGACGATGACGCCCCACGCCACTCCGGGCGCGTTTCCGCCCTGCGCGAAGTTGAGGAAGGCCTTGTCGATTTCCGGAAACGCCCGCGCCAGTTTGCCCAGCCGGTCGGGATCAGCGAAGCGGGCCGGGGGAACGCGATTCGCGGCCGGCCGCGGCGGGGGTGCGGCCTTCGGGCGGACAGGACGCGCGGCTTGGCTGGCGGCGGCCAGCGGAGCGAAGGCCGTGAGGAAGGCGAGGGTGACGGCGATGGTCGAACGAGAGCGCATCATCATCCCGTGATCCTACCCGCGACCGGCGCGGGCGTGCGGCCGGGGACCGAGCTCAGCCGGCGAATGACTTCAGCGCGTCGAGGACGGTGTCGATGTCCTTGACCGTGTGGTCGGCAGAGACCTGGAAGCGGATTTCCTCGTCGCCCTTGGGAACCACCGGATAGGAAAGGCCGGTGACCAGGATGCCGTGGGCGAAGAGGTGCTTCACCAGGGCCTGGGTCTTCGGCGTGTCGCGCACCACCAGCGGCGTCACCGGGTGTTCCCCGCGGATGGTCTCGAAGCCCAGGTCGATCAGGCCCTTTTCGAACTTGGCGGTCATCTCTCGCAGATGGGCGAGGTAGCCGAGGCCCTTGGGCGAGTCGAGGACCTCCACCGCTTCTTTGGCCGCCGCGGCCTCGGCCGGAGTGATGGGGTTCGAATAGATGTACATCATCGACGTCTCACGCAGATAGTCGACGAGGATGCGCGAACCCGTGACGTAGCCGCCGTTGACGCCGAACGCTTTGCCCAGTGTGCCCACGAGGATGTCCACCGGCTCGCACCCGGTGAACTCTTCGGTGCCCCGGCCCGTGGCCCCGAAGGCGCCGACGCCATGCGAGTCGTCGACTACGAGGACCGCGTTCTCAGGGAATCGCGCATCGAACTTCCGGACCATGGCCTGGATCTCAACGAGGGGAGCATGATCGCCCCGCATGCTGAAGATGCCATCGGTGACCACCACCGCGCGTTTCGCCCCGCTCTCGGCCGCCTTGGTGAGGGCCGCCTCGAGGTCCGCCACCTGGTTGTGCTTGTAGACGTACTTGTCCTTCGGACGCGCCATCCGCATGGCGTTGATGATGCAGTTGTGGTTCAACTCGTCGGAGATGAGCGCGGTGTCCGCGGTGATCAGGGGCACGATGGTCGAGATGATCGTGGCGTAGGCCGAGGAAAACAGCATGGCGGCTTCGCGGCCATGAAACTTCGCGAGCCTCGCCTCGAGGGCCACATGGGGCTCGTAGGTGCCGCTGATGAACCGGACCGCGCCCGGTCCGCAACCGAACCGTCCCACCGCCGCTTCCTCGGCCTGGATCACGTGACGCCGCAGGCTCATGCCGAGATAGTTGTTGGAGTTCATCTTGAGGAACGGCGTGGCGCCTTGCCCCTCGAGAAGGTAACGCGGCCCGTGACCCTCCCGCGGGGGCACCACGTCCACGATCACGAGTTCATGGCGTTTGCTGGAGCCGCGGCCGTCGATGACCGCGATCTCCTGTTGCAGGGCCTGCGACAGGCGTTCGAAAGGCATGGAAAGCTCCTAACTGATGCGGGCCCGGAGTTGGGTCAGCATGTCCTCGACCATGGCCTCGAGCCCGAACCTGGGGCTGAAGCCCCACTCGGCGCGCGCCGCGGAACAGTCGAGCGAGTTCGGCCACGAGTCGGCGATGCCCTGACGGACAGGATCGATCTCGTACCGCATTTCGAAGGCGGGAATGTGTTTCCTTATCGCGGCCACCAGTTCTTCAGGCGTGAAGTTCATGGCCGTGACGTTGAAGGAATTGCGGTGGATCAGCCTGCCCGGATCCGCTTCCATCAGGGTGACGAGCGCGGCCAGAGCATCCGGCATATACATCATGTCGAGCCGGGTGTCTGGTTTGAGGAAACAGGTGTACTTTCCGTAGCGGATCGCGTCGTAGAAGATCGCCACCGCGTAGTCGGTGGTGCCGCCGCCCGGTGGGGTGGCGTAAGAGATGAGGCCGGGGAAGCGCAGCCCGCGGGTGTCGACCCCGAAACGCCGGTTGTAGTAGTCGCAGAGCAGTTCGCCCGCGACTTTGGTGACTCCATACATCGTGCTCGGACGCTGGATAGTGTCTTGCGGTGTGTTGTCCTTTGGCGTGCCCGGGCCGAAGGCGCCGATGGAACTCGGGAAGAACACCTGGCAGTCGTGCTGCCGCGCGACCTCCAGCACCTTGTAGAGCCCGCCCATGTTCAGTTCCCAGGCCACGTGAGGCTTCTCCTCCGAGGTCGCGGAAAGCAGCGCGGCGAGGTGATAGATGGTTCCCACGTCGCCATTACGCACGGTGTCCTGGATCTGGCGTGCGTTCGTCGAGTCGAGAAACTCGAAACGCTCGCCCGGATGCAGAGTCTCCAGGGGAGGCATCCGGATATCCGAGGCGATGACGGCTTCGCGGCCGTACCGCTCTCTGAGGGCTACAACAAGCTCCGAGCCGATCTGGCCGAGAGCGCCGGTGACAAGGATTCTTCGCATCGTGGCCGCGAAGATACAGTGTTTCGCGATGCCTGTTCGGACTCCCGCTCAGGCGACTGCGCGCGGGTGGGAATCGGATTCCGTTTTCTTTGTAGAACCCGCGGCCGAGAGGCCCATCAGCTCGTTTTCCATCCAGAGGTGCTTGCCGTCGAGCACGTGTTTGGCCACGCTGTACTTCTTCACGTCATCGTTGCTCCATAGGGCCTTGAACGCGGCATCCACCCTTCGGCTCGCGCCGCGGGCGAAGAGATCGGCGAGCTCCACCGCTTCCTTCGCTTCCGGCCGCTTCGCGTTCACCAGAGCCTGGGCGCGCACGCAGGCCGCGGAGATCGCAAACAGGTCGTTCACGATGTCGACGAGACGGAAGAGGAAGGCCTGCTTGTTCTGGAGGCCGGCCTGATAGAGCGCCATTCCATGGAAGCTCGAACGTGAGAGTTTGCGGGAGCGCCGATCCACGAAGCGGATGTGCTTCGCCAGGGCGCCGAATTCCGCGTAACGAGGCCAGTGACCCCAGCCGAAGAAGCGGGTCGGGTACCACCAAGAATAGAACGCGCCGATCCCGGGCAGGGCCTTGATCTTCTCGGCCGTGGTGGACTTTGGATTGACCAGGGCGCCAGCCACGTCGAGATGTTTGTCCACCGCCTCGCGGGCCATGAACAGATGCATGATCTCGCTCGAACCCTCAAAGATGCGGTTGATCCGGAAGTCGCGCATGAGGCGTTCCACGGGAATCGGCGATTCGCCCCGTGATTCGAGGGAGCCTTCAGTCTCATAACCCCGGCCGCCGCGGATCTGCATCAAGTCGTCTACGATTTCCCAGCCGCGCGCGCTGTTCCACTCCTTGGCCGCCGCCGCTTCGAGGCGGATGTCGGCTCCGCCCCGGTCGGACATCTGGGTGGCCAGTTCGACCAGCGCTTCCATGGCGAAGCCGGTGGCGGCCATGTCGGCGATCTTGTGACCCACCGCTTCATGACGCCCGACCGGGCGCCCCCACTGCACGCGTGAACCGGCCCAGACGCGGACGGTTTCGAGCGCTGCCTTGGCCGTGCCCGCGGAGATGTTGGGAATGGAGAGACGTCCGTCGTTCAAGGTGGTGAGGGCGATCTTCAAACCCCGGCCCTCGCCGCCCACCAGGTTCTCGACGGGCACGCGCACGTTGTCGAAGTTGATGACCGCGTTCGAGAGCGCCTTCAAGCCCATGAACCGGCAGCGGTGCAGGACTTGAACGCCTTTCCACTCGGTCTCCACGATGAAGGCGGAGATTTTGTGGGTCTTGGGATCGGAGGCCATGACCACCAGCAGCTTCGCGAGGGTGCCGTTGGTAGTCCAGAGCTTGGTGCCGTTCAAGATGTAAGCCGACCCATCCTCGGTTTTCTCGGCGGTGGTGGTGACGCGCGCGGGATCGGAGCCCACTCCCAGCTCAGTGAGCGCGAAGGCGGAGATTTCGCCCTTGGCGCAGCGGGGGAGGTACTTCTTCTTCTGCTCGGGGGTGCCGAAGATCTTCACCGGCTGGGGCACGCCGATCGACTGGTGGGCCGAGAGCAGTGCGCCGATGTTGCCGCAATAGGTCCCGAGCAGCTTCATCACCCGGTTGTATTCGACGTTGGTGAAGCCGAGGCCTCCGTACTCCTTCGGGATCTTCATGCCGAACGCGCCGAGCTTGCGGAGCCCGTCGAGCACATGCTCGGGATACTCGCCGGTGCGATCGATCTCCGCGGGATCCACCTCCGTCTTGAGGAAGGTCTTGAACTTCTCGTAATACTCGCGGAATTCCGGGCGCTCGTCCCCGGTCATGGGATAGGGATGGATGAGATCGAGACGGAAGTTCCCGAGGAACAGTTCCTTGATGAAGCTCGGGTGTTTCCAGGTGGTTTCGCGCGCGGCCTCTGCCACCTGGCGAGCTTCAAGCTCGCTGACGTTCTTTCCGGCGTCCTTGGCTTGGGTCTGGGTATCGGTCACGGGAATCCCTCTTTGATGCGATTAATGAATCGAGCTTCATTAAAGATATATCACATTCCCCGTGACGGTCCGGAGCGGATCAGGAGGCGAGGACCTTACGCAGCATCGACTTCATGGCCGACTCGAAGGACACCCGGGCCACCGCCACCGCCTTGCGCAGGTCGGCCGACTTGAAATCGCTGCGAGCCCGCGCCGACATCCGGCTCACCACGGCCTCGACGCGATTGCCGAGGCCCTGGAGCATCCCCGCGATGGCTCGCTGATACCCGCGCTGGCCCTCGATCTTGCGCGCGCCGATGACCAGGGCCTCGAGAACCTCGCTCCGGTCCGGCTCCTGGAGGCGTGCATCGCGTGCCAGACGTTCGCCCCATTCATCAAGGAACGGAGCGGTCTCGATCAGGAAGTCGTATGACTGCCGCAGCGGACGGATGGGCCGCAGGGGATAGTTGCGATGACCCTCGGGAGCCAGCGTGGCCTTGTAGATGCGCGCGGCCAGGGCGAACTGCCCTTTCCACGGGCGCACGTTCTCGTGGGCGAGGCGCTTCAGATCAACCGCCGCCGCGGTGTGCGCGGGCGACTGGGGCCAGAAGGAGATCGACTGGTCGATGTCGCCGGCGTTGTGGGTCATCACCGCGGCCATGCGCAGCACATCGAGTTCGCGGCCGGTGGAGAGCAGGGCGGTGAGACCTGCGGCTTCGCGGTCGAGTTCGGCCACGATGTGCGCACGCATGCGATCCGCCAGATCCGCGCGGCCGAGGTGAATGGCCCGCCCGAGCCCCGCCACCAGCACGGAGAGGCGTTCGCCGTGATGCCCGGCGAAGATCCCCAGGGCGGGGGCGCTCACGGTGCGACGAGAGACCGAAGCCACGTCCCACTCGCAGAAGGCCTCGGTGAGTTCAATCATGGGATCGAGCTGAGCCGGATCCTTGATAAGTCGCCACAGGAGCCCGCGGATCTTCGTATCGACGTCGGTCGGGACGAAGGTAGCCACCGTGGCGTGATGGCAGGCGAGGCACAGGCCGAAGTACTCGAGGGTGCGGTCGTCGGCCAGGGCCTGCGCGGCCGCTCCCTCTCGCCCAAAACCGGCAAGCACGTTCAGGAAACCAAGCGGCCCCTTCGCCAGGGCCCGCACATCGCCCGATGGAATCTCAGAGGGCCGGGGCAGCCACGGCGCGGTGTTGTGGACCTCGTTCAGGAGAGTCTGCGGGGCCACGAAGCCGCGGATGGCCCGCGCGCTCTGCGGCCCGGACTCGCCCTCCATCGCGTGGTTCGAAATGCCCCCGATCTCCTACTTGACCAGGTGGTACTTCGTCTGGCGGCTGAGGACCCAGCGCATCGTGCCGTCGGGGCCGAGGATCGCGTCTTCCTCCTGCGCCGAGCGCACCCGCTGGCCGCCCCATTCGGGCACCGCGGTGGTGGCCTGCAGTTCGATCGAGAACCACGTGCTCGGCAGGAGCAGCACGTCGCCGCGGCCGGGCACGCCCTCCTGACGGTCCCACAGTCCGATCAGCGGACCGGCCCCGTGGCCGTAGTCGTTGATGGGATGGGTGTACATCGTGCCTTCGATCCCCTCTGTCTTCATCTGAGCCAGCATCGAGGCGAGAACCTCGTTGCCGGTGCGCCCCGGGCGCATCTGCGCGAAAGCGATGTCCTGCATCCGGTTCGAGTTGAGCAGCGCCTTCTGCAGCCCCGCCGGCGCGTCCTTCTCACCCTCCTTCAGCACGTAGCCCACGTGCTGAGTGTCGGTCGCCAGACCCATGGCCTGGATGCCGAAGTCGACGTGCAGATGGTCGCCGCGCTGGATCACCTCGGCCTCGGGGCGGGCGGTGGCCGCGAACTGCGTGGCCTCGCGCGCGGGGCGCTGCACCGACACCGTCGGGGGGAACCACTCGCCCAGGCCCTGCTCGTTGACGCTCTGCCGCAGCCACCATTCGACGTCCTTGGTGGTGGTCTTGCCCGGGGTGATGACTTCGTTCGAGAAGGCGCGCGCGATCAGGGCGTGCACGATCTTCATCATGGCCACGTAGTGCGGCTCCATCTCGGGCAGCCGCACCGAGATGTACTCGAGGGGAAGGTTTTCCGCCCGCACGACCTTGCTGTTCCAGGGACCAAGGGCCGCCTCGAGCTGCTCGCGCTCCCCGGCGGACAGACCGTCCGAGAAGGCGTGGGTGTGGGAGATGTTGATGCCGATGGTGCTCGGTTTGCGCTGCTCGATGACCTTGCGCAGGGTCTGCCACTGCGAGTCGCCCATGATCTCGCGGCCCGCGTTGTCGGGGTCGCGGTACATCTCGTAGAGGCCGCCGTTGTTGCCGCCGCCGAGGGCCAGACGCTCGATCCCCTTCTCGCCGCCGCGATCGAAGAAGACGAGGATGGTGCGACGACGCGCTGCCATCACCGAGGGGGAGACGAGGGACAGGTAGACGGGGTCTTCGTTGTATTCGCGATTGATGACCAGCCACATCTGCACCCCGTGACGACGCATGAGCACGGGGAGAACCCGGTCGAGCCGCTGCTTCAGCCACTCCTGGCGGATGGCGTCCTGCTCCCGGAGCGAGGGGAGCTTAGGAGGCATGGGAACCGCGGGAGAGGCGGCCTCGGCCACTGCGGTGAGAGCGAGGAGGCTGACGCCGAGGAGAGTCCGGTGGAGGTGTTTCATGGGTCCTTACTTTCCAGTGGTTTCGGAGGGGGGATAGGTGAGCTTCTGGAAGTCGAGGCTCAGTTTCGAGATCACGGCCTGGCGCTTGCCGGTGCGGACAAGGGGGATGAGGTCGACGAACTGAACATCGATGCGCGTTTCCTCGCCCAGATACTGGCGAAGGACGGAGAGGATCTCGCGTTCGAAGAGATCGGGCGCGAACCGACTTCCCTTGACCACCTTGAGAATGATGGCCCCCCGCTCCTCCTGGACCACCTGATACTGACGGACCAGGTAGTCGTAGTCCTTGAAGAGATGGGAGAAGAAAGTTCCGGGCATCACCCGGCCATGAGCGCCGATGACGAGGGACTGCACGCGCCCTTCGATGCGGCCCACCCGGGGAAGGCCGCGGCCGCAAGCGCACGCCTTCGCCTCGTCCATGGCCTCGGCCAGATCGCCCACGCGGTAGCGGATGAAGGGCAGGCAGAGATTGTTGAGATCGGTGATCACTACCTCGCCCACTTCGCCAGGGCCGGCGCGTCGCCCATCCTTGAGGATCTCGACGATGTAGCTTTCGGCCATCACGTGATGGCCGTCATGGGCGTCGCATTCGTAGGCGATGCCCGAGAACTCACGACTGCCGTACTTGTCGAAGACCCGCGCGCTGAAGGCTTCTTCGATGATCTTCCGGCTTTCGTCGGGCAGGGCCTGGGCCGACGAGATGATGCCGCGGGGACGCAGGTTCGGCCGACTCTTTGCTGAACCGAGATGGCCAGCCAGATAGTTGAAGGATTCGGCGTAGCCGTCGATGAGGACCGGATCGAAAGCAGCGAGACGACCCAGGAACGAGGCCATGGCGCCTTCCGACATCTCGAACGCCGGAACGAACAGGCGGCGAAGCAGGAAGGCGTCAAACCTCTCGCGGGCCACCTGCGACGGACTCATGCCCAGGGTCTGATGCCACAGGCGGGCCTGTCGATCACCGAAGGCCCAGCCCGTCCACTCCATGGCGCGCAGGGTGGAGGCGAGGCGGATTTCGAGCTGATGCTGGTCGGCGTAGCAGACGAAAGGCTCGCCGGTGGAGCCCGAGGTGGCGATCCGCAGGATGCGATCGTTGTCGTGATTGTCGGAGAGCAGATCGAAGTGCAGGTTCTCCCGCACATCGGCCTTGCCCAGAAGGGGGAGCTTCGCGAGATCGTCGAGAGTCTTGATGTCCTCGGGCGTGAGCCCGAGCGCTTCCATGCGTTCGCGGTAATAGCCGACGTGGTGATACGCGTGTCGGATCAGCCGGCGGAGCTTCTCTTCCTGCAGCGCGCGCATCTGGGCGAGCGAGAGCCACTGGCTCTGCTTCAGCTCGCGGTAGTAAAGCTCGGTGCGCCGGGTGAGCAGCCATGCGTGCAGCGGCATGGTGCGGAAGTAGATAGCCCGCCTCAGCCGACGCGCCCAGGAAAGTTCGGGATCAACGCGCGTCGGCGGATGGCGCGACAGAAAATCGGCAAGCAGGCTCTCCTGCTTGGGAGCCAGGCGGAACTCGATGAGTCCCTTCCCAAGGTCGGCGACCACGCGCGCGATCAACCGGAGCGGAAAACTCGGAATGAAGCTCTGACCCACCAGCCGGTTCTCGAAGACGGTTTCGATTTCGCGGATCGAGTAACCCTTGGCGTGGGCGGACACCGCGATGAAGGTCTGGAAGTACGCGTACTTGAAACGCCGATGCAGGATGTCGGCGAGGGTTTCCCGTCGTGCGATCACGAAGCCTGACTTGTTGTCGCGCAGCCGCATGCCGAACATGGTGTTGAGCAGCGTGTTGAGACCCCGGGACAGGTGGTAGCGGGAGTCGCGTTGCCGGCCGATGAGGCTCCTCGATCCCTGCACCATGTCGACGCGGGTGTGCAGCAGTTCACGGTGGAGACGCCCCACGTCCTCGGGCTGATACTGGAGATCGGCATCGATGAGGCAGACGTAGGTGCCGGTCGCCTTCGCCACCCCGGAATCCCAGCCCGCGGCGAGGCCGCGGTTCTTCTCGTGATGGACCGGGACCACCTCCGGATGCGTCAGGGACAGGGCGTCGATGACCGCGCCCGTGTTGTCCTTACTCCCGTCGTTCACCAGCACGATCTCGCCCCGGACCTTCCGCTTCTCGAACACGGTCAGCAGTCGGGCCACGAGTTCGGGCAGGTTCCCCGCTTCGTTGTAGCAGGGCACGACGACCGAGAGTTCGACCGGCTTCACAGGGGCTGGCTGCGAATCCATTCCCACGTGGCGCGAAGACCGTCGTCCAGGGCGATGTGGGAGCGGAACCCGAGCAGACTTTCAGCGTGGCCGGTGTTCGCCACCCGGCAACTGCCCGCGGTGTTGTCGGGGTCGTCGAACACCGGTTCGAAGCGCGCTCCCGCCGCCTGCATCATGGCCTCGGTCAGTTCGTTCACGGAGAGGGCGCGGCCCGAACCCACGTTCAGCACCTTCCCGTTCACTTCGCGGGACATGGCGAGAACGGTGGCGCGCGCGATGTCGTCCACGTGCGAATAGTCGAGCGATTGCTCGCCATCGCCGTGGATGAGCGGCGGCTCGTTCCTTCTCATGCGCTCGAAGTTCGCCACCACCACGCTCTTGTAACCGGTGCCCACGTATTGGCGGGGGCCGTAGACGAAGAAGTAGCGCAGCGCGACCGCGGCGAACGCGCCGGACCGATAGGCGGCATCGACCAGGTTCTCGCCCGCGACCTTGGTGGTGCCATACAGGGTGTGGGGATGGCAGGGTTCCGTCTCGACCATCGGAGGCCCCGACATCCGGCCGTAGGCATATAAAGAGGAGGAGAAGACGAGCTTCCGGATTCCCGCGGCCCGGCCCGCCTCAATGACGTCGCGGGTGCCGAGCACGTTGGTCAGGACGAGATCGCGGGGTGAGTCGAGGGAGGGTCGATGTTTCTCGGCCGCGAGGTGGAACACGCCCGAAACGCCGTGAAGCATCTGGGCGAGCCGCTCTACCGAAACCTCGCCGAGCGTCGTCTCGATGAAGACCACGCGCGGATCTTCGGGCAGGCGCTCCCGCCTTCCCGCCTTCAGTGAATCGAGAACGAGGACGCGGTTCGCGCCTTCATCGAGAAGGGATCGGACCACGTTGGCGCCGATGAAACCACATCCGCCGGTGACGGCGAACGAGGCGTTTTGAATGGGGACGGCGGGCATGGCGGGGGAACTCTATCCAAGAACGAGCCTGGACCACCTCTCGAAGTGTCCGAACTGCATCCACACTCCCGTGGCGACAAGGCCCGCAGCGATCAGCCAGCGCGCGACCGGTCGATCGATCCGGTCGAGGGCCACCGCGGCGAGGATGGCGAGCGCCGGCCCGCCAAACTCGACCTCCTTGAGGTCCTTCAGAAGACCGAAGGACAGTCCGCGGAGGAGGACCAGTCCCAGGAAGGCCAGCGTATAGGCCTTCATCACAGTGGCCACTGGGTCGAGTCGGCGTGCGATCAGGATGAGCCCGGCGACGGCGAAAAGGGGGAACCCCCAGCCGGAAAACAAGACAATGCGGGAGAAGGCGCCGAACAAGCCGGAAGCCTCAGGACCGACTTGGCTCGCCGCTTCCGCCGCGGGGCCGGAGCCCGCAAAGACCGCGGGCACGATCTCCCGGACGAAGGCCATGGTGAATTCTCCATACAGGCCGAACACCACGGAGCACGCCGCCACCAGCCAGACCGCGGCCACAGGGAACCGCACGGCGGCCGCGAGCAGTGCGAGGACGACGAGGAAAGCGCTGGTGTTGAAGAGGCTGGAGACGTAGGTGAGAAACGTGGCCAGAGTGGCGGCGAAAAGGAGAGCCAGAGACTTCGGGTCCTTTGGCTTTTCCACCACCCGCACGGCCAGGAACACCACGAGCAGATCCAGCGCGTGCCCGGCGAGGGTCGACCACATGGCGTAGAGCATCCGGCTGGTGAGAATGGGGAATGCGAAAGTGAACCACGCGGCGGCCAACGCCGCACCCGGCAGCAGCAGCCGGGCCAGCACGAAGGCCAGCGACACCTCGGCCACGGTGGAGAAGAGAGCCACGTGCTTGATGGCGCGCACGATGAGGTCGCGGTCGGGAGGGAGATGAGTGAAGGGAATGTAGAAGATCGGCGAGTAGGGGAAGGCGTACTTCTTGCCCGCGACGATGCGGGGATAACCAACGCCGAGATCGACCTGGGCCTTGCGCGATCGCTCCATGAGCGACCCCTCGTAGTTGCGCAGTGCGTTGACGTAGCGATCGTTCTGGCGGACGTCGTTGTAGAAGTAGTTCGGGTGGAAGAGGAAGGCGCCCTTGAGCAGGACAGTCGCCACCACCGCGAGCACCACCCCCGTGCGCCCCCGGAAGAGCAGAGCGGCGAGGAGAGCGAAAACCACGCTGGGCGCGCCCACGTCGCGCATGGCGTGAACGAAACCGAAGGGATCAATGGCGGCGAAGCTCGCGAGAAGCACGAGGACAATCGAGGTCGCTCCGCCCGCCACGACGAGCGAGGCCCCGGTGAGAAGGAGGGCTCCACAAATCCCGACAGGCAGGATCCAGACCGTCCACTCGCCGGCCGGAACCCGCCAGCGCGCGCCTTCGATCCGGATCCAGTCCAGCGCCATCCCGAGTTTGGGATCGTCGCTTTCGAGACTGAGGTGCAACGGGCCGGCGGGCAACGGGGCCTCGACCATCGTGATGCGCTGCCGCCCGGTCGGCTGTTCGAAGGACGCGACGGGCTTACCGTCCACGCCCACGCGAAT
>JAGNNV010000013.1:16676-20560 GCA_017990495.1 Vicinamibacteria bacterium
ACGCGTTGATGTCTCGCTGTCTCTGCCCACGCGCCGGGCCAGCGTTCTCTCCGCGTGGCGGAACGATCTCGCGGCCGGACTCGACCTTGAAGGTCTCTTCGTCTATCGCGATGGGGGTTGGCTGGAAGTTCGTTCCGGCTTTGGCGCCTTGCACGTGCGAGCTCTCTTCGAGACCTCCGCGGGCGAACTCTGGGTCGGAGCGCGCGAGGGCCTCTTCCGCATGACCTTCGCGGAGCGGACGATGACGCGTGCGCACGCTTCTCCGGTGCGCTCGGTCGTTGCGGGAGAAGGAGGCGTGGTGGTGAGCGGCGGGGAAAAGGGTCTCTTCATCACCCGAGGCGGTGTGACCACGCCGGCGCCGATGGACGGGATCGAGAGTCCGTGGATTGAACAGGTGGCGATGTTCGATCGACGGATTCACGCCGTAACGCCCACCGGTCTTTTCACCGAGGGCGCTGATGGCGTCATGCGCTCCCTTCCCAATGGCGAGAACGTGGGATCGATCAGCGTGTTCGGTGATCGTCTCTTCGCCACCGCCGACCCGCCCGATGTTTCGCTTCGTCGCTACGACGCGGCGGGACGGCTTCAGGTCGAGCAACTGCCTTCGCCGGTTCGCCGCGTCTTCGCCGTGGGCGAACGTCTCGTCGCGGATACCGCGAGCGGCCTGGCCGAACGCGTGAACGATTCCTGGCGGGTGATCTCGAGACGGAGCCAGCAGGAGAGTTTTGGCAATGCCCATGTGGGCGCTCTGGCCGCATACCGCGGGCGGATGGTGGTCGGTTTCTTCGACGGAGGTCTGGCCGAACTCGCGCCCGCGCCATCTCGCGGGCCGCTGACCTCCGCATCAAGGTCGGACGAGGAAGACCCGATGATCCTGCGCGCCTTCGATCAGCGCGGGAGTGCGGCGGTGTGGGCGGTGAACGGTCTGCTCGAGGCCGGCGGCGTTCTTCACATCGCCAGTCTGCGCGGCGCGTTCCGCTTCGATGGGTCGAACGTCACCCCGGTCGAAGGCTCGGGGGCGGCGTTCTCTCTGGCCTCCACTCGCGGCGGCGTGGCCGTGGGATTCGGCGAAGGAGTGCTGTTGCCCGAAAGGAGACTCCTCTCCGCGTTCCACGGGCTGCCGGGGAATCAGGCCACCGCTCTCGCTTCGGTTGGCGAGGGGTTGCTGGTGGGAACGCCGTCCGGTCTCGGATACGTCGAGGGTCTCAAAGTGCGTTGGCGCGTGGCCTCGGGCGAAGGTCGGTTGCCTCATCCCTGGGTCACCGCGATCCTGCCCATGGAAGGCAGCGTCCTCATCGGCACTTATGGCGGTGGCCTGACTCGCCGGGTGGGTGGCATGTCGGACAAGGGAGAGTGGAAGCCCTTTGCGGAAACCGCGGGGCTCAAGGTCAACACGGGCTGTCTGGTCAACGCGGGCGGTCGGGTGTACGCCGGCACCGACGGCACCGGTCTCTTCCGGCTGAACCTCGACGGAAGCCGGTTCGAAGCGCTTAAGCTCTCACTTCCCTCGCCACGCGTCACTGCGCTTTTCGAGAGGGACGGTTTTCTTTATATCGGGACGGACGAGGGTTTGACACGATGGCCGGTCGAGCGAGACGTTCAGCGGTAACCATGCGGGCCCTGCGCCTGCTCTTTGGTCTGGCCCTCCTGGTGAACGCGGCGGCGGCCGAGGCCCAATCCGGTTCTCTCGTGCCCACGAGCACCGGCCGTCAGGACGCGACCGTTCTCTCCCTGCGCGAGATGAACATCGAGGCGAGTGTGGCCCGCGGTTACGCCCGGGTGAACGTGCGGCAGATTTTCGAGAATCACACCGACGAGATTCAGGAGGGCACGTATCGGTTCGCTCTCGCTCCCAGCGCGGCGATTGGCGATTTCGCGGTCTGGGATGGCCTCGTTCGCATCCCCGGGGTCATTCTCGAGAAGCGTCGGGCGCGGGCGATCTACGAAGCCCTCACCACCCAGCGCATCGATCCTGGCCTCTTGCAGCAGGGCGAGGAAGAGGACCGCGAACCGGGCGATGGTCCCCGTCCGTCTTCACCCTCAGGGGCCGCTCCGTTCTCGGTAAAGGTGGCGCCCATCCCCGCCAAGGCCACCAAGCGACTCGAGCTGCAGTTTCAGCAGGAGATCCAGATCGTCGGTCTCACCGGCGAGTTCCGCATGGCTCTTGCCTCCGTGGATGGCGAGCCTCTGGTCGCACGCACCCTCCGCATCCGGGTGGGGCTTGGCGGCTCCGTTCACGAGGCCACCGCGAATGGCCTGCCCCTCAAACCCTCCGCCGATGGCGTCTCGTTCGAGGGCACGAATGTGAAACTCGATCGCGATCTCATCGTGCGTTTTAAACTCCGCGACACCACACCCCTCAAGCTCTCCGTGTTCCGCAATCCCGAGGGCCGGATGCCGGATGGCCTGGCCCTGGCACCCTGGGAACGGCCATCGGATATCCCGCTGGAGAAGGATGGCTTCTTCTTGATGGAGGTGCTGCCCCCTTCGGTCGAGGGCGGCGATAGGCCGAGCGCCATCGCTCCCAAGGCCGCGGCGCCGCGCGCACCTCTTTCCGTGGCCGTTCTCTTTGACACCTCGCTCTCTCATCGATTCTCGGGCCTGGAAGCCTCGTACCAGCGTCTCGTCCGACTTCTCGGCGCGCTCACCCCGGGAGACAAGTTCGCTCTCGTCCTCTTCGACGCGGCCATAGATGCTCCGCCTGCGCTTGCCAGCGCCATCGATCTGGTGAAGACCACGTCGCTCGAACGTCTGCGGTCGCGCGCCTTGTCGCCCGGCACCAACATTGTGGAAGCGGTGCGCATCGCCCAGAAGCTCGTGGGCGACGGCGACAAGGGGCGTTTGGTGCTCTTCACCGACGGTGTGGCCATGCCTGCGTCGAGGGAACTGAACGCCGCCCGCCGGAAGACACCTCTCTACGTGAGTGTCGCGACCCCCGACGCCGGCGCCTCTCTCCGCGGTGCGTCCGACGGAGTGGTCACCGCCTTGTCCTCCGAGCCCGAGACGGACCTGTTCTTCGACCGGCTCCTCAATCCACCGAAGTCGTCGGCGCCTTCATCCACAGGTCCGGCGGCCATGGAGGGCGCTCTTCGCGTGACCTCCGGTGATCCCGGCCTTCGCGACATCTATCCCGTGATGGTGCAGCCTCCCACCGCTCTCGCCTTGTCCGGCTTCGTGGGGCGCTATTCGAAGCCCCTCCCCGAGGTTCGGTTCGCCCTTGCGTCGGGAATCCTGCCCCGGTCGGCGAGCACGCTCACCGCAGCCCTGCCTGTCAAGGCCCTCGAAGCCCGAGACCTGCCGAGGCGGTGGGCCCGTGCCCGCGTCGATGATCTGTTGCGCCGCATCGAGGCCGAGGGAGAGAGGCGCGAGTGGGTCGATGAAATCATCGAGTTGTCTCGTCGCTACAAGTTCGTGACGCCTTACACCGCGTTCCTGGCCGCGCCGCGTTCGCTGCTTCGGCCGCGCCGGATCCAGCCTGGCGATCCGGTGCTGCGCGTGGAATGCGACGAGGGCACGGTCAAGGCGACCGCCCTCTTCCCGTTTGGTCTGAAGCTCCCTCTGGTGAAACGGCCGCAGTCGGACATCTTCGAGGGACGGTTCCTTGTTCCCGAGTCGCTCAAGGATGGGCGTTACTCCGTTCAGATCGTGATGCGCGATCGCAGCGGTCGTACCACGACCGAGTCCAAGACCTTCGTGATCGACGGTCAGGCTCCCCGCGTCTTGCCGAACCTGCCGAAGATGGCGCGGGTGGGCGATGAGATCGTCATCGAAGCCTCCACCGACGACGACGTCATCTTCCTGTCCGCCCGCGTGGGGAATCTCCCCCCGGTGCCGCTGCGCTGGGACAAGGCGGCGAACGCCTCGATCGGCCGACTGCGTCTGCC
>JAGNNV010000013.1:20660-33560 GCA_017990495.1 Vicinamibacteria bacterium
GCCGTTCCAGGGCTCAAGGGAGAGGCCCAGCGGTCGCTGGCCAATCTCCGGGTCGAGTGGGCCCGCCAGCAACCGGCCTTGCGCGATCCGCGCGCCATGCAGCGCGCCGCACTTGAACTGAACGCCACCGACTGGGCGACCGCGTTCAGCTGGGTCGAGAACGATCTGGCGTCTGACAAGCTCGACGAGGCGGAGAAGGGCCTCACGAACCTGCCGAAGAACACACCGGACGAGGCGGCACTCGTCCTCCGCGCCCGACTTCGGGTGGCCCAGCGCCGCGCCGCGGAAGTGCTGCCGTCGCTCGACGCCGCCATCGACCAGAACCCGCGTCGGGGTCGTCTCTTCGCCGCGGCGTATCTCAGCGCGATCGACCAGGCCGCGAAATCGCGCCCTGAGGAGTGGCGTCAGGCGCTTGGCGCGCGTTTCGATGCGCCGACCCTGGCCCGCCTCTTCACCTATTTCAGGGGCCAGGAGCGCGGTGATGCCTGTCTCGCACTCTTGCAGCAGATGGACCGTCGGTATCAGAAGGGTCTCGACCGCGCCGGTTGGGCCTTGCTTTCGTCCCTGTACGCCGAGATCGACGCGGTTCCCGAGGCGTTCCGCGCGCGATTGGCCGCGGCCACCTTCTCCGATGCCGAAGCCGCGCAGTCGGACCTCGCCGAACTGACCCGGCTGGCCCTGCGTGCCGGCGGTCGTCCCCTCGCCTGGGGCAACTATTCGGATGCCGACTATCGCTGGGTCGCGCGCATGGATCCCACACCGGGCTTCTGGACCGGCGGACTCTCCCTGCTCCTCACCGGGCAGGACTGGGGTGAGGCGCTCGCCCGGCTCGAGGCGGAATCGATCCCCGAACGCACGTTCGGCGCGGCTCGCGCCCTGCTCGCGGAGCTGGCGAAACGGAGTCCTGCCCATCCGGAAATCCCCGTTCTCAAGGTCGAGATCATGCGGCGCCACGTGGATCGGGGCGAAGGGAAAGAAGCGCTCGCCCTGCTCAAGGAGATCGAGACCACCGCTTCGCCGGTGACGAAGCGCGGGGCTCAGCGTCTCGGCCTGCTGGCCCTGCGGCAAACCCGCGGGACGCTCGCCGAGGAGACGCGGCTCTACAAGGCGCAGTTCGGTTACCTCGCTGAGGACGGTTCGGCCCCCGTTATCGCCGAGTACTACCCGGAGCCCGATCGGACCTTCCAGACCGGCGACTTCTCCGCCTTCAGCGAGGCCGAGCAGGAGCCGCCCCTACAAAGGCACGCCCAGTACAAAGCGTTGCTCGACGAAGCCATCGGCCGGCTGGACGAGCGCGACAAGACCCACCGAAGCTCGATCGCACTCATGCTCGGCGAGATGGACCGCCTGCCCGAAGCCGAGGGTCTGTGGCTGCAGCTCGCGGGCCGACTGGATGCCTGGAATCTCGACGACGAACTCGCGCCTCGGTATGAAGGCGCTCTCTCACGATTCGCCGATGCCTCGTGGTGGAATCGGATGGCCCGCATCCTGACTCGCCAAAAGCGGCAGGTCGAGTTGCGCAACCTGGCCGAGCGGATCGCCTCGACGTTCCGCGGCTCCGACCTTTTCGCGCGCTCGTCGGATGGGGACATCCGCCTCGAGATCCCCGAGCAGCCGAAGGTTGGCGTGCGCACGCGTCTGGTGCCCTGGGGCGACTTCGTGGTGCTCAGGGCCCTCGAGCGTTTCCCGCACTCGCCGGTGGTGCTCCATGCCGCCGAAGGGCGACTGATGACCGCGTCCACCTGGGCTCGCGCGGCCGCAGGCGCCACCAGCGCGCGGCAGAAAGCGGTGGTCGAGGATTCGCTGCTCGCGCAGCGGCGCTGGGCGATCTTCGCTGTCGATGCCGGCGTGCGCGAGACGTACTTCGCCGGTCTGATGAAGGGCAACGCGATCGAAGCCAGACTCACCGCCCTCGAGCGCGCCTCCGCGCGCACCCCGGTCGACGACCTGATGATGGTCGAGGGTTACGCGCGTTTGTCGCAGTTCGAGAAGGCCGCGGAAGCGGCATCGCGCCTCTCCTCTGTGTACCCGGGCGATGAACCCTTGGCCCGGCAGGCCCTTCAGATTCACCGTTCGCTCGCCGGTCTCGATCTTTCGCATGAAGCCCCCGCGAAACTGGTGGTGGAGCGCGCGGTCCCCGCTCTTGTCGATCCCCACCCGCTCATCACGGAACTGGGCGAGATGTACGAGGAAACCGGCCGGCCCGAGAAGGCTCTCGAGACCTGGAAGGCCCTGCTCGTCCGCGACCCTGGTCAGGAGGAGCGGATCAAGGAAACCGCCGCTTTGTTGTGGGACTACGGGCATATGAAGGAGGCCCTTGGCACCATCGAGACCGGTCGCAGGGCCCTCGCGCGTCCGCGCATGCTCGCTTTCGAAGCGGGCGTCCTGCGCGAAGAAGTTCGCGACATCGACGGGGCGATCCGCGAGTACCTCGAGGCCGTTCGTCCCGACGCCGACACTGCGAACTGCTACTGCTCCGGCTTCGAGAACGATCAGCGCTCGCTCCGCCGTCTCGCCCAGTGGATGGGCCGCGACCGTGTGTTGAAGCGTGTGCTGGCGAGCATCGAGGCCCTCAAACCGGGGGTCGAGGGCGACGAGAAGACGCTGCTCGCGTTCTGGCCGCTTGGGTCGATTTCCACTCCCACCGCCGGCCTCGATTGGGATGCCGACGACTGGATCGATGGTCTCGACCAGCCGAACGACCCCTTAGGCCGCGAGGAACGGGAAGCGAAGCGGCTCGCCGCGCGGGGCAACGAACACGCGGGCATTGCCCGCGTGGCCGCGGCTCTCGTCGCTCGCGCCACCGCCATGACGCCCGCCGCGACCAGCGGCCGCTTTCTTTCCGCCCTCGAGGGTTCGGCCCATTCCTACTCCTCGCAGGCCTTTGGGGCGACCGAGGCTCGCGACCGGTTCTTCACCAGCATCGTGGCGCGGCAGGCTGAGCTTGCTCCCACCATCGAGGAGCGGCTGCGGCTCGAGATCGATCTCGCCCAGCGTCTGGCGAGCGCAGGCCGTCTGCCGGAGGCCGATGCGCTGTGGAACGCCCTCGGCGCAAGAGTCGATGGACTTCCCGAAAGCGCCACCAAAATCCAGGCGTTGGTGGCGCGCACCGCTTTCGTCGAGCGCACGCGCGGCTTCGACAAAGCCCGCGCTTCGTGGGACGGGCTCATCACCCGCTACCCGTGGAGCCTGGGCGTCATCGAGGACCGGATCGATTTCCTGCGACGCAACGGCCATGCTGATGCGGCGAGGCAGGCCCTTGAAGACGCCACCGCCCGTGCCGCCGAAGGGCACCTCGTGCCCTTGCTCACCCGGCTCATCTCTTCATCGCTCGCGGAGAGCGATCTCCCCCGGGCTTCGCGCACCCTCGACCGCCTGCTGAAGACCGCCGCGCTCTCCGATGCCGAGCGCCTGGGTGCCTTGTCCCTTCAGGCGCGCCTGCGATTCCAGCAGGACAAGGGCTTCGCGGCCGTTGCCTTCGCCGCTGCCGAGGCCGCGAAGTTCAAGCCCGAACTTCGGGCCCAGGTCTTTGCCGAGGTCGCGCGCGCTGCTTCCATCGAGAAGGCCCACGGCGTCGCGGTGGCGGTGTGGATCGAAGCGCTGAACCGCAATACCCGGCGCGAATGGCTGAAGGAGGCTTCGCGCGCCGCACGCGAGTCGGGCGAGCCGCAGGTTCTCGTCTCCTTCTTCGAGAAGCAACAGCAGCGCTCTCCGCGTGATGTGCGTTGGGCGGTTTCGGTCCGCGAGCTGCGGGTGGCCACCGACGATCTTGGCGGCGGCATCGAAATGGCGCGCACCGCGGCCTCGGTCCGGCCCGAGCGCGAACAACTCTGGAACGAAGCGGTCGAACTGATGGAGCGCGACCAGCGCTACGTCGAAGCCGCGGACTTTCTGGAAGGCTGGAACGTTCAGCGGCCCGACGATGCCTATGTGGCGGGACGTCGCAGCGAGCTTTACATCCGCGGCGGGGACCTCAAGAAGGCGGTGGCGGTGGAGCGGGCCGCCCTCGACGCTTTCGAGAGCACCGAACCGACCGAGGAAGATCTCGGGAACCGCGCGGCCGACGCGGCGCGGCGACTGTGGCGTCAAGGCCAGCCGCAACTGGCCTGGCGATTCCTCGCTCCCGAGGGAACCCCGCAGGAGGTCGAAGACTCGGCTCTCTCCTTCGAAGAGGCCTTCCAGCTTGCGCTCCTGAACAACTCCTTCATGCCCCTGCTCAGCCTCGACCTCGAGAACGTCGAGCGGCTGGGTGTGGGCGCCGACGTCCTGGGGCAGCAGGGAAGGATCGAGCAGCGCGAGCAGGTTCTCACCTGGCTGCTGTCGAGGTTGTTCCCCTCGGCGAGGCCCGATGAAGCCTTTCTCAACAAGTGGTGGTCGTTCATCGAGCGCTCAAGGCTCGAAGCGCCCCTGCGTTTCCGGATCGCCCAGCGCTTCGCCCGTCAAATCACCGGCCCCTGGACTCAGAACACGCCGGTGGACGTGCTGAACGACGCGGCGGCGCGGGTGGTGGTGAGCGTCGGCCGGACGGACGGAAGCGGCAGCGACCAGAAAGTCGCGGCTCCCGACTTCGACGCCTTGTGGGCCGCGAATCTCGTTCGCACAGGTTCGGCCGACGAACTCGCGGCCTTCCTCGCCCCGCGGTTTACCGCGCTCATCGCCACCGCGCGCGGATCCTCGGTGATCAACGCGGACAGCCGGCGCGAGCCCTGGACGCTCTGGCTCGACTCGGCGCCCGCGATCCAGACCTTCGCCCGCGGCCTGCGTTCCCAGCCTGACCTCTCGGCGAGTCTCTCCTCGATGTTCGAGGATCGAAGGTTGTGGGACCGCCTGTGGGCCATCGGCGCCCGTGGCTGGGAAGCCTCGCACCTGCTGCCGGCGTTGAATCCCGCGTCGCGCGTGGCCTGGTTGTCGTTCTGGGAACGACCGGTCCTGACCGCAGCCAATCTCGAAGACCCCGTCCTCGTGGGTCGCCGCAACACTGTCAATGAGACCGCCCTCGCTCTCGGCAGGTTCCTGAGCGACGTCCCGCCGGTGCCGGTCAGGAGTGAATTCGCGGAGCGCCTGTTGGGCCCGAGCGTGCTGAGCGAGATCCTGGGCAACGACCCGAAGTTCACCTGGGCGATGTTCAAGCCGCGCACCAGTGTGACCGGCGAGATCGTCGAGACGGGCGACGACCGCATCGCCGGCCGCGGCATCGACGCGTTGCGCTTCCCCGGCGCGCTCTGGGGCGAACGTCCCGGCCTTGCCTGGTTCGCGTTGCAGGCTTACGCCCGCTATCGGGCGAACGACGCCACCGCCATCGACGTGGCCGCGGAGTGGCCCGAATCGGGCGGCGAAACCGAACGGGCCTTGTTGGCCGCGCGTCTGGCTCTCGCCCTGAAGGGACCCGCGGAGGCGCTCGCGCAGATCGACCGTTTTGGTCTGCGCACCACCGATCCCGAACTGCTCCGGTTCCGCCTGCGTCTTCTCATCGAAGCGGGACGGAAGTCTGACGCCATCGCTGGGTTCACGAGCCGGCTCATCGCCGATCAGCAGCGCTTGAGCGAGGACGCGCTCCGCACTTACGGCGCGCTGGCCGAGGATCTCGGTCTGCCGGCGCCGCTCTCGCTCCTCGATCCCGCGGTTCCCGTCCTGCCCGCCCTGCTCGCCTCGATCTACGACACCGCTGGAGTCGTGGAGGCGCGAAGATTCCAGACCGATGACCCGGTCGGACTGCGGGCGGCACTCGCGGCGCGGTGGAGCGAGAAGGCGGCCATTCTCAAGGCCCCCGAGCTGCGGGCCTGGCTGAGCGAATTGTGGGCGACCGAATCGGCGCCCCTGCCCCACGCCGGACTTGTACGTCTCGGCGACTTCTGGCCGGCCGCGGCTTCGTGGGCCGAGACGGTGCCTGCGAATGATCGAGCGCGCGCCATCGCCGCCATCGATGCCCTTCCCAACACCGCCGTCCTCGACGCTCTTCCGGAAACCATCGGGAATCCGGGTGCGCGCCGGATCCTCCTGATCCGCGTGCGCCTGGCCCGCGGCGAAGACGATCTCGCCGTCCAGCTCTTCCGCACGGCACTTGCCGAGAGTCGCACCGCGGAGACCCTGACCTTCCAGCCGATCGCCGCCACCGCCCTTGTCGACGACGAAACGGCGAACGCCGAAGGCGATGTGGCGAGCGTTCGCACCGGCTGGGATGATTCCGGCCAGACCCGGTCGACCGACCCCGGACCCGCGACTTCGTGGTTGCGGGCTCTGCGCGCGCCCTTCCTCTCCGCGCGCAAGGGACATCTCGTTCAGGCCGACGTGGTGGCGGCTCTCGACCAGTCGATCACGGACCAACCCGGGGTCCTCGAGTTCTGGGGTCTACGACTCGAGATCACACCGACAGGTGAGCGGGCCGCGGTGGGCGAACAGTTGCGACGGGCCTATCGCCGGGGAGAGGTGGCCGCGTATCAGCAGGCCGACGTCACCGCTCACCTGGTGCGCTATGCCCCGGAACTGGCCGCACCCTGGATCAGCCAAACGCCGCCCTTCTGGTCGGTGTTCGCCGAGGTGGAGAAGCGCGCCGAGTGGCTCGAGGCGACCGGGCAAAAACGTGAGGCCGCGCTGTACATGGCGGAGGCGCGCGGCAAGTTGTTGTTCGCGCGCGCCGAGGAAATCCGGGCCTTCGACTTCTGGCGGCGGAACATCGACTCGGGCGCGGGCGGACCCGAGGCCTGGAAGCAAGCGCTCCGCTTCTGGCGCGAGAAGCCGGACACCATCGCGCGTTCGCTCGAGACGCGGCTTCTCGAGCATCCGTTCGATATTCTCTCCGCCCGCGCCGCCCTGCGCCGGCCCACTGCGCTGCCCCCTGCGGTCGCGATGCTGGCCATCGGCGCCCTGCGCGATGTGGAAGATCTCGGGTTCATCGATGTGTCGAGCGACGATTTGTTCCTGCGCCTGCGCGCCGCTCGTTCTCTGCTTTCCACCCCACGTGCCGCCCGCGCCATGATTCCGTATCTCTCCGCCGAGTTCGTCGCCACTGATCTCTCGCGTCGCGGATTCAGGCCCGCGGATGTCGATGCGGCCCTCGCCGATCTGGCCCGGATCGCCGCCGGCAGCGATAATCGCGCGGCGCTCGAGCAGGCTCTCGACCTGCTCGCCGATCGGAAATGGTCGGGCGCCCGCGCCCTGCGCGCCGAATTGGCGTCGGCCGCGGTCGAACCGCCGATGGTCTCCCACCGCGTCGTGGGTGGACGTTCGCTTCTCTATCGGCCGCGCGACCTGACCTTCGGCCTGGTGTCGCGGATCGTGGAAGCCGACCTCGCGCGACGCGCTCAGAATCCCTCTCCCCAGACTCCGCAGGCGCAACGATGATGACCCACTCCCGCTTCCTTGTCGCTTCACTCGCCCTCGCCGCGAGTCTGGCGGTCGCCGCGCCCGGTTCGGCCCAGCCCCGGCCCGCCACTCCGCGGGGTCTTCCTCTTCCCGCCGCGGCGATCCGTCTCTCTATCTCCGACGTGGCTGCGTTCGACGCCGCGCTCGGCGGTGGATTCAAGAAGGCGCTCTACGGAACGCTGCCCGAAGACGACGGTGTGGCCCGCGGTTTTGGCCAGAGCCAGGTCGGAGCCAAGCTCGTCGATCAGTGGACGCGTTTTCGCGGTGAGACGGCTCTTTCTCTTCAGACCATCGTCGACCTGCAGGCGTCCTCCGCGGCCCTTGCCGTTCTGAACATCGGTCACATGGAGATGGTTCTGGTCGTCGAGACTCCGCTCGCCGCTCTGCCCGATATCTTCGAAGCGGGCACGGAGCGACTCGAGCAGGGAAAGACCTACCACCTGGTTCGCAGCGGCGCGGCCGACGAAGGCGCGGATGGCGAGACACGCATGGGCCTTGCCTGGGCGCGCGACTCCGGGCTGCTCATCATCACTTCCTCCGAACGCGGAATGAAACTGGCGCTGGGCGCAGTCCTTTCGGGCGAGCGTTTCGCGCCCAAACTCGACGGCCTCGCGAGCCTTGAACTCGACCTGGACGCGCTTCGGAACGATCTCTACTTCAAGCGTGACTTCCTGTTCGGCTCGTTGCCCGCGGCGGGCGAATCCCGCGGCAAGGTGAGCGCGGCTCTGCGCATCGAGTCGGGCCACCTGGTGGAAGTGCGCGAGGGAGGCGTGGCCACGGGTCCGGCCCGCGGGGCGATCTTCGACGCGAAAGACGCGGCCGCGAGCGGTTGGATCGGTGATGCCTCCGAGCTTCTCCTCGAACTACGTCGCGGTCTCGCCGAGCCTGTTCCTGTTCCTTCATCCCGTCCACAGGTGGCGGTGGGGCCGCTTCCGGCCGCGCACACCGCGGCGGCCGAGGATCGTTACGCCACGAATATTGAAACGCCCGCGCCGGTTTCAGGCGGTCCCAACACCGAGGCGGCGGACCTCGACGTATGGAACGCCGTCCTCGCGGCTCGCCCGGTCGAGGGCTTCGGCTACGTCGTGACCCGCGCGCGGGCCCGACTCTTCGCCATCCCCTGGCCAAAGGACAAGGACGCCGAACTTGCGTCCGTGCTCATGGCCACGCTGACCCGGCGCGGCGGTGTCCTCACTCCCACCGCTTCCGGCGGCGAGTACCTCGTGGGCCCTGGCCTGCCTGTGCTCGCCTTCAAGCGCGCAGGTGATTTCATCTGGCTCGGGCCTTCCCTGTCTGATCTGAAGTCGGCGCCTCCCGTCACCTGGAGCAACGAGATCGTCCGCTTCTCGAAACTGAATCTCGCCGCGGCAAGGGCGGAGGGCGGGCGTTGGGCCCGCATCGAAGGGCCGCGCTCTTCGGATCGCGTGCGTCCGTTGTCCGATCGCGTCCTGGGTCTGCTCGGCTGGATGCCCTCGGTCCGCACCCTGGAAGTCGAACGGCGCGTGACCGCTGCGGGCTTCTCTGAGCGCGTGGTCTTCGGGGCGACCCCGCCACCCGCAAGCCCGGCTCCGGCGGCGAAGTAGGGGGCGACAGCCCATGCGCAGCGCGTGGGCTCGAGTTGCTCTGGGGCTCCTCGTCCTTGCGGCTCTCCCCCTGCGGGCCGACGACTTCGACGCCTGGGTGCTGAATCGTGGGGAGATCCGCCGCGTGGGTCACCCCACCGAGACCAGATTGCCCGTGGGGTCGCTGCAGAAGCCCTTCGTGGCCCGCGCCTGGGCCGCCTCCCATCCGACCGCTCCCGCGCCCTCGTTCACCTGCACGCGCTCCTCGGGCTGCTGGCGTCCGGCGGGTCACGGCACGCTCGATCTGCGCGGCGCGCTGCGCGAGTCGTGCAATACCTATTTCAGATTCCTGGCTCGAGAGACCGAGCCTTCGGCCCTCGCCGCGGCGTTTCGTGCCGCGGGCTTCGACTGGTCGGGCGAACTGACCGATGCCGAGGCCATCGGCCTTCCTGGTTTCAGTCCCGTCACCATCGGACCCGAGCGCCTTCTCGCGAGTTATGTCGATCTGGTTCGCACGCCCTGGTCGGAACGCGAGGACGTCCGTCTGGAAGTGCTCGCGGGCCTGCGAGACGCAGCCCAGGAAGGCACCGCCTCGGGGCTCGGGCTGTGGGGGTTCCTGGCGAAGACGGGCACGGTGCCTGCGATCGACGGGACGCCGCTTCGCACCTCGGGCTTCGCCCTGGTCCTGGACGATGCGGGCTTCGCGTTCCTCGGACTGTTGCGCAACGGGACCGGGCGCGAGGCCGCCATTCGCGCGGGTGAGTCGATCGCGAAGCTACGACCCGGCGCCGCGATCCGAACTCCGAAAAACGCGGGGGCGCTCGGAGCTCGGCCCGCCGGTCTGCGAACACCGCGCCCGAAGCGCGGCCTCGAGGATCCGCTCGAGGTGTTGATGCTGGAAGAACTCCGCCCGCGCGAGGTTCGACTTCGGAACCTGACCGCGGGCCCGCTCGACTCCTCGCGCGGATTTGTCGGTCCCGGGGCGGAGGTGACGGTCAGATCCGGGGATCGATTTGTCGCGGGACTTTGGGAGATAAAGGCACAGGCTCCCGTCTTCGAACGTCGCTTGCGCGGGTCCATCGTGGTGGAGGGCGGAGAAGGACCATTCCGACTCGTCGCTCGTATGACCGCCCGTGACTACGCGAACGGAGTCCTCAAGGCGGAGCTTGGTCCCTCCACTCCGGGTCTGCGCGCTCAACTCGCGGCCGCGGCACTGCGTTTCGTTCGGCGGGGACAGCGTCATCCAAACGCCGATGTCTGCGACTCGACCCACTGCGCGTGGTTCGTGGGCGAGGGGCCGGTGCCGCGCTGGATTCGACCTGACGCTGCTCGCAACGAGAAGGAGGCCGCGGCCGGTCTCACCGACGCGGAATGGACCCGGGCGGTGGCGGCGGCGCGGAGCGAACCGCGAGGTGTCGCCCAATGGACCGCCGACTGCGGCGGCGATCCGGTCGCGCCGCATTTCGTGTGGGGCGGGGGCGACCGACGCGTGAACGCTTGCACGCGCCACCCCCGGGGTCGCGGTCGGACCTGGAAACGCACATGGCCCGTCGCCGATCTCTCCGCGATCTTTGGGGCGGAGCCCTTGTCCATGGAGGTGGTCACACTGGACGGCCAGTGGTTCTTGCGCGTGAAGCTCACGGGGAGGAGTGCGACCGCCGATTTCAACTATGACGACGCCCACCGCCGCCTCGCCGCGCGCCTCGGCTGGGACTCCATGCCCGCTCCCGCGTCACGGGTGACCCGCACCGCTGCGGGCTTCACCGCCGAGGGTGTAGGTTTCGGCCACCGCGTGGGCCTTTGTCTGGCCCCCTGATTCCAGGGTCCCGCAACTTCGGCGCGATAGGATCCTCGGTCGTGACTCTCGATCCGCAGGCGGCCTACACCACTCGTCTCGAGGCGCGACGAGCGGAGCTTCACCTTCTCGAAGTGAAGGATGGCCAACTCTCACTGGCCCGGGGCATCGTGGGCGTGATCGCCCTGCTCGCTCTTATCGTCACCGCCACGAGGCCCGTGGCCGTGGTTGGTCTCGCTCTCGCCGCGGTGGTGTTTGTCGTTCTCGTCATCGTTCACGAGAAGCTCGCCCGACTTCTTTCAAGGGCTCGCCGTCGCGTGGGCTTCTACGAAGCCGCACGGTCGCGCGCCGCGGGTGATTGGATCGGCCGCGGGGATCCCGGTGTCCGGTTTCTCGATCCAACCCATCCCAATGCCATCGACCTCGACCTCTTTGGTCGCGGGTCCCTGTACGAACGTCTGTGCACGGCACGGACCCACGCCGGCCAGGATCAACTCGCGGCCTGGCTCAAACATCCCTCCCCGGTTCCCGATCTGCGCGAGCGGCAGCGCGCCATCACCGAGATCGGATCGCGTCTCGATCTGCGCGAGGATCTGGCCGTGCTGGGGGCCGAGGCCCGCCGCGCCGTCGACTCCACCGCCCTCTTGAAGTGGGCCTCTGCGCCGCCGGTCGAAGTGCCGCAGGGTCTCCGTCTTGTTGCATTCGCATTCTCGGCCGCGACTTTTGTGGCGCTTCTGGGTTGGGCGCTCGGCTTCTGGGAGGCCGTTCCGTTCCAGATCGCGGCCATCGGAGTTGGCCTCTGTGTGTGGCGTGCGCGCTCCTTCGCCTTCCAGGTGCTTTCCGACATCGGTCGGCCGGTTCACGATCTGGAGACGCTCACCGAGATCTTCGACCGCCTCGATGCCGAACGCTTCGAGTCGCCCCGGCTGGCCCAGCTGCACGCGGCGCTTTCGGTGGACGGCGCCTCCCCTTCGCGGCCCATCTCGAAGCTCGGTCGGTGGCTGGAGATTCACGATTCCAAGGGCAACGTGTTCTTCGCGGTGCTGGCGTTCTTCCTGGTGTGGGATCTCCAGCTCGCGGCGGCGGTGGAAGGCTGGCGGCGGCGGCACGGCCAGGGAATCGTGGTCTGGCTTCATGCCCTGGGCGAAATCGAGGCCCTGGTCAGTCTGGGCGGCTACGCGTTCGAGAATCCGGCCGATCCGTTTCCGACCTTCGAAGAGAGCGGCCCGTGTTTCCACGGGGAAGGGATCGCGCATCCCCTGCTTCCGTCCGACCGCGCGATAAGGAACGACGTGTTTCTCGACGGCCAGCGCCAGATGCTCGTCATCACCGGCTCCAACATGTCGGGCAAGAGCACGCTCATGCGCACGGTCGGGATCAATACCGTTCTCGCCCTCGCCGGCGCGCCGGTGCGCGCCCTGGCGCTGCGCCTTTCGCCCCTCGCGGTGGGCGCCTCCATCAGGATTCAGGATTCGCTTCAGGACGGCGAGTCCCGCTTCTACGCGGAGATCAAGCGCGTCCGCCAGGTTCTCGATATCGCCCGTGGCACCCTGCCCCTTCTCTTCCTTCTCGACGAGATCTTCGACGGCACCAACTCCGCCGAGCGCCGGGTAGGGGCTGAGGCGGTTGTGCGCTCTCTCGTCGATCGCCGGGCCATCGGACTCGTCACCTCCCACGACCTCGCCCTGGCGGAGATCGCGGTGAGCCTCGACCCGCGCGCGCAGAACGTGCATTTCGAGGATCACCTCGAGGGCGATCGCATGGCCTTCGACTACAAGATCAAGCCGGGACCGGTGGAGCGCGGAAACGCGCTCGGCCTCATGCGCGCGGTCGGACTCGAAGTCTGAGCGCACACAGTTGGGGCCCGGCCCCCCTCTGCTCACGCCCTTCCGGTTTATCGTCCGCGCCATGCACCCCAACCTGACCGTCGTCGATCATCCGCTCGTCAAGCACAAGCTCACGCTGATGCGGCGCAAGGAGACGAGCACCGCGCAGTTCCGGGCTCTCCTCTCCGAGATCGCGTTGCTCCTCGGCTACGAGGCCATGCGGGATCTCAAACTCACCGAGGAGGTCATCCAGACTCCGCTGATGGAGATGAAGGCGCCAACCCTCGAAGGCAAGAAGCTGGTGTTGATCGCCATCATGCGGGCGGGTCAGGGGATCGTGGATGGTTTACTCGAG
>JAGNNV010000013.1:33660-35022 GCA_017990495.1 Vicinamibacteria bacterium
GTGCCCGAGGTGAGCGTGGTGGTG
This sequence comes from Vicinamibacteria bacterium, assembly GCA_017990495.1. Classification (GTDB taxonomy): domain Bacteria; phylum Acidobacteriota; class Vicinamibacteria; order Fen-336; family JAGNNV01; genus JAGNNV01. The sequence continues at coordinate 33,685 of JAGNNV010000013.1, forward strand.
CTGGCCGAGCGCCCACGACGGCGGGGAAGCGAGTTGCACGGCCTGTACACCGTGGCGCCCGGCCGCAAGCCGCAGATCAAGGTCTGGATGAGAACGGCCGCCCTCGGCAAGGTGGTGGCCTTCAAAACCTTCCTGCGCACGCTCCTTCACGAGGTGCTCCATCACCTCGATTACACCCACTACAAGTTCAGGGATTCCTTCCACACCGCGGGCTTCTACTCGCGCGAATCCAGCCTCATGCGACAGTTGACCGGAGAGTCCCCGGTTCGGAGAACGGCGCCGACCCAGGCCTGAGGGCGCGGGGTCATGGAAGGCAGGCGCGGTCAGCCCCCTCCGTCTATCATCATCGCTGTGATCCTGACCCTCGCTCTGGCCGCTGCTTTCGTGGTTCCCGCGCAAGCCGCGCCCGAGGCCAGAGTGCCGGCCGCGCCCGATGCTGTGACTCTGCTGACCCGTTTCGACGCTCGAAGCCGCACCATCCGCGACTTCACCGCCAAGTTCACCCAGACCTTTCGTTCCGGGGCCCTTGGCCGGGCCATAGTGGAAACCGGGACCTTGAAAGTGAAGCGCCCATCGCGGATGCTTTTCGAATACACGTCGCCCGAAAAGAAGACCTTCGTGGCGGATGGGGACAGTTACTACTTCTACGTTCCTCGCGACCGGCAGGTAATGGTCCAGAACCAGCGAGGCGATCGGCGCGCCACCGCGCGCATCCTGGCCGAGGGCCGGCTGCTCGATCATTTCGACTGCACCGGCGAAGAGAAGGATCCCCTCGGCCGCAAGCTGGTCCTGACCCCCAAGGCCGGAGAGAAGGACGCGAACGTGACCCGCATCGCGGTAGTCCTCGACGCGGCGCTTCGTCTGCTCGCCCTGGAGATCCAGGATGCGGAAGGTTCCACGAGCCGCCTCGTGTTCGAAGGATTCAAAGAGAATGTGGGCCTGAAAGACGCGGAGTTCCGGTTCGCTGTGCCCAAGGGCGTTGAGGTGATTTCATGATGAGACGTTCCAGATGGCTGGGCCTGAGCGCGATAGTCTCCCTGTCCCTGGGCTGCGTCACGTCCACGGCTTTCCGGGCCGGCGAGAAAGCCGAGCGGCTGGGCGACTGGGACCGCGCCACCCTCGAGTATTCGAAGGCGCTTCGGGAGAAGCCCGAGTCCCTCGACGCGCGGCTCGCCCTGCAACGCGCCAAGCGGCGTTCCGCCGAGACTCATATCACCCAGGGTCGACGCCTGGCCGCGCGCGGCCTTTTCAAGGATGCGCTCGAGGAGTATCAGCTGGCCCTCGACCTCGACGGTTCCCAACCCGCCCTGATCGCCGAGATGGACGAAGTGCGCAAGA
>JAGNNV010000471.1 GCA_017990495.1 Vicinamibacteria bacterium
AACACTTAATATACGGAACCGTATAAATCGATAACGCGGGCGAGCGGCGGGTGTGCTTCTGGGACACAGTCATTTCCGGTTCCCTTTCCCCTTCATCCATGGTCATTCAATCCCTTTCGGCCCCCTTGGTCAAACGCCCAGCCGTTTCCTGAGGCCCCCGATCAGGGGTGCCTTCGGCGGAAGGCTCTCGTACGGGCTCTGCACCCCGCGGCCCCCTCGGTTCAGCACGTGGGTGTAGATCATCGTGGTGGAGATGTCCGAGTGGCCGAGCAGCTCCTGAATCGTTCGCAGGTCGTAGCCCTGTTCCAACAGATGGGTGGCGAACGAGTGGCGCATGGTATGGCAACTCGCGGCTTTGGCGATTCCCGTCTTCCGCAGGGCCTCCTTGAAGGCTCTCTGAAGCACCGTTTCGTGCAGGTGATGCCGGTATCGCCGGCGCGTGGTGGGGTCGAAGTAGGTGCGGGCGGCGGGGAAGACCCACTGCCAGGCCCACTCCTTTCCCGCGTTTGGGTACTTCCGCGCGAGGCCTGCGGGCAAGGCCACCCAGATCCCTGAGCCGCCCGCGTCGCCGCCGGCCCTTCGGTCGCGTTCGTATTGTTCCTGCACCTCAACGAGGTGAGTGAGCAGGGCGATCTCGAGTCCGGGAGGCAGCATGGTCCTTCGGTCCTTTCGGCCCTTGCCCTGGCGGATGGCGATTTCCTTGCGGTCGAAGTCGATGTCTTTGACTCGAAGTTGGAGCACCTCCATCAGGCGAAGGCCGCAGGCATACAGTAGAGACGCGGCCACCGCGACCGGCCCTTCCATGTGCCCGAGAATGGCGGACACTTCCTGCTTCGAGAACACCACGGGCACGCGTTCCGGCACTTTGGCCCGCGGGGTGCCCTGCAGGCCCTTCAACTCGCGGCCCAGGACGGTCCGGTAGAGGAAGAGAATCGCGCAGAAGGCCTGGTTTTGCGTGGACGCCGACACGCGCAGGCGCATGGCCAGGGCGGTGAGGAACCTCGTGATGTCGGGTTCGCTGAGTGCGTCGGGGTGCTGTTTCCCGCTGAACACCACGAAGCGGCGGATCCAGAAGACGTAGGCCTTTTCCGTGCGGGGAGAATAGTTGCGCGACCGCAGGGCCTGGCGCACTTGGTCCAGCAGGCGGGGTTTGGCGGGCTCGACTCGTTTTTCAGGCATGACGACTCCGGAGGTTTCGAGGGAGAGGCGGCGAGCGTAGTCGGGCCTGCTTGCGGTTCGGGTCCCTTTGTTTTGACCGCCAGAAAAATCGGCCGCCGCCGTATGATCTGGCGGTCGTCGAACCCCCAAAGGAGAGCACTCCCCATGTCGAACGCACTGCCTCGGCTCACCGAGCCCATGATTCGCGAGAATGGCGCGCTCCGGGTCGCTACCTGGGACGAGGCCCTCGATATGGCCGCCAAGGGCCTCAAGGCCGCGGTCGATCTGAAGGGCGATCAGGGCGTGGGCATCTTCAGTTGTTCGAAGGCCACCAACGAGATGAACTTCGTCGCCGGGAAGTTCATGCGCCAGGTGCTGAAGAGCAACAACATCGACAGCTGCAACAGAACCTGACACGCCCCAAGCGTCGTCGGTCTGGCGACGGTATTCGGTGCAGGTGGCGGGACGAGCTCTTATGAAGAGGTCGAGCACACCGATCTCATCATTTTGTGGGGATCGAACGCCCGCGCGGCGCATCCCATCTTCTTTCATCATGTCCTGAAGGGGATCCGCAACGGGGCCAAGCTGGTGGTGGTGGATCCGCGGCAGACGGAGTCGGCCGCGTTCGCCGATTTGTGGCTGGGGCTGAACGTGGGGTCGGACATCGCGTTGTCCCACACCGTGGCCCGCGAGATCATCGTCGCCGGTCTGGCCAACCGGTCCTTCATCGAGAACGCCACTTCGGGCTTCGAGGAGTACAAGGCCTGCGTGATGGAGTGGACGCTCGAGCGGGGCGAGGCGGTCACCGGCATTCCCGCCGCTGCCATCCGCGAGATGGCTCATCTCTATGCCCGCGCCGATCGCGCCATCTTGTGCTGGACGCTTGGCATCACCGAGCATCACAACGCGGTCGACAACGTGCTCTCGTTGATCAACCTCGGTCTGCTCACCGGCCACGTGGGGCGCTACGGCAGCGGTCTCAATCCGCTGCGCGGGCAGAACAACGTTCAGGGCGGCGGCGACATGGGCGCCATTCCCAACAAGCTGCCGGGGTTTCAGGACATCGAGAAAGACGCGGGCGCGCGCGCGAGCTTCGAGAAGGCCTGGGGCGTGCCCATCATTCCCAAGTACGGGCTGAACCTCACCCAGATGTTCGAGTCGATGGAGCACGGCGATCTGCGCGCTCTCTACGTGATCGGCGAGAATCCCGCATCTTCCGAAGCCGACATGAACCGAGCGAGCCATCTGCTCGCTACCCGCGACATGTTGATCGTGCAGGACATCTTCATGACGAAGACGGCGGAGCTGGCCCACGTGGTCCTGCCCGCGTCGGTGGCTTCGTTCGAGACCGACGGCACCGT
>JAGNNV010000139.1 GCA_017990495.1 Vicinamibacteria bacterium
GCCCAGAAGTGCTGGCGCAGGATGTCGGATTCGCGCACCAGCAGGTCGTAGCCGATGTCGAGACGGGCCATGGTGGCGATATGGGCGCGCACGATGCGCGCGGCCACATACTCACCGAGTTCCGCCGTGGCTCCGTCGTGTTTCTCGATAGCGTGAAGGGTTGCGGCCTGCAGGGCCTTGCGCTCCTTGTCCTCGCCGTACCACTCGAACACGCGGGCGTACAGGTCCCAGCAGTAGTAGTCGAAACGAGCGTCGAGAGCGCGGATCTCGGCCAGCGACTTCTTCTCGAGCTGCTCGAAGCCCACGATGACGTCCGCCACCTGCACGCCGGTGTCGTCGATGTAGTTCTGGGTCAGCACCTCGTGACCGCGGGCCTGCAGCAGTCGCACGAAGGTATCGCCGAGGATGGAGTTGCGCACATGGCCGATGTGCGCGGCCTTGTTGGGATTGATGCTGGTGTGCTCGACGATCACGCGACCGGAGCGGGGGGCCGGTGGCGGAGCAGCGGTGACGAACGCGGAGAGCCTGGTGGTGAAGGCGCTGCGGTCGAGGAAGAGGTTGATGAAACCTCCTCCCGCCACTTCGGCGCGCGCCACTCCGAACAGCCCGGCGAGCTTCGGGGCCAGTTCCTGGGCGATGTCCCGCGGCTTGCGGCCGATCTTCTTCGCGAGGTCGAAGGCGAGGGGCAGGGCCATGTCCCCGAGTTCGAGTTTGGGGGTGGTCTGGACCAGGATCTCGCCGAGGGTCAACCCGAAAGCCTCCGTCACCGTCTCACGGATGCGGGCGACAAGGTCCGACTGGAAAGCGAGGATCATGAAAACCTGAGGTTCGGGGGCGTGACGCTGATGCGTCGCGGCCGTGGAGACTTGGCTACGGGATGACGACGGAGAGATTGAAATCCGCCGTGCCCTTGCGGCACCAGTTCTCCCGCTTCGAGCAATAGAAGTAGGAAAGCGTGGTCTTGACCGTGGTCAGTCCCTTGGCCGCGTTCGCGGCCGGTGTCACCGCGAAGCGCACCGGCTTCGAGAGGTCGAGGTACTTGGCGTTCGCCGGGTCGGGAATGATCCCCGAACTCTTGGGCGGCGCGGGGGCGACAAGAGGCGCTCCCGTGGCGAACTTGATCCGGGGCGCGGGCTCCTCGTTGATGTTCACGTCCGGATCCTTCTTCTTGAACTCGAACACGAGGTGCGCGGGCGCGCCCTTGCTGGCCGGCGCTTCGTAGGCTGCGGTCACATCGAAGTGCTGCGAGGGCAGCAGCGAGGGCGTCATCTGCAGCGCGCCCTGCAGAAGCATTGCCGAGACAAGAGCGGTCACGATCATTCCCTCATTGTATCGGGTCGGACAGGGCGGTCGCTAAAGGCTTCGACGTCCTTTGGGGTATCTGAACGGAGAGGCTACCGGATGTAGCCCCATTCGCGCAGAACACGATCAAACTCCGAAAACGCCGGCGCGCTGCCGGCTTCGCGGGGACCTCCCGGGGGCTGCCACCACAGCCTGAGCGCCGGGCGATTGGTTTGCCGGCGTGTGGGCGTCTCGCTGGACAGGAAGAACTGCGGCATGGAGCCCGGACGCACCCAGCGTCCCGCGGCGTCCAGGGGGATCTGCATAGGGCCCACGAGCGTCAGGGGGATGGTGGGCTTTCCCTCCACGCGGAGATCGAATCGAACCGGTGCCCGGGGGGGCAGAGTCGAGATGTAGTAAAGGCCGTCGTAGTTCTGCAGCCGCACGGTCAGTCGGCTGGGGGACTTGTCCAGGACAGCGACTGCGCCGAGTCCGTCGACGGTTCTGGCCGGACCGAAGTCGGTGATGATGCCATCCTGAACCTCGATGGTGAGGGTGGCATCCTTGCCGAACCGATCCAGGCCGAAGACCACACTCTCGGCAGGCAGACGACGGCGAAGCCAGGTTTCGTGCTCGGCCATAGCCTTCTCGAGGCGGGTTGGGTCGGTCTGGTCGGTTGCCACCCGTCTCCCCTCTGACCAGAACTCGCTGCGGTACGCAAGGGGCATCGTGCTGCCCGGTTCGCGAATGTCGCACCCTTGAAGCCACCAGATGAACTGCTCCTTTCCAACGATGACGGAATCAGAGCAGAAGCCGTACGACACAAAGCGGCGGCCCGGTGATGGGCCCAGCGCGGACAACGGCAGCGAAACGCCGTCGATCTGAGAGGGCACGGGCATCTTGAGCACATCGAGAAGGGTTGGAAAGACATCAAGCCCGGAGACCTGTTCGGTGACGACCCTCGGCCTTACGCCCTCGCCATGGACAACGAGAGGTACGTCCGATTCCAGCGCGTGGCACCCTCTTCCATGCAAAAGGCCGAAGCTCTCGAAGAAGCTGCCCAGGTTGCCCACTTCCCGACCCGTGCGAATCTCTCCCTCCAGCTTGAGGCCTTCCTCGAAGAGTTCGCCATGATCCGCCGTGACGACCTGGAACGTGTCCTTTTCCAGACCCGCCGCCTCGAGTCCTCGCTGGAGCTGCTCCAGCGCCTCGTCGGCATGCCGCACCCGCGCGCGATAGGCGCAGCGACACTGATCCATGCCGGACTGCTGGGCGCAGCCGAAGGCTTCGAACAGGCGCCGTGGAGCATGGGCCCGAGTGTGCGGCGCGGTGATGTAGTAGAGGAGCAGGAGGCGTTCGTCTCCGTATCGCTCGAACAGATCCGGCAGAGCCTTTATGGTGTCGAAGGTCCCGTTGTCCGTGGTTCCCCAACTCGAAAGACGACCGAATGCGGGAATACCGCGGAAGTACGCATTGTTTCCGAGAAAAACGGTGTGATACCCGGCGGCCTCAGCCACGTGGGTGATGAACAGATTGGCTCGCGAATACAGGTCAGTGAGCGGGGCCTGATTGGGCATCGACTGTCGTCTCATGAGCGGGTCGATGCGCATCAGGTCTCTTCCCATGAGGACGGGCCAGACCGCCGCGCGTGTGTGACATCCGGGCGAAATCGCCTGCGTAAACTCATGCCCGCCTCGCGCCAGCGCGGAGAGTGCCGGCGCCTCACGGAGGCGGGTGTTTTGCGGCGAGCGCAACACATCTCCCCGGAGGCCGTCTTCGATGGTGAGCACGATCCACCGCGGTCGACTGTCGGACTGGGCCCGTTCGGGAGCGAGCAGCCGCGCCTCACCGATGGCGGCGGCGCCACCTTCGGCGCGGAAGCAAATAGAAGCGGGCCCGGGTTCGAGGGACGCGTCTTTCTGCCCCGCAGCCGCGAATCTCCCCGGGAATGGCAGCGTTCCTTGGGTAAGGGCGCGACCGCCCCCCGGTCCATTGAGAGTGACGGTGAGATTGCTGGCCGCGCGTTCCAGAGAAAGGCCTTCGAACCGTAGGCGTGACCCGGCCTCGATGTCGTACTTCGGAGTGCACCAGGACTCTCCCGCGTTCAGCGTGATCGCCCGCATGTTGTCGTCGTTGTTTCCACCCTTGTCGTGCCAGACAACCAGACGGGCGTTGTCTTGTCGTCCCTCGGCAAGGCCCCAGGGCAGGGCGTGGAGCTGCAATTGCGCCGCCGGCATGGGACGTGAAGTCCCGCGCGCTCGGACGAGTTCGCCCTCTCCTCGGGAGAAAGCCTTGAACAGATCCTGGGCAAGCGCGAGACGGGCGCGCCTTGTCTTTGGGAAGGTGATCGAGGGTTCGGGAATGTCGGCGAGGCGGACGCATGTCGCCAGAATCGTGGCGGCGAGCGCGAGCCCGCCATCCAACGCCATCAGTGCCGTCAGGAGAATGGCGCCTGGCCTGAGGGATTTGTTCATGGTGCCTCTCGCCCGTGGCCGCGCTCGGGCCGATCGAAGACGACCGCCCCGTAAAGACGAGAGAGCAAGGGGTCACCGAGGACACAACGCTGCTCGAAGAGGGCCTTCAGGTCGAAACTGCCGGGCCAGGGCTTCACCTCTGTCAGATCCTCCATTCTCGCGGACAGACCGTCGGGTGTGAGCTGCTCGCGCCACAGGCGGTTTCCGACGATGATTCCGCGTTCCTTGGCCGTTTCCACCAGAGCCTCCATCCCCGTCCGGAGCACCATCTCCCTTGTTGTTTCGTCGACCTCGAGCAACTCGGAGATGCCGGGGTAGTCAAGCCTCTGGCCGACCAGCCCCTTTGGGCGGCCGGGCCAGAACCAGATGCCCGTCTCCACGCAGATCGGTCGCGCCACGCCCTTCTCCATCAGCGACAGGCCCTGGCCGAAGGTTCGTGTGCGACCCCTGGGATCGACGAGATCGAGTGCGGTGGCGGGCAGGTCGTAGAGGCGGATCTGCTCGTCCGAGCGGTCTCCGCGCGCAACGCCGGGCCCGGTGATGAAGATTGGAACGGATTGTGATCGCACGTGGCGGATGGTGTCGCCATGTCCCGCAATGTCAGGAACCTCGTAGAGCTCTTCTCCGTGGTCTCCGGTGACGATCACCACGGTCCGGCGGGCCAGTCCCGTCCTCTCCAGCAGAGCGAAGATCCGGCCAAGGGACTCGTCGATCGCGCTCAGCGCGCCGTCGTAGCGAGCCCGGATCTGGGCGATATCCCGGGCGTCTGGTCGGTCGCGGAGAACCGGGGGCACGTGGTACAGGTAGGGGCCGCGGTAGTCGTCGGCGCCCCGCTTGTAGTAGGGGTAGGGCGCAGCGTAGGGGAAATGAGCGGCACTGAAGAACACGAGGCCCGCGAACGGGCGGGAGCCCGCGCGCCGGAGGTCTCGCTCCAGATCCTGCACCAGCCACCCAGGGTCGGCGAGCGAAGGAAGGTTCTTCCAGACCGGGAAGAGCGAGCGGAAGAAACGCAGCCGCAGCAGAGGCAGGCTCCAGCTGTGGCCGCTCAGCATGGTTGAAGTGGCCAGCGTATCCACGTTGAGGCGGGGCGTATCGAGGACCTCGAAGCCCCCCTCGAAGCCGTGAAAGATGTCTCCGGCGAAGTCCGAGGTGGCGAAGGTGAAGTAACCACGGTCGCGCAGCTCGGTGAACAGGGTTGGGCCCACATCCCTTCGGACGCTCGAGCGCGGGAACATGTGGCGAACCCCGTGGGTCCGCGGCTCCTTGCCGGTCAGGGTTGACACCCAGGACGGGTAGGTGCGGGCGATAGGCGTGATGGCATATCGAAACAGCGAACCCTGGGCGAGGCGGGCGGCGAGTTCGGGCATCACTACCCGGTCATCGACGCGGTCGGACCGGAGCGAGTCGGACGCCAGGATGAGGAGGTTCAGGGGGGCGTCTTTGTCTTCTCGAACGGATTCGACCCTCCCGCCCCGGCCGGCAAGGCCCAGGCCGACCAGGATGAGCACAAACGCGATCAGCCAACGTCCTCGCGCGTTGCGGATCAGCTTCCCTCCCTCGGCCCCGCCCTGCCTGGAGTGTGCAGCTAAAAGCAGAATCGCCGCGAGCGTGATGAGCAGGACCAGATCAAACGGGAACGGGCCGACCACATGCGTGACGATGCGGTGGAGCGAGGCCGGGCCTCCGCCCGGAAGCCACCACCGATCCGCGAAAAGCTGAGGGTATGAGGCGACCATGCCCAGGAGTGCGGTGGCGAAGACAAACCAGGTAACGAGCGACGTCCCTATGGCCTCTCGAAGCGCGGTTCTCTTGAGTGGGAGGTTTGACCAGGCCCGGCCCATGAGCCAACCCAGGAGCGCCCCAAGGACGAGGTGAGTCGCGAGCAGGCGCGCCTCGAAAAGGAGGACGGTGTCACCGGCTGCGGAGAGCACTCTCGCCGCGGCCTCCTGGTCGGTCACGCCCGCGAAACTGGGGGAAGACAGCTGAACGACGTCGAGCAGCCACAAGCCTGCCGACACCGTCATGCTCGAGAGGACCGAGACCGGAAAGCGCTTGAAGGTCACGGCTCCGTCGCCCCCGCTCCCGCCGACACCGCCGCCTGCACTCGCAGTTCGTACAACGCGAGCCTGAAAGAGTTGCCCTCGCCTTGCAGGATCACGCGCAGGCCAGTGGTCCTGCCGGAATTCCCGGTCAGGCGGTGAGTCCGTTGCCCTCCGCAGACGATGTCAGTCTCCTGGCTGCCGCTGACGAGCGGATGCCATCGCCCCTGCTCGTCGCGCCCCAGGAACCGCGCGCGCACGATCTGTCCATCGATGGCCTGGACGATCAGGTCAATGGACTCGACCTCACGGGGTGAGTCAAAGTCGACGTCGATCTGCACCGGGCGTCCATCGGGCCGCACGCGCCAGCCAGGGCTGAGCGCGGGGTCGAAGATCCCGTCCACCGCTCGCTCCGGCCGCGTTCCATCGAGGCTGGCCCCCGAATGCCCCGCGACCTTCAAAGGAACGCTGTCGACGCGAGAGAGAAAGACGGGAACGGGGGAGCATGAAGCCTCCGAGCCCACTCCGCCGATGAAGGCTCCGAGCGTCGCCGTGCTCGCGCGGAGGTCCTCGGTGGGATCGGATCCAAGGTCAACCCCAAGAGCATCCTCCCCGGTGAGTTCGTCGAAGAGCCACTGACTGGCCGCGCCGGATAGGGCGGCTTCCTTCTCCCAGAGAGCGGAAAGCCGGGCCACGGCTCGGGGGTCGCTCCAGCCCCGGACGAATGCGGCCTCGCCCAGCGCGGCCTCTTGCGGTGTGGCCACGCCTCTAAACGGGAAGGGCGTGGTGCTCCGGAATCTGCGAAAGGTTGCGCGATTCTGGAAGTAGGAGAAGTTCTCGAGCAGGTCCTTGGGCGTTTCGTACTCGAGAGTAGGCCAGGCGTCCGTGGATACCAGGCTCCGCCTCGTCCTCAACAGCTCGGCCATGGAGTTCAGGAAGCGGTCCATGTCACGGTCGGTGACGACCAGGTCGCTCAAGAGCTCGAGTGCGGAGCCGGAGGCAAGCTCGTTCAGGTACGGCTTCATTCCACCGCGCGTCCGGTCAGCCCGAATGGACTCGAGGTCGATAGCCTGCGGTTGGTTCGATGCCACCACGAAGGCCTGGTGGCGATGGGTCCACAGACTCACATGAGGAAAGACCGAACGAACGGTGTTCACCACCACAAAGAGATTGCGGGCGGAGAGGTGATGGATGGGGAACCACTGCAGCAAGACCCCGCCCCGCCGCAGCCGCTGGGAGGCGAGTCGGTAGAACTCCTGGCTGTAGAGCGATCCCGCGCCCGCAAACCAGATCGTGGTCACCTCGACCGAGATCACATCGTAGCGCTTCGGGCTCTCGAGAAGGACGCTCCGCCCATCCTCCCTCAGCATCCGAACGTTCGGGGCATTCACGATCCCGCCGTTCACGTCTCCGAAGTAGTTCGCCGCGGCTTCGATGATGGGCTCGCTGATCTCGGCGCAGACCATTTCCTCGAACCCGTGGGCGGTCAGCGCAGCCAGGGTGACTCCCGTCCCCAGGCCGATGACGAGCGCGCGCTCCCGCGCCGGAGTGAAGAGCGTGGGGATGTTCGCGAGCCGATGCTGGATCGGGATCTCCTCGCTGTTATCTCCCTGGAACTTGCCGTTGGTGAGCAGGGTCAGGACTTCGCGATCCTTGACGACGCTGGTGAGACCGCCCGTGGCGTCCTCGCGCTTGTAGATGATGCTGCCCCGATCCCCCGACGAGTCGCCCAGGTAGATGGCCGCGGCCATGTTGAGCGCGTTGAAGTCCCAGCTGATCGGGAGCAGCGGAATCCACAGGATGCTCGAAACGGCCAGTCCGGCCACGAGATTCTTTCGAGGGAAGGACGCGAGGGTCAGGATCAGAAGGCCGCCGCAGACCAGGAGCAAAGAGCTCAAGGCCTTGAGCGAGTCGAGGCTTCCGAGCCAGGGGAGGAACAAGTAGGGTCCGGAAAGGGCTCCGAGGACGGCGCCGATGGTGTTGACGGCATACACCTTTCCCACGTGCTCGCCGAAGCCCACGCCTTCCCCGGTGGCGCAGTGCAGAGTGAGGGGAAAAGTGATCCCGAAGGCCGCGGTGGGCAGCACCATGAGGGCGAAGGCAACCATGAATCGAACCCACTCCATCAGGGCGAAGCTTGGTGACGCCCACGCGAACAGCAGAAAGACGGAGGGGATCTTGTCCCACAGGCTCAAAGTGACAAGCACGAACGCTCCCGCGAGCGCCAGCGAAACGCCGATCCAGGTCCGCGCCCGCTCCGGCGGACGGGTGAGGCGCCGCGCGATGACGCTGCCGATGGACAGCCCGAGGAGGAGGGAGCCCAGCATGAGGCCGAAAGCGTAGACCGAGTTTCCGAGAAGAAGGGCAAGCACATGGGTCCAGATGATCTCGAGAGCAAACGACAGGAAGCCGCTTGCGAACGAGGCCAGCAGGAACACAACGAGGACCGGGGTCCATTGCCTGGGGGATCGCTTCTCCGTGCCCGGGATCACCGTCACCGACCGGTGGGCGGAGGTGGGGATGGCGAACGACACCCGGTAGGCAACGATGGCGATCGAGAAGTTGATCAAGGTGGCCAGGGTCATGCTTCCGAGTAGTCCGAAGTTCGGAACGAGCACGTAGGCCGTGGCCAGAGCGCCGAGGGCGGCGCCGAAGGTGTTCCACCCGTAGAGCCGCGCCAACCAACTGCCGCTGTCTTCGCGCTGCGAAGCCACGGCTCGGGCGAAGGCGGGCGTGGTGATTCCCATGAAGAAGGTCGGCAGCACGAAGGCTCCAACTCCAAAGGCGAAGCGCACCATGTTCCGGGCGAGGAAGGAACTTTCACCGATGGGGGGCACCACCGAGAGGTAGAGAGCGGTGAGTTGGGGGAAGAGGAAGGGGAAGGCGACGCAATACACGCCGATGGCTACCTCGGCCAGCGCGTACAGGCGGAGAGGGTGCTCCATTCGATCTGCCCAACGCCCCCCGAGGAAAGAGCCGACGGACATTCCGAGCATGAACGCCACTAGAAGGGCGCTGATGGCAAAAGCGGTGCCGCCGACAATCAGCTGGGCGTACCGGCTGAGGATGACCTGATACGCCAGGGCGCTAAACCCGGACCCCATGAAGAGCAGGGCGAGGAGAGGGATGTTCGGCGACGGGGGGGCGGAGCGGGTCTGGGTCAAGGTGATGTCTGGAGAGTTGATCCGGTCCCTGCCGTATCTTAGCGAGAAAGCACTCGGGGTCGCCCCGCGCCCGCGCGGCCACGTCGCTCGATGAGTCGTGAGGCCTTCCCATCTCAAGGTGGCAATTGGGGATACAATAGTCGATGGATCAAACCTCCAAGAACAGCAATCAGGCTGTGGGGCGTTTTCCCAGAAAGAAGATCGCACGGTGGGCTCGAAACTGTTTGTCGGCAAC
>JAGNNV010000472.1 GCA_017990495.1 Vicinamibacteria bacterium
TCGATGAACAGCAGCGTCTTGCGACCCTGCGCCTTCTTCCGATGCCCGGCGTTCGCAAGAACCTCGCGCAGTTCCTTCACACCGGTGAGAACAGCGGAGAGTGCTTCGAAGTGCGCCTTGTTTCTCGTCTGGTGGCGGATGGCGTGTGCCAGTGTGGTTTTCCCGGAGCCGGGAGGCCCCCACAGGATCATCGAGAAAAGGTCGCCACCGGAGAGAGCATCGTGAAGCGGCTCGCCCGGACCGAGCAGGGATTCCTGCCCAAGAATCTCCGCGATGGAGTCGGGGCGCATCCGTTCGGCCAGAGGAGCGTCCTTGCGGGCCCGGGCCGCGCTCTCCGTCGAACGCTCCGCCAACCGCGGTTCTTCGGCTTCCGCGAAGAGCGAGGAGGTCGTTGGTTTGGCGGTCACTTCCTGGAGGCGCCTGATGACTCTCGGTCGAGATAGGTTTTGATCGACCGGGCCACGCGCTCCGCAGTCCGGCCATCGCCGTAGACCACGCCCGGTTTGACCACGGGTGGATGAGCCTCGATGGCCCGCACCGCGCGCACAATGGCTGCGGCGCGAGCGCCCACCAGTCGATTGGCTCCGCCCTTCAACGTCTCCATCCACTCGGTGGTGTCGCGCAGGGTCACACAGGGCCGACCGAGCAGAAAGGCCTCCTTCTGCAGACCGCCAGAGTCGGTGAGCACCACGCGGGCCCCAAGGCCTAGGCCGAGCGACTGGGTGTAGCTCACCGGTCCCATCGGGCGAACGTTCGGGGGGAGCTTGAGGCGGAAGGCCTTGAGGCGGGCCTGGGTTCGCGGATGCAGTGGCATCACCACGGGGTGAGGGAGTTTCCCCAGCCCCTCGAGAATGCCGGTGAGCCGGTCGCGATCGTCGGTGTTCTCCTGGCGATGGACGGTGGCGAAGTAGAAATCGCGAGGCAGGTCCATGGCGCGGAGCGCGGCCCTGGCCGGCTTCCGCATCTTCTGGAGCACATCCGTCATCACGTCGCCCACGACTTGAACGCCCTTGCGCAGACCTTCGCGGGAGAGATTCTGGGCCGCGAGCCGGGTGGGACAAAAGAGCAGGGCCGACATGTGATCGGTGAGACGGCGGTTGATCTCCTCCGGCATCCTGAGGTCGAAGCTGCGCAGCCCGGCCTCGACGTGCGCCACGGGAATGTGGAGTTTCGCGGCAGCCAGGGCCCCGGCGAGGGTCGAATTGGTGTCGCCGAGGACCACGACCATGGCGGGTTTGACCTTGAGCAGCGAGGCCTCGATGGCCTGGAGCATGGCCCCGGTCATGGCCCCATGAGATCCCCCCGCGATGCCGAGATGAATCTGAGGCTTGGGAATCCCCAGCTCGCGGAAGAACGAACCGGACATGGCGTCGTCGAAGTGCTGTCCGGTGTGAAGCAGAGTGTGGCGGAAGTGCTTGCCGAAAGAGGCGACCAGGGGCGCTGCTTTCACGAACTGGGGTCGAGCGCCCACCACGGTGAGGATATTGTGCACAGGCCGAGCCTAAACCGTACGCGGCTCCGGTTTCCTCGTCCGACCCTCGATAGACTCGGGGTTCAATGAAGATAGCGATTACCGGTGTGGCCGGTTTTGTAGGCTCTAACCTGACCGAACGGCTGCTGGCGCGTGGGGACCAGGTTCACGGGATCGACGACTTGTCGCACGGCACCCTGGAGAATCTGGGCGCCTCCGTCGACCATCCCTCCTTCCAGTTGGACCAGGGCAGCATTCTCGAACCTGCCGCTTTGAGAGCTGGCTTCGCGGGAGCCGATGTGGTGGTTCATCTCGCCGCGGGCAAGATCCCTCGTCACGCCGATGCCCTCGACACACTGCTCATCAACGGCGAGGGCGGCCTCAACATCCTGCGCGCGGCCCAGGAATGCGGGGTGCGCCGCGTGGTGCTCGCCTCCACCTCCGACTGCTACGGTCGCAACCCCCAGGTGCCCTTCAACGAGGAAGACACGCCTTCGGTGATCGGCTCGCCCAAGGTGCGGCGCTGGAGTTACGCGGTTTCCAAGATGTTCGAGGAGCAGGCCCTGTTCGCCTTTCGAGAACGGTATGGCCTTGAAGGGGTGGCCCTGCGCCTCTTCGGAGGGTACGGTCCGAAGCAGAACATCACCTGGTGGGGCGGCCCCCAGTCGGTGTTCATCGGCCAGGCGCTTCGGGGCGAGGCCCTCGAAGTGCATGGCACCGGCCAGCAGACGCGGAGCTTCACCTACATCGACGATATGGTGGAAGGTTTCGTACGCGGCATCGACACTCCCGCGGCCGACGGCGAGGTCCTCAACATCGGCATCGACCGGGAGATCACCATCGAAGGTCTGGCCCGGATGATCTCGCGGATGATCCGGCCCGACGAGGAACCCAACGTACGCCTCATCCCCTACGCCACTTTCGGCCGCTACGAGGACGTTGAGCGGCGGATTCCCGACGGTACCAAGTCCGCGCGAATCCTCGGTTTCCGCGCCTCGGTGAATCTCGAGGAAGGTCTGCCCAAGGCCATCGCCTGGCA
>JAGNNV010000014.1 GCA_017990495.1 Vicinamibacteria bacterium
TGGGCGGCGCGGTGGCGCGGAAGCCCTCGCTTCCTGCGTGGATCGGAGAGCCCGTGCCCAAACGCACGCCCGCTCAGGGCGTGCCCTCGCTTGGGCGATTCGAGGATGCCTTCCTGATCCGGTTTCCAAACGACGGGTCTCGCGATTCGTTTGAATTCGACTGGGGCAAGGCCCGTTCGTACGCCCAGCGCGCCCGAGACAGGCCATAGCCCCGCCGCAAGAATGTTCGACACTGGTATCAATGTCTGGCTGCAGGCGATGGGGTCGCCCACCGCGACTGCGCTGCTCACGGGCGTTACGTCCCTCGGATACCTGCCATTCCACGCCTTCCTGATCGTGACCCTCGCCTTTGGCGTGCGGTTGCGTCCGGGCCTCGCAGTGCTGGGGGCCGTCCTGCTGACCGGACTCGTCACGGAGGGGGCCAAGGAGATCGTTGCCTTTCCGCGGCCCGACCAGGTCGACGACCGGTTGATGAGGACAGCCGCTTCACGCGGAGCGGCGATCGTCTCGCGTGGAAGCGCCTCGGGCTTCTGGTCGCTGCCGGCGCAAGAGGCCATCGAGAAGGTCCGGGAGCAGGCGCGGGTGCGCGATCACGGCGGCTTCGGATTTCCTTCCGGCCATGTGAGTGCCACCACCGCGCTTCTCGTTGGCACGGCATGGTTCCTGCGATTCCGGTGGTTGTATGTGTTCACCGCGGTCTGGGTGCCGCTCATGGCCCTCTCCAGAATGTACCTGGGGCGGCATTTCCTCGCCGACGTGCTGGGAGGGTTAGTCATCGCCATTGCCGTGTCTGTAGTCTGGCTGCGGCTGTTCGGCTCCCGCCACCCTGCGGGAGAGACCGTGGCCTCGGCGTGGGGATTGCGAGGGCTCTGGTTCTTCTGCCTGGGGCTTCTTGTGCTCATGCCCTGGTGCCCACCGATCTCTCCGAGGTACGCGGGGGCGCTCACCGGCCTCGCTCTCTCCTACACCCTGATCGGCTCCACCGGCGAGCCCCCCGATGGAGGGACAGACCGTCAGCGGGTGAGCCGGGTTCTCCTGGCCTTGGCAGTCTTGGCGACCACGCTCGGACTGTCGGAGGGAATGCTCGCGTTCGAGGGCCGACTCGAGAGTCGCCTGGGGCAGTGGGTGGTCGGGGCGGCGGTGATCGCCTCCACCTTCGCGGGAGGCGTTGTGTTGTCTCGGCGGCTGGGGTTGTCCGCACTTAGATGACTGCGCATTGCCCACCATCGCGTTCATTCTCCAAGCCGGTCCCCTTCACGCGACGGGGTCGCCTCCACCGCCTGTTTCAGCGCGTTGCCGGCAGTCTCAACGGCAAAGGCATCGGGGGGGCGAATCGCTCCGGGTCCGCGGGGCACATGGCGCACGAGGGCTCATCCTCGCGGCGGAAGAACTCCGCCAGTTCCTCAGCCGTGCAGGTGATGTCCAGGGGCTGATAGCGCAGATACGGAGCCCAACTCTCAGAGAGGCGATACCGGGCGTCTTGCAGTTTCAAGTAGGCCAATGGCGCGCACTTCCAGATCTTGCCCTCGAAGATCTGCGGACAGGTCTTGGCCCGGCACCGCTCCCAGCTTTGTCGGGGCCGCGAGTCGGTATAGGGCTCCATGGCGCTTCCGGTGCCGTGGTACCTGCGAGTCCAGCTCTTGAATGATTCATAGAACTCGACTCGAATCCCGTGGTCTCGAACCCAGGCGGCCAGGAGTTCCCTGATTGGAAGGAGCCTTTGCCTGTACTCGAGGGAGTCGTGGTGCACCGAGACGTAAAGGCCCGCGTTCGAGTCCTGCTGGAGGACCAGAGGCAGGCGCGGGTGCCGGTGCAGAAAGAAGCCATTGGTAACCAGCCGAAGGTAGGCAGCCGGCCAAAGCCTGCGGGCCAGCCTGACGAACTCGGTCAGGTCGGGGTGAACCGTGGGCTCGCCTCCGAGCAAGGAGAGGGTCTGCGGACGCAATCGCTCGCTCCAGGGAGCCATCCATCGCTCGGCTTCCGCCAGCGACAGCACGCCCTTGTGTCCCTGGTTGGAATAGTGGGAACAGCTTTCGCACGCGAGATTGCAGCGGTGAGCGACATGAATCTCGAGGTGGGGGATACCCCTCCGCTCGGAAGGAACGTCCGCTGCTCGATCGTTGACGCGGGTGGCCACGACGAAGATTATGCCCCGATCGGGGAGCGAGTAAGTCCCTCTGCCGCTGCTCTATGATCGGCGCAATTCGGAGCGATCAGCACTGCGCGGATGGGCCGCGCCGGAGAGGAAGTGATATGGCCAAGCTCGTGTTCGGAATGAACCAGTCTCTCGACGGCTACGTCGACCATATGGCCTTCGCGCCAGGCCCCACGCTGTTCCGTCACTTCATCGAAGAGGCTCAAGGGCAGGCGGGCAGTATCTACGGCCGCCAGATGTATGAGGTCATGCGTTACTGGGACGACGAGCATCCCGAATGGGACGAAGGGGAGCAGGCGTTCGCGGCGGCGTGGCGGAAGCAACCGAAGTGGGTTGTCTCACGCACCTTGAAGGAGGTCGGCCCCAACGCCCGGCTAGTTGGGGATGATCTCGACGGCGCGATTCGCAGGCTGAAGGCCGAACGCGAGGGTGAAATCGAGGTTGCCGGGCCGAACCTGGCGCAAAGCCTCACCGACCTTGGCCTGATCGATGAGTATCGAATCTACCTGCACCCCGTGGTGCTTGGTCACGGCAGGCCCTATTTCGCCGGACCTCGGCCGCGCCTACGCCTTGTGTCCAGCGAGCAGATCGAGGGCGTGCTCAGGTTGACCTACGTCCCCGCCTAGAGTCGCGGTCCGCCGGAAGGTGGCATCGACGGTGGCGGGGATGGGGGAGTACTTCCTGCCCAGGCTCTTCACTTCAAGTGAATGGCCGAGGTCAGAGCGGTGAGCGCGGCCTCAAGGTCGGCGTTGGGCATCGTGTGGTTGAGGAAGGTCGTCATCACCATCAGCTCGCCCGTCATCGTCAGGGCCTGGGTGAGGTACTTGTACTCGCCCACCGGCGCGGCGCGGTCGGTCAATGAGTAGGCGAAGCCCTTTGTCCTCGGTCCCTGGATCTCCCGCAGAGTCACGGTGTTCTCGACGGCCTGCTTCAACGGTCCTTGCGCCATGTCCAGGGCTCGCCTTCGGAGTTCGGCGAGAGGAACCGCGCCCTGGCTCGGGTCAAGACGGACCGCAGTGATTTGGAGCGAGAACGAGTCGCCCGAGGAAGGAGCGAGCGCCAGGGCGACCGATGCGGGTTGTGCGGTTGTGCGGCTTTGCACTCTCCAGGCCGACGGGAAGTCCAGCACCAGCCGACCATGTCCGGGAATCGCGAAGCCGGTCGTTGCCGGGGGCGCGGCTTGACCCGATGACGCTCCTTGCCGCTTGAGGGCGAAGCGCACGGACCGCACGAAGGAGTCGAGAATCACTTGCCGGTCCGGGGTGAAACCCGCGTATGAGAGATGGAGGTCAACCCAATAGCCGTCCCTCACGAACTGCGCGTACAGGTTCTGCTGATCGACCTTCTTGCCTTCAAAGAAGGGAATCAGAAACCCGACGCAACTCGCCTCGCCGATTTCAAACATCTTCACGTTCTGCGGTTTTTCCCAGGCCGGGTTGCCGGCCTTCCAGATCATGTCGCGGCACGCCTTCGCGTCCGTGCAGTTCTTGACGGGTTCGATGAATACGGACACTCCTAGTCCCGAACGGCCGGCGAGGCGGATGTAGGCAGAGCTACCGTCTTCCTTGCGCCGCTCCTCCTGCACGGTGAGTCCGCCGTCTGGAAGAAGCAGTTCCCACGGCGCGGATTCAGCGCTGAAAGACCGCGTCCCCGCCGTTTGCGCGATGGCGAGCCCCGGAATCGCTTGCATCAGGGCCACTGCTGCAACAAGCGTTCTGAGACTCCACCTCAAGTGATTGGCCCGCATCCTCGCCCCCCTTGTTTGTCGCTGAACAACGCGGAAGGAGCTTAGCCGAGGGTCATCGAGGTGTGGGTGGTCCTCTCCTCTAGTCCTGGGTTGCGGCCTGGGCGAGGTGCTCTGCGGTGAGGTTGAGCGCCCGCGCGAACCCGGCGATCAGCCGTCCCCCATCGATGTCGAGACTGAAGAAGGTGAAGTCGCCGAGGTCGAGAGTCATGGCGGCGCTCGGATAGCGGTCGCGCCAGACGCTGCGGATCCTCGCCAGTACCTGAGGATCCTCGATCGCGCGCGAGGTGCCGTGAAGGATGACGCGCGGGGTCTGCAGCGCATCGCGGTCGGCGGCGTCGGGCTCGGCGATGACGCCGCTCCAGGGCCGGTCGTCGCCCAGCCCCCCGGTATGGGGGGCGAGGCGCGAGGCGTGCACTACCAGGCTCGCGAACGTCGGCGCGGCCAGGAATGGCAGAAGCCCTACGACGGGCAGCCCGTCGACGACAACACCGAGCGACAAGAGCCGTTGCCGGCGCAGCAGCTCGCGCAACGTGCGTAAATCGTCGGGACTCATGGCGGGATGTTACCGCGCGCCCCTCGTGTCTCTTTGCAGTCAGGCCGCCTGGCGCTTCCTTCTATCTATGGGATGACCACGGTCGAGATTTGGCCATCCGTCACCAGGACGGTTTGTGGCGTGGCGCCCGGCTCGTCGACCAGCTCGAGCCTGTACGTTCCCGGCGCGACGTTCTCCACGACGGTACGCTTCCCTTTCAGCTCGATGTCGGCGATGCCGTTGCACCAACAGCGGATGTACTCCTCACCATCCGGCTGCACCAGGCGAACACGGCCCCGCAGGTCGCGCGTCGATTCGATCACCAGGGTGCCCCCCGGCGTCAGGCCGATCCGAAGTTGCGGTCCGGGCGCCGTCACCTTGATCGTCGCCGTCCCGTAGCCAGTCGCCGAGGTCGACAGACTGTAGGAGCCGCTCGCCAGGGGGATGTTGAGCGCCCCGTCCGCGCCCAAACCCGAGTGTCGGTTGGCCACGATGCGCCGGGCTGAATCCCGCACCACCACAATCGCATCGAGGGGCCGCTGGTCGCGCGCATCCACCACGATCACATGGAGGCCCTCCGCGGGCTTGAGTTCCAGATTGGCCTCGACGGTTTGCGCGCGCGAAACCTCCACCTCCAGGACCTCCTGTCCAAAGCCCGGTTTCGAGGTGATGATGCGGTAGGGCCCTTCCGGAAGCGCCCGTTGCAGGAAGGCGCCCTGGCCGGAAGTGACGACCGAGGTCGCGGGGGTGTTTTCGTCAACGCCGATGCGGAAGAGCGACACTTCGACGCCGGGGATGGGCGTCCCCCCGTCCGCGCGC
Source organism: Vicinamibacteria bacterium (assembly GCA_017990495.1). Classification (GTDB taxonomy): domain Bacteria; phylum Acidobacteriota; class Vicinamibacteria; order Fen-336; family JAGNNV01; genus JAGNNV01. Next base: position 5,254 of record JAGNNV010000014.1, read on the forward strand.
ACGATGCGCCCCGCGATGGCGCCGCCGGTGATGTCGATATCCAGCGTGCCTGAGGCCTCGACCACGTAGGGCGTCGTGAAGGTGACGTCGTCGCCCCGCACCTGGACCTTGTAGCGGCCGGGTTCCACGCCCACGGCTCGGTAGGCTCCATGAGCATCGGTGCGCGCCGATGTGTCCTGGTCCGGGCCGCCGGTGAACGTCACGTTCGCGTAGGGCACGAAGGCGCCGTCCCTCCTGACCGTCCCGCTGATCGTGATGTCGTTGGAGAACTCGAGCACAGTGGAAGTCTGGCTTCCCGGCGCGAGTGTGAGGTCGACGGAACGGCTCATGCGAGTGGCGCCGGTGGAGAGCGAGGCGGCGATGGCGCGCACGCGCACGCGACCGGTCGGCGCGTCCTCCATGCGGAATGACTGTGAGGCGTCGAGGGTCGCCTGCGAGGAACTGCCGGTCTCTTCATTCACCGCCATCACCACGCTCATCTCGGCGTCCTCCCCTTCGGGCAGGCCGGTGACCCTGCCGGTCAGGACCGCCGTTTTCTCCTGTTCGAGCACGAGGCGAAGGGGGCCCGCGGTTTCGACATCGACGTCCTCGAGCTTGGCCGAGCCATGGTCGACGGTGTTCGCGCTCACCGTATATCGCCCTGGCACCAGTCCCTCGATCGTGAAGCGCCCACGATCGCCGGTCTGCACCGATTGGTCGGTGGCGCCCTGTGTGCTTGATCTTGCGTTCACGAAAGCGTCCTCGACGCCCGCGCCGCTGGCCCCGACCACCTCGCCCTTGAGGGAGAGCCCCCTTTTCAGAACCACGTCAAGTCGCGAGACTCTCAGGGTATCGATCGTCCGCTGTTCTTTGGCATAACCGGGCGCCGAGAACCCGAGGGTCGCCTCACCGGCGATCAGTCCGCGCAACTCGTACTCGCCCGTTTCGTCGGCCTGGGTCGATGACGTGGCCGCCGACTCTCCCCCGGGAGCCCTCTCCACACTCACCGTGACGTCGGCGATCGGGGCGTTCGCGCCGTCGGTGACTCTTCCGCGGATCGGCGTGTCGGCATCGAGGACGATCTCGACGGGGGCAGGATCAAGGCCCTCGTCAAGGGTGATGTCCGCTACGGTCTCGGCGGCGTAGCCCTCCGCGATCACGGTCAGGGTGACGGCGCCGGTTGAGAGGTCGGCGAAGGTGAAGGCCCCGGTTCCGTCCTCCGACTCCACCTGGCGCGAAGAGGGGCGATTCTCGGCCTGGGCGGTGATGGTGAAGCGGGGCACCGGCTTTCGGGTGGCGGCGTCCAGCACCTGGCCCTTGAGGGTCACCGTGGGCGGCAGCACGACTTCGAGATCGCTTCCAGGCACTTCCACAGTGCGGGTTTCGCTGATGCCCATAGCGTCGTGCTGCGCGCTGAATCGGTAGACGCCGGGAGAGAGTCCGGTGATCTCGAAGTCCCCCTCGACCGTCGTGGTGGCGGTTGCGCCCATGGATCCCGACATGGGGTTCGGGGACACCACGCTCGTCTGCACTCCCTCAACGCCCCGTCCGTCCGCCCGACTGATGCGGCCGCGCAGGGTCACCGCGGATTCGAGAACCACTTCGAGCGGGGCCGAGTTTCGGGGGTCGTGCCTTTTTGCGAGGCCGGGGGCAAAACCTGTGCGACGAACCGCCACATGGTGCAGCCGGTCGTTGACCCGCACGACAAACCAGCCGGCTTCGTCGGATCGGGTCCAGCCCTTTTCATCGAGGCTCGAGATCACCGCGTGGGTCGGCATCAAAGACCCGCCTACGGAACCGTCCTCGGCGACGTTCACCTCCGCGCCCGCGATGGGGGCGCCTTCCTTGTTCGTGACCCGTCCCCGCAGCTCGATTCCCCGCATCAGCGTCACCACAACCGGGGCGCCTTTGGGGGCGGCGGGCGCGAGGGCAACCGTCGCGGCCGCGAAGCCCTGCTTCAGCACCACGAGCGGCCGGTTCCTGAGCACCGACGGCATTCCAGGGACCGCTTCATCATCGGCGGGAACGGAGAGACGAAAGGCGCCATCCTCGTCGGTTCGCGTCGAGCCCCCGCCGCTGTTCATCCACATCGCGGAATAGATGTTCGGGGTCTCGTTGTAGCCCAGCCCGACCAGGGCGCCTTCGATAGGTCGATGCTGCTCGTCCACGACTCGGCCCTCGAGACGGGGAACGCGGGTGAGCTGCGCGTCGAAGGTCTCCCGGAGTGCGCTTCGCAGGTCGATGGTCCGGGATGCGTCCGCGCCCGGGCTGTACCCCGCGCGCTCCAACTGCGGCTGGTAGCGGCCGGCGGGCAGTCCGGTGATCGTGTACTGGCCCCGGGGGTTGGTGTCCGCGGCCGACGAACTTCCCCACCCGGTGGTGACGGTCACGGTGACGCCCTCGAGGGGCAGGCGGGTTCCTGCGTCGACGACGGTTCCGGAAAGAGTGCGGCCGGGATTCAAAGCGATCACCACGGATCCCGCCCGACGTCTCGCGCTGCCGATGACCTGGCGCGTTCTCGCCGTGACGGTCGCCCAATCCGCCGGGGCGTGGGGGATGCTGAACGCGCCCGTGGCGTCCGTTTGCGACAAGGGCCAGGTGTCATCCACCCAGACCTCCACGCCGCTCATGGGCTTCCCGGTGGCTCGGTCCACGGTGGAGCCGCGCACGACGACGCCGGCTTCGAGCTTTTGGTCGAGACCACGAACCGCGTCCCTGCCCGCCGCGAAAGCCTGCTTCGGGGCGTAGTCCTTGTGCAGCACGATCAAGCGGGCTGCCGCGACCGCGGGATCCGGCGATTGAAAGGCGCCGTCCTGCCCCGTCGTCGCGTGCTGTTCCGCGCCCTCGACCGAGATCCAGGTCACCTGGGCCCCTGCGACCGGGCGTCCGCCCGCCGTGATCACGCCGCGCTTGAGGGAGGCCTGCCGCAGGCTGAGAAGGGTGGCCACGCCCTCCTCGACGGTCACGGCCCCCGGCGCGTACCCCTCGGCCGTCGCCTGAAGCACGATGGAGCGTGGCTTGAGCCCCAGCCGGAACGAGCCGTCGGCCGCGGACTTCACGGTGGCGAGCGGAACCCGGACGCCTCCTCGGGCCTGGCGTCTGCCCAGCTCCTCCGCGTTCTCACGTCCGAACGCATCGATGCGCGCGCCCGCGATGGGCGTCCCGTCATCATTCACCACGCGCCCGTCCGCCTTGGGTTGGCCCTCGGCCGACGAAGCGATCAAGACGGCAAGAAGAAAGAACCGGGGAACCCGCATCGCCCACCTCCGAACACCACAGCCCAGGATCATAGGCCCGGGAGTCCTGAAAGCCTGAAAGCGCGAATGCCGTGGGCGACCCGTGCGTGTGCTGGCGCACCGAGCCGCCGAGCGCCGGCGTGCCACAATCCGGGCGCGGATTCGGCCCTTCGCCTGATCCCACCCTGGAGGGATAACCATGAGTGAGAGCCGGAATGTCGCGGTGATCGTTGGAAGTCTTCGCAAGGAGTCCTTCAATCGGAAGATGGCGCACGCGCTTGCCGCCCTGGCTCCTTCCTACCTGAAGTTCGAGATCGTCGAAATCGGAGAGCTTTCCCTCTACAACCAGGACCTGGATGAGACGCCTCCACCGACCTGGGTCGCGTTTCGCGCCAGGGTCAAAGCGGCGGACGCCGTCCTGTTCGTGACCCCCGAGTACAACCGCTCTGTGCCGGGCGTGTTGAAGAACGCGATCGACATCGCGTCCCGGCCCTACGGGCACAGCGCGTGGAATGGAAAGCCGGGCGCGGTGGTGACCGTGTCTCCGGGTGCCATCGGTGGTTTCGGCGCCAACCACCACCTTCGACAATGCCTCGTTTTCCTGAATGTGCCGGCCATGGCCCAGCCGGAGCTGTACATCGGGAATGCGACCGATATGTTCGACGCCCTTGGCAAAGTCAAGAGCGAAGACACCAGCAAGCTGCTTCAGAAGTTTGTCGATAGCTTCGCGTCGTGGATTGAAACGACCGCACCCAAGGGCTGAGGCGAGCGCGGCCGCTCAAACCTCGGCGGTAATGATGCAGATGACTTAGTCCGCCGTTGGCCCGGTCCCGCTACGATTCGGGCGGTCGGAGGACCCATGGTCAAGCGAGTGGTCTCTGGGCTCGTCGTAGCCGCGCTCTTGGCATCGATCACCGTGTGGGCGGTCCACGCCCGCGACATGCGGCGCGCATACGAGCGGATTCGGGGACGGAGCCACGTCATCCCGTCGCCGTATGGCGACATCGAGTATGCCGAGGGTGGCGCGGGTCAGCCGGTGCTGGTCATTCACGGGAGCGGCGGCGGTTTCGATCAGGGGGAGTTGCTGGCCCGCGCCGTCCTCGGCGAAGGCGTGCGCTGGATCGCGCCGTCGCGCTTTGGATACCTGCGGTCGACGTTTCATCAAGGCGCCACCTTCGACGAGCAGGCGCATGCCTACGCTTTCCTTCTCGACCATCTGGGTCTCGAGCGGGTCGCCGTCGTCACCTTGTCGCACGGCGGACCATCGGCGCTTCTGTTCGCGGTGCTTCATCCCGATCGTGTTGTCTCGCTGACTCTGATCTCAGCCGGCGTCGCGTCGTCAGACGAGGCAACACAGGTCGCGGCCAATCAGCAGGGGAACGCGCTGACCGCGATCTTCCAGCGCGACTTCCGCTACTGGGCGGTGACGACGGCTCTGCGAGGCCGGTTCCTGGAACTCATGGGCGTTTCCAAGACGGTGATCGCCGGCATGACTCCAGCGCAGCGTGCGTTGGCCGACGAGGTCATCGACTCCATGAACCCCGTGTCCCCGCGGGCGAGGGGCGTCACCTTCGATAACCGGGCGGCCATGCCCAACGAGCGCATCGCCGCCGTGCGTGCTCCCACCTTGATCCTGCACGCCCAGGACGACACCCTTCAGCTCTTTCGCAACGCCCGGTTCGCGGCCGCCACCATCCCGAGATCGCGGTTGGTGAGCTTCGATCGCGGCGGCCACCTTCTCATCGCAGTCGAACAGGCGCGCGTCCGCACCCTGGTGGCGGAACACCTTTTCGCGCCGTGATCGGGATGTGCTAAACGTCTCCGCGGAATGCCCTCGCGGAAGTTGAACTCTCTTCCGGCCCACCCGGCGGAAGCCCGAGGGCCGATCTGGTGGTCGCTTGCCGAGCTTGGGTCTCTGGGTCGCAGCCCGCGGCTGCGCGGGGTCTTTCTGCTTTGGCTCGTCTGCATCGGCGTCTCCATCGCCACCGGCGCCCTGAATGTCACCCAGGGGTGGTCCGGGCTGCCCTTCACCTTCGCGGGGATGGACTTCGCGGCCACTATCTATCCGCCCTTCGTTCTCTCCGTCCTGCTCGCCTTGTGGCTGGGGCCGATCTGGGGCGCCGTGCCCATTTATCTCGCCAACCTGGCGAGCGCGCTCGCGGGCGGACTGTCGTTCCCTCTGAGCGCGATCTTCGCGTTTGGCGGAGTGATCGAGACCCTCATGTTGTGGGGGGCGCTGGTCGTGTTGCGGGTCGATCCCGACATCCGGCGTCTCCGTGATCTCCTGTGGTTCATCGGCGCCGCGCTGGTCGCGGCGGTGACGGGGTCGCTCGCCGCTATTCTCTGGAACGCGAGCCACGGCCTCGACCCGGTGATGGCGCAGCGCGTGTGGCGCGGCTGGGTGATCGGCGACTTCATCCAGATCCTCTTCGTCGTGCTGCCGCTCCTTTACTTCGCCGGCCCCAGGGTGCGGGCCTGGTTCGACCGGCGTTTCGTCACCCCTCCCAATCGCGAGTTCAGCTACACCCACGGCGTGGGCCTGATCGTGGTGGCTTTCGCGCTGCTCGGACTGGTGGTCTTCCTCGGCGTACATCAGGCGCTTGGCTCGATTGAGCTTGCCATCGATACCCGCACGGCCGACGGCGAGCTGCTGATTCCGAAGATGCGGGAGATCATTCTGATGATGGCCCTGCTTTCGACCGCGCTCATCGTGGCCACCGGCATGTTCTCCACCGCGCTCGCGCGCATGGGAGAACGCCAGCGGACCGAGGCCCGGCGCGACACTCTCACCGGCTGCCTGAACCGCCGTACCTTCGACGACATCCTCGGCAATGAAGTGGAGCGCGGGCGTCGGCTCGGCCTCGGCCTGGGCGTGCTCTTCGTCGATGTCGACCACTTCAAGTCGATCAACGATCGCCTGGGCCACGCAGCCGGCGATCAGGTACTGGTGGCGGTGGTGCGGCGGATCGAGAAGGCGCTTCGCTCCACCGACCTGCTGTTTCGTTGGGGCGGCGAGGAATTCCTGGTGCTGATGCCGCACACCCGGCCGGAAGAAGTGAGTCTGGTGGCCGAGCGGGTGCGGGCGATGGTGGCCGAAGGGCCGATGCTCCTGGACGTGATTGACGAAGGGCTGTCCGTCACGGTGAGCGTCGGCGCGGCCGCCGCGTCCACCCTCACCGGCGATATCGCCGGCCTTCTGCCCCAGGCCGACAAGGCCTGCCTGAGTGCGAAGGCCCAGGGCCGAAATCGCGTGGTGACCGTTCCTCTCGTGTGAGCCGCGGGAAGGGCGTCAGTCCGGATCAGAGATTGGGGAGCGAGGACCGCCGGTCGCCGAAGTGGTACTGGCCCTTGAAGTTCACGCGGTAGTCGCCGAAACCGGGCTCGCCGCCGGCCTCCCATTCCTCGTGGCCGAGGCCCATTTTCTTCATGAGGGTGATCAGCAACTCGTTGTAGGGCCGGCCGAGATCGGGGCCGTTCAGGTCGGGTCGGCCATCGGCGGACATGATGACCTTGCGCCGGGGGTTCTGATAGTTGATGAATCGGTTGGTCTCGATGCGACCCCCGCAGCCGCCCACCAGCAGAACCTGCATGTCGTTGCTGTAGTGCGGATTGCCGGTGGCGATGTTGTAGACGCCGGATTCATTGCCCCAGAACACCAGACTGTTGTCCAGGTAGGTGGCGCCGGTCTCCGGGTCTTCGACCACGTCGAGCTGGGTCAACAACTCCGCGACCAGGCGTGAGTACCACTGGTTGATCTTCACCAGCGGGGGGAGGTTCAGGTCGTGGGTCAGGTTGTGGTGATTGGAGGTGACGCCGGTGAGCCAGGCAAACGACCGCTGGTCCTGGGTATGGGCGAGCTGGAGCCCGTAGACCCGGCACAGGTCGGCCTTGATCGAGGAGACGATCAGGGTGGCGTGATTGCGGATGACCTCGGCAACGTCCCGCTCTTCTCGTCCACGCACGGGCTTCAAGGATGGACGTTCGAGGCCGAACGCGCGCGAGGGCACGGCCTGCTTCTCGACCTGGCGCAGGAAGGTGAGGTGGGCATCCAGGCGCTGTCGGTCATCGCTCGAGATCCGGGCGTCGGACTGGAGTCGGGCCATGTCCTCGGCCACGGAGTCGATCACCGAGGTTTTGGTGTCCTGGTCGACCGGGGTGGGAAACAGCCGCTGGAACACCACGGCCGGATCCGAGTAGGGGACGACCGGAGACACCAGTTCGCCATTCCGGGCCACGGAGAGGGGAAGGTACTTCAACTCACTCTGGCCGTCGGCCACCACGTTGAGCGAGCGCAGCCAGGGCTCGGCGGGGTAGACCGCGGGGGAGGCGGCCATGACCTGATCGATCGTGGCCCTCAACGGATGCGCCTCCCCGAACCCGCTCATCATCTTGGTGGCGATGTGGGTGTTCTCGTTCAGCACGGCGGCGTCCAGTCCGCGGATCAGCACCATCTTCTTCCGGAAGACGTCGAACTCGCGCCCGAGGACGGGCGACAAACGCCCCCGGATTTCCGTGAGCCTCGCTTCGCGGATGTGGGTTCCCTTCTCCATGAAGTTCACGGGCTGGGTCGGGTACCAGTTCGTGTGGTGTTGTCCGTTGGGGCTGAAGATGGCGATGAACCGACGCGGGAAGGCCACGGTTCGCGCCGAGCCGCGCGCGGCCAGCGACGGCAGGAAGGGCAGGGCGAGGGCGGCTCCGCCCGCTCCGCGAAGGAATCTGCGCCGGTGGTGGTTCATGGGAAAGGCGACCCGATTTCCCTGGTGGCGTGCAGCTTCACCACCGAGAGCAGGACATCCTGGACGCTGCCGCCTGGTTGCATCATCTTGTCGGTCACGATCTCCAGGCGGACCATATCCTCTCGTTCGAGGGCGCGGCCGGAAACGAACTTCGTCAGCTGTTCCACGAAACAGGCATTGGCCTTAGGGCTTTCTCCCAGGAGCGCGCTGAGCGCCACCGGGCCCTTGAGCACCGGCTCTGCCCGTCGCTCGATGAACGGGTTCACCGCGGTGTCGATGTGGTGTTCGATGAAACGCGGCGGCGACGATTTCGGTACGGGAAGCTTCTCGAATCGTCGGAACCGGCCGATCGCGTCGTAGGCCTCGAGCGATGCGCCCAGGGGATTGATCAGGCGATGGCAGCCCTGGCATATGGCGGGAGCGGTGCGCGCCTCCCACCGCTGTCTCGTGGTGAGTCGGTGATCCTTCTCCGGAGGCACCAGGGAGCCGGCGGGCAGTTGAGCGGGGTCAGGCGGTTTCAGCGGGTCGCAAAGAAACTGGCGACGAACGAAGGCGCCGCGCTTGACCAGGGAGGCTTCGTCGCGCCCGTGCGCGAGCAGGGCGACCCGGGTCAGAAGGCCCGCGCGGTTCTTCGGAGCCAGCTCGGCTCCGGGTGCGGTCCGCGCGGGGATTCCGTAGATCGCGCGGAGGGCCGGGGCGTCAGTCAGCACTTTTCGGGAGACCATGAGATCGCGATAGGCGCCGCGGTCGGTCCAGATGATCGCGTCTATGAATCGGTCCAGCTCGGCGATGGCGCTGTCGTGGAGATGCGCTCGTTCGACCGGGCCCAGGAATCCGGCGGAGTAGGCCTCGGTGGGAAGCTGCTCGTAGTGGAGCCATTGGTGGAAGAAGGTTTCCACCCATCGCCGGGCCCGGACGTCAGTCGCCATTCGCCCGATGTGCGCGGTCAGCCGAGTGTCATCGAGAAGGTCCAGGCTCCGCGCGGCGGCGAACAGCGGAGCGTCGGGCATGGTTCCCCACAGGCCGTACGACATTCTGGAGGCGCGGGCGAAGCTCTCGTCGATTCGCGATTGCGCGCAGCCCTCATCCCCGCGCACCGGGCCGGCGCCCTGTTTGAACAGGAACGCGGGCGACATCAGCACCCGAGTGATGAGAGCCCCCAGGGCGCGGGCGGGCGCGTGGCTCCTCCGGTCCGCGTAGAAGCGGAGGAGGCTCTCCCGCTCCCGAGGTTCGAGGGGGCGTCTCCAGGCCCTCACCGCGAAATCGTCGAGGAACGACTCGATGCAGGTTCCATCCACATTCTCCGGATCCTCGGCGCAGGGAAGAAGGTGGAGGCGCAGATCGGCGCGGGCGCTCATCTGCATGCCGATCTCGTTGGCCGCGCCGAGATATCCGCCCACATGATCGGCCGAGAGCGACCACTGGAGATTCGCGAAACCTCCCTGACGGTCGTCGTCGGGAATGCTCGCGATGAGCCCGGAGAGGGCCGGCAGTTCGTCGGCGGCCTCGTCACCGATGAGGTCCCGGAGGGTGTTCGCGAGTTCCATCTTCGACAGACGGGTCAGCGAGTCACGGCGGCGCCCCGCCTCCGCGCAACCCGTGGGATCGAGGTCGGAGGCGGTGTGGGCGGCGACCGGCCGCGGCTTCGGCGCGACAATCCTGATCTCGTGGAGCTTCTTCGCATCAGGCTCGAGGGTGACGTCGCCTGCGGGATACTGATTGACGGTGAGGATATGGGCGATGATGTCGGCCTTCGTCTCCGCCGAGACGCCCTTGGCGCCATCGGGTGGCATCGAGGAGCGGATGAGTTCGAAGAGGTCCTTCACGGTCGAGCCGTTCCAACTGCCCACGAACCGGGGGCCGGCAAGAGCAGGGGCAAAGCCGTCACCGGCCAGATCGGAGCCGTGACAGCCCGAACAGGCCGAACCGAAGGCCTTCTCGCCGCGTTTGGCCTGCTCCACGGTGAACACGCCGTCGAGAACGGTACGCCTCGCCGCAGGCGCTTCCGCGCGGGCGACTGCTGGAGTGAGGGGGAAGGTCCACAATCCGACCAGGACCAGAGCGGCGATGCCGCCCTTCACGGCGTCTCCCGAGACATGTTGGCGCGGAGGTTACTAGAGCCGGGCCGGCCCCGAGGGTACGGAGGCCGGGAGGCCGAGGGTCTCTCCGGTCGGCGACAGGGGTCGACCAGGCCGGCCGCCCCCAACATACAATCGCGATCGGAAGACTCCTCTTCCCGACGACGGAGAAATTCTGAATGAAAGTGTTCGCCCTCGCGTTCGGCCTGTCGGTCAGCGCATCCCTCGCGCCGCCTCCCCCCGAAACCCTGCCGGTGGTCTACGAGGTGTCGTTCGAGAACGCGGTTCATCACGAGGCGAGGATCTCCGTGACCTACCGGGCCGTGGGAAAAGAACCGCTCGAACTTCGTATGGCCCGTTCGTCCCCGGGGCGCTACGCGATCCATGAGTTCGCCAAGAATGTCTACGACGTCTCCGCCGTTGATGGCGCGGGACGGGCGCTGAAGATCGGGCGGACCGATCCTTATTCATGGAGCGTCGCCGGCCACGACGGAACGGTCAAGGCCACCTACACCTTGTTCGCGGACCGGGCCGACGGCACGTACTCGCAGATCGACGAAACTCATGCCCATCTCAACATACCGGCGACGTTCATGTGGGCGAGGGGCTTCGACGCGCGTCCCATCGAAGTGACATTCCGGATCGGCGATCGTCCGTGGAAAGCCGCCACCCAGCTTGCCGCGGGCGGCGCGCCCATGTCTTTCCGCGCCCCCAACCTTCAATACTTCATGGACAGTCCCACCGAGCTGAGCGACTTCGCCCTGCGAGAGTGGTCCGTGGGCGATCAGACCGTCCGCATCGCCGCTCACCACGAGGGCATCGATGCCGACCTCGATGTCTTCGCGGAGAAGGCGAAGAAGGTCGTGGCGGAGCACGTCCGGATGTTTGGCGAGGCGCCGCGATTCGACTTCGGCGTGTACACCTTCATCGCCGACTACCTGCCCCATGCGAGTGGCGACGGCATGGAACATCGGAACTCCACCATCATCAGCGGACGGGGAAGCCTGTACGAAGAGGACTTCAGGCAACTCGGGACGCTCAGCCACGAGTTCTTCCACGCCTGGAATGTCGAACGTCTCCGGCCACGGGAATTGGAGCCATTCGATTTCACCGAAGCGAACCCAAGCCCCAACCTCTGGCTCGCCGAAGGGTTCACCTCCTACTACGGCCCGCTCATGATCCGGCGCGCGGGGGAGTCGTCGGTCAAAGAGCATCTGAAGAGCCTGGGCGAACTCGTCGACTCCGTGGTCAGGGCGCCGGGGCGACGATTCGCCTCTCCCCAGGAGATGAGTCTGCGCGCGCCGTTCGTCGACGCGGCCACCGCCATCGATCCCACGAACTTCTCGAACACCTTCGTGTCCTACTACCCGTATGGAGCGGCCATTGCCCTCGCCCTCGATCTGACTCTCCGTCAGCAATTCGAAGGCGTGACCCTTGATGACTTCATGCGCCACATGTGGACGACTCAGGGGAAGACCGAGAGGCCGTACTCGACCGAGGACCTCATCCGCGGCCTGGCCGCGACCACCAAGGACGCGAAGTTCGCCGCTGATTTCTTCGCCCGCTCCATCACCGGAAGCGAACTTCCAGACTACGCGCCCCTGCTCAGCCAGGCCGGCCTGAAGCTACGGCCGAAGAACGCGGGCCAGGCGTCTTTCGGGCGCGTGGGCTGGGAACGCGAGGGGAAGAGCGTCATCCTTCGCGGCCTGCCGCTCATCGGCGAGCCCCTCTATGTCGCGGGCCTCGATCGGGGAGACGAGATCGTCACCATTGGGCGTTTCCGGATCGATGCCGAGGCGGACGTTCGCAGGGCGCTCGATCGACACGAGCCTGGAGACGAGGTCGCCGTCCGCTTCATCCGGCGCGGCCAGGAGCGCAGCGTTTCCGTGCGGCTGGTGGAGGACGGAGCGCTCGAGGTCGTCCGGCTCGAAGATACAGGCGGCGTGCCTACCGAAGCGCAACTCGCTTTCCGCACCGCCTGGCTGGGCGCCGAGGCCGGGACCAAAGCGAAGGACTGAGGTCTCAGGCGCCGGCTTTGTGCGCGTGCGCCTGCTTCAGCAGGTCGTCTTTCCAGCCGCTCTTGTGGCACGTCATGCAAAACGCCTTGTCGGGGGTGACGAGGCCGGCGGCGTGGGCCTTCGCGGAGTCCTTCATGATGGCCATGCTCTTGTAGGCGCTACCCGCGCCGTGGCACGACTCGCAGTCGAGAGGCGGGGTGCGGGTGGCGTGCGCCGTCTTGGCCCAGGACGTGAACTGGACCTTATGGCAGAGCTTGCACTTATCGGACCCGATGCGGGTGAGACCGGACTTCGTGGCCTTCACTTCGACCAGGCCGCCTGGGTCAACGACGCCGGAAGCCTTTAAGGCTGAAGCCGCCGGAACGGCGGTGGCCACAGGTTTCGCGGTTGGGGACGGTGTGGGCGTTGATCCCATCACCGCAGCACTCAATGAGGCCGCGTGGGCGGGCGGTTCCGAAAGCGCGGTGGTCGAACACCCCGCGACGATGACGGAGATCAACAGGAAGGGAAGCGAGTGAGTCGACAGTGTTCTTTCCATAGGGCACCCTACCTTTCTGGCTGAGGGCGTTTCTGTGCGCCACGCCTCGTAGCCTGCGGGGTTTCGCGACGCGGCTTGACAGCCCTCCAGAGCGCCTGCCAACCTGCCTGGCTCCACCCCTTTCAGAGGAAAAGCCAAAGACAAACCACAGGATGAGAACTAAAACCAAGTCGACTCGCAAAGACGCGTTGCTCTCCATCCTGGCCTCCCTGTGTTTCATCCTTGCCGCAGGCCCCAAGGCCCCCGCGGCCCAGAGCAAGTACAGGATCGGCGACCGGGTGGAGTGTGATCCCTCGCAGATCGGCCAGTTCAAGCCTGGGACCATTGTCGACTTCCCGAAGAACGAGACCGAGCGCTCGGGCCGGTTCTTCTACGTGCTTCTCGATGGCAGCCATATCACCGAGGGTTATCTCTGCATGGCCACCCACATGCGCGCCATAAGTGGAGCGCCCCCGGCGACGCAGCCCGCTTCGCCCCGCGCAGATCCTCGGGCTGAAGTGTCCAAACCGCGGCCCTTTCTTCATCCACCGGCCGGCCGGAAGGCACCCACGAGTCCGGCTCTCACCATTCCCATGAACGGCGGGGTTCCTCTTATCCCGGGCACAGCCTGGAAAATGGACTTCGGCGTCAAACGCGGCAACGTGCAACGCATCCTGTTCTGCAAGAGCGGCCGGTGGGAAGTTGTCAGTTCCCAACTCCTGAAAGGAGGCGCGGTTTCGTTGATGGGGCGTTACAGCGTGTCCGGAAGCACTCTGGCTCTGACCGGCGACGGCAAGACCACCAACTACCGGATCAGCCGCAACGACGCGGGTCTCTTGCTCTCCGGAGGAAGTCAGGACATGCGGCTTTACGAGCCGGTCCCGACGGAGTGCAAGTAAGCGGGCGGGCCCGATGCGAATGACGCCTCGCCGGCGGGCGGGCCGGGACTAGACTGCCGGCCAATGTCATGAGCGACCAGAAGGTCGAGCGACTCACCACGGTCAAGGTGCCGGCGCCGTTCGAGGCCCCTTTTCTGCGCGCGCAGGAGTATGTCCGGCGTTACTTCGCCGACCGGGTGGAGAATCCGGATACCGCCACCATTTCCATCGCGGGCGAGCGATATGTGCTGCTGCGCGCCGCCTCGTTGTCGGTTGAGTTCATCGAGCTGGTGACGAAGCTGTATCAGGATCAGGGGGAGACCGAGGCGCGCAGCGTGGCCCACAATCTCCTGTTCGATCTCGCCCACGCCCTCGGACGGGCCGACGCGAAGGCTTTTCAGGCCAAGATGGGCGTGACCGATCCCATCGAGCGCCTCTCCGCGGGCCCCATCCACTTCGCGTTCTCCGGCATGGCCTTCGTCGACATCTCGCCGGAATCGAGGCCGTCGCCTGACGAGGACTACTTTCTTGTCTACGACCACCCGTTCTCGTTCGAGTCGCACTCCTGGATCGCCAAGGGGAAACGGAGCGAGGTGCCGGTGTGCGTCATGAACGCCGGCTACTCCTCCGGCTGGTGTGAGGAGAGTTTCGGTCTGCGTCTCGTGGCCGTGGAGGTCGAGTGTTGCGCTTCGGGCGGTGAGCACTGCCGGTTCATCATGGCCCCGCCTTCGCGGATCGAGGGCCACCTTCAACGGTTCCCGCCTCGCCGCTCGGGCTCAGCCGAGAGCCACGCGTCGCCCGTGGTGCCGGAGTTCTTCCAGCGCAAAAGACTCGAGGCGGAACTTCGTGAGGCCAACGAGCGGCTCGAACAGCGAGTCCGTCAGCGCACCGAGGAACTGGAACTGGCGACTGAGCAACTGCGTCACCAGGCCATGCACGACGCGCTCACCGGCTTGCCCAACCGCGTGCTCCTCCTCGACCGGCTGGAGCAGGCCATCCTCAACATGCAGCGCAAACACGAGCGCTTCTCGCTGCTGCTCCTCGACCTCAACGGATTCAAGGACGTGAACGACACCTACGGCCACCACGTGGGCGACCGCCTGCTGGCCAAGATCGGCATCAGGCTTCGCGCCCATCTGCGCGACAGCGACACCATCGCGCGCCTGGGCGGCGATGAATTCGCGGTCTTGATCGGAGGCGTGAGCAGCCTGGTGGATGCCGAGCAGGTGGCCGCCCACCTCCTGCAGTCGCTCGAGCAGGCCATCCTGGTGGAGGGGGAGCCGCTGGTCGTGGGCGGCAGCATCGGCATCGTTCACTGTCCGGCGCACGGGGCCGATCCCGCCACCCTGCTGCGGCGCGCCGATGTCGCCATGTACGCGGCCAAGTCGGACGGCGTGGGCATGCGCAGCTACGAACCCTCCATGGATCAGCACTCGCCCGCGCGCATGCAGCTCATCTCCGAGCTGCGGGGAGGCGTCGACGACAAGCATCTGGTCCTGCACTACCAGCCCGAGGTCGCGGCCTCGGATGGGTCGGTGGTGCGGGTCGAGGCCCTGTTGCGCTGGCGGCGCGACGATGGTGTGATGCTTCCCCCGGGCGATTTCCTGCCCCTGATCGAAACCTCGGAGTTGATGGATCGCATCACGCGCTGGGTCATCGACGCGGCGGTGCGCGACTGTCGCGGGTGGCGCGAGGCGGGCTTTACGCCGGGAGTGGCGGTGAACCTCGCTCCCCGCAACCTCCGCGATCCGGAGCTGCCGCTCGCCGTCGCCCGCGCGCTGACCCGATACGGACTGCCTGCCCACGCCCTGACCCTCGAGGTCACGGAGAGTGGCGTGCTCGGCGATGCGGCGCTCGCGGGCGAGGTGTGCGCGGCCTTGCGGGAGAGCGGTGTTGGCCTGTCGGTCGACGACTTCGGGACCGGCTATTCGTCGTTGATGCACCTCAAACATCTGCCCTTCACCGAGCTGAAGGTCGACCGCGCTTTCACCGCGGGGATGATCAGCAACGAACACGACGCCGCGATTGTCCGCTCGATCATCGATCTGGGGCACGAGTTGGGCCGCACCATCGTGGCCGAAGGGGTTGAGAGCCAGGAGGTTCTGGACCGCCTGAAGGCGCAGGGTTGCGATCTGGTTCAGGGCTTTCACATCTCCCGCCCTCTGCCCGAGCCCGAGTTGCGTCAGTGGCTGCTCGCTCGGGCCACCGGCTGACGACGTTCCCAAAACCGCTCTGCCCGGCGATCCGCGCGGCCTCATGGGCACGACGGCTGCGCTGCTAGATTGATTCGCCAGCCATGTTCTGAGCTCGGTCGCTCTGCGGAATGCGAGCGCTCCGGAACTTGAAACCAACGCGAACCAGGAGAAAGACGAAGTGCGAGAACAGATCCTTCAACCTCGGCCATCATTGGTGGCTTCAATCGTGGGCGTCTTTGCGCTCGCCGGGCTCGCCGCTCCGGCTCTCGCGCAGAATGGCATCGGCCAGAAATACAACTCACGCGATCCGCGGTCGTGCCGCGAAACCCCATCGAAGAGCAAAGCACCGACGCTCGCCGAAGCCGTCGAATCCGTTATCTGCAACAGTGAACACGAAGCCGGCATTGAGACTCTCTATCTGCTTGAAGACGTGAAGGTGTCGCAAGTCGGTGTCGGATCGCCGTACAAACCGGGCGTGGACGGCAACGTCCAGGACATTGATCCTGGTTTTCTGATCTATCCGATTCGCGGCAGTCTCAAGCGGTATCAATGCACCCTTTCCACCGGCGTTCCGCCGGAGAAGAGTTGCCGTTTGACCGAGCACCCCAATGCGGCGGGGCGATGCTACAA
Organism: Vicinamibacteria bacterium; assembly: GCA_017990495.1. Classification (GTDB taxonomy): domain Bacteria; phylum Acidobacteriota; class Vicinamibacteria; order Fen-336; family JAGNNV01; genus JAGNNV01. The sequence continues at coordinate 21,521 of JAGNNV010000014.1, forward strand.
AGACGGCTTCGGGCAATGGCGCTGCTCGATGAGCGACGGCAGCGTAAGGGAGTCCGTGAAAGTCTTTCCTCCAGGCGGGGCGAAGACGACGGACGCCCCCGTCAATGAAAAGCCGAAGCTGACGATCGATAGCCAGAGGGCCGGCAAGCCCATCGTACCGACTGTCGATAACCCAGCCCACCAGCCCCCCGGCCGGGCAGAAGGACGGCGCGAGAACGGATTCCCGAAACCGGATTTCGGCGAAATGGAGGCCTATTTTGAGATCGTCAGTTCGGATTACGACCCCAAGCTCGGCAGATTCAATCTCCTCGTCAAAGCCAAGAAGAAAACCAATGTGTTCGAGTGGTATCTGACCTTTTACGATGCGGACGGCATAAAGGTGATGGACCGGAGTTTTAACGCCAACATGGGTTTACCGGAGCTCGGCGAACCCACGAAGATCTATGGCTACGTGCCGACTCCGCAGGAAATGAAGCAAGTGACGAGAATCGCCATCAGCAGAAGGCCCTTCTAGCGGGTTGGCGGCACGGGGCTAGTGAACCGGCGGGCCCGTGGGCAGGATCATGCCGTCGAAGAAGAACGCGGCGAGTTGGGCCCGGCCCGACAGGCCGGACTTCCGGTAGACGTTGACCGCGTGCTGCCGCACCGTCCGCTCGCTGCGGCCGGTATGCGCAGCGGCGTCCTTGTGGCTGTAGCCCTTGAGGAGGAGGAGGGCCGTCTCTTTCTCGGTGGGTGTGAGATTCCAGGAATCGAACTGTCGATCCATGGCTTCTCCGAAGCCGATCAGGGCGCCCTGAGCTCGTTTCTGCCACTCGTCCCTTTCCGCCCGGCGAGCATCCAGGAGGGCCCGCACTCCCGACAGCGATTGCTCGGCCGCGCGCCAGCCCCGCCCGAAGATGAAGGCGCCCGCCAGCGCCGTGACCATGAGCGCGATCTCAACGAGAGCGTGTCCGCTACGCCACAGGCGAGGTGAATCGAGCGCCAGATCCAGCGCGCTCAGTCCCGCGAAGGCCATCAGTACGATCACCATGGCGCGGTGGATCCACTTCGGCCGCGCGCCAGGCTCGTTGGAATCGATCTGCGTCATTTGCCGGATACCCCGCCGCCCTTCCTGAGCCTACTCTGTTGCGGTCACGCCCGATTATGGCGCGGGACCACGCGGAGACACGAAATGAAGCGAATGATTCCGAAGATTCTGGGTGGCCTGGCCGCCCTTCTTGTTCTGATCCAACTCATTCCTGCGGGTCGGAACCACCAGAATTCACCAGCCAGGGGGGAACCCGTCTGGGATTCCGCCCAGACTCGCGATCTGGCTCGCCGGGCCTGCTTCGACTGCCACAGCAATGAAACCCGTTGGCCCTGGTACTCCTCGGTGGCCCCGGCTTCCTGGCAGATTCAAAGCCACGTCAACGAAGGGCGCGAAGCTCTGAACTTCAGCACGTGGCCTGTGGGCGGCAAGGAGCCCCTCTCCGCGGGAAAGGAAGCCTCTGAGGAGTTGAGCGAGGGCAAGATGCCCCCCTGGGACTATCTCCTCATGCATCCAGAGGCCCGCCTCACCGCGACGGAGCGGGTTGCCCTGGCCAAAGGCCTCGAGAAATCCCTCGCGGCGACGCGCCGCGCAAACCCCGACCACGAGGGAGAGCACCCCGAACGGGAAGGGGAGCGATAAGAGGAAGGGCCGTCATCTGCAAGAATCCGACCGGGCGGCGCGTCTCGCCCTTGTAAAGCTCGCGAGCGCGCCTCCAGCCAAGATAAGGAAACCCATGAAGAAGAAAGCCATCGCCATTGTCCTCGCCCTGTCCCAGGCATCGTTCGCGGGTCAGGTCACCTCGTCGGGGGATCACCGGGTGTCCGTGGCCGTGACCGTCTACAACGACGGCCGAGGCCTTGTCCGCGAGGAGCGGAACATCGAACTCGTGGCCGGCCTCAATGAAGTTCGCTTCATGGATGTGGCGGAACAGATCCAGGCCCCGACGGTGCGCGTGGCCGCCATCGAGGGCGCGCCTTTCAACGTGCTCGAACAGAACTACGAGTACGACCTGCTCTCACCGGCGAAGCTTCTCGACAAGTTCGTGGGGCAGACCATCACCCTGGTCCAGCAGCGGATGATGAACGGGTCCACTGTCGATGAGGCGGTGGAGGGGAAGCTCCTTTCCAACAACGCCGGAACGGTCTGGGAAATCGGCGGGAAGATCGTGGTGAACCCACCGTACTCCCGCCTGCTGTTTCCGAACGTTCCCGATGGCCTGATCGCGCGGCCCACGCTCATCTGGCAGATCGGCGCGCCCACGGCGGGGAAGCGGAAGATCGAGGCCTCTTACCTCACCGGCGGTATGCAGTGGAGCGCCGACTATGTGCTCTCCCTCGACGCGGCCGAGGAGAAGGCGGCCCTGCAGGGCTGGGTCACCATCAAGAATCACTCGGGCGCCTCCTACAAGGACGCGAAGCTGAAGCTGGTGGCGGGCGATGTTCACAAGGCCCAGGTGCTGGCGCCTCAGCCCGCGAGCCGCGTGTATGCCGCGGAGATGGCCATGGCCAAGCAGAACTTCGCGGAAGAGGGTCTCTTCGAGTATCACCTCTACACCCTCGATCGGCCTTCGACCATCAAGAACGCCCAGACCAAGCAGATCCAGCTCCTGCAGGCGGAAGGGATCCGCATCACCAAGGATTACGTCCTGAATGGCGGCACGCACTATTTCCAGTCGGTGTGGTCGGGGCCGCCGGCCAAGGGCAAGGTTGCGGTCTTCATCAGTTTCAAGAACTCCGAGACAACGCCTGGTCTCGGTCAGCCCCTGCCCAAGGGCATCGTGCGGGTCTTCAAGAAAGATCGCTCGGGCTCACCGCAGCTGATCGGCGAGGACAATGTCGACCACACCCCGCGCAACGAAGAGGTCAAGCTCGAGCTGGGCAACGCCTTCGACATCGTGACGGAGCGGCGGCAGACCGATTTCAAACACCTCTCCACCCGGCCGGGCACGGTCTATGAGTCGGCCCACGAGATCAAGATCCGGAATCAGAAGGACACGCCGGTCACCGTGCGTGTGGTCGAGCCCCTCGGCGGAGAGTGGACCATCATCGAGACCTCGCACCCTTACAAGAAGACCGCGGCCTTCGAATCGCAGTGGGAGATTCCCGTGGCCGCGAACAGCGAGACCGTCCTCACCTACCGCGCGCGGGTGAAGTACTAGAAGGGGGAGCGCTTACAATTTCTCCCTCAGCGTCTTCAGGCCGATCCGCATTCGGGTCTTGACGGTGCCGAGGGGGAGGCCCAGACGCGTGGCGATCTCGCTCTGCGAGAGGCCCTCCCAATAGGCGAGTTCCAATAACTGCCGCTGCTCCTCGGGCAGGTCGCCGAGGGCGGTGCGGGCGGCCCAGCCCTCGGCCATGTTGTCGGCGGGCCTGGGCGCTTCCAGTTCGTGAGCCTCGGACACGGCGCTCTCGCGTCGCGTGGCGCGACGACGCCAGCGGTCGAGCGAGCGAGAACGGGTCATGATGGAGAGCCACGCGAGGACGTTGCCGCGTTGGGCATCGAAGCGGTGGGCCTGTTGCCAGGCCTGGACGAACACCTCCTGCACCACGTCTTCGGCCTCGTCTCCCACGCGCAGAATCCGCAGGGCCAGCGACTTCATCCTCCCGGCGTGGCGGTCGAAAAGCTCGCCCATGCTGTCGGCCTGGCCGGCCGCGGCACGGGCTACGAGTTCGGCGTCGCTTGCGGTTTCCATCGGTTGGTCACATCGTAGCCCATGGGAAGAATCGTCCGAACGCATCCAAACGGCCGATCCGGTTCGTAGTCTGAGCGCGGGGACATAGAATTCCCGGCAACGTCGCGCTTCTTCCCTCCATGAACCCACGCACCACGGCCGACCCGCTCGAACAGGAAGTCTCCGATGTCCTCTCCGCGGCGGTGGGCGGCACGATCGCGGCCTCCAGCGTCGATCCGCGAACCCGGACGCAACTCATGGACATCCTGTCTTTCCCGCGTCTTCCCATCGATCGCTCGGCCTACGCCTGGACCGAGGCGGGGCCAGGACTGAAGCTTCACCTGGTTTCCGAGGACCCCGCTCGCGGTGTGAAACGGTGCCTGGTTTGGGGCGCTCCGGGAGCGAGCACGCCGCGGCATGGTCACACCGGCGACGAGGTGATCCTGGTGATCGAGGGCCATCTGAGAGACGACCGCGGAGCCTACGGCCCAGGCGACATCTGCCGATCGACCCAGGCCGACGTTCATCAGGAGCATGTCGTCGGTGATGGCGACTGCGTCTGTTTCGTTGTCTATTACGGGGAACTCGTTCCCGTTTAGCATTGCTCCCCATCAAAGGAGCTTTTGAACCGCTTGTCCAACTCGCCGATCCGCAAAATCCAGGCCGAAAACCTGCCGAAGCCCGTGGGGCCGTATTCGCCGGGCACCGCCTTTGATCGCCTCGTGTTCGTCTCCGGGCAGGCGGGTCGCGATCCGCTCACCGGCATCGTGGCCGATGACGTCGAGGCCCAGACCGAACAAACCCTTCGCAACGTCGAGACCATTCTCAAGGCCGCGGGCACCGATCTGCAGCACGTGCTTCGCTGCGGCGTCTTCCTCGTCGACATGGCCGAGTTTTCGAAGATGAACGCCGTCTACGAGCGGATGTTCGCTGGACACAAACCCGCGCGAACCACGGTGGAGGTGGCTGGCCTCCCGGGAGAGAAACTCCGGGTCGAGATCGACTGCATCGCCGTTCTGCCCGAGCGGGCCTGATCGTTCGAACCGCCGGGTGATGCACGGCCCGGCCTTACGATGACTTTCCAGACTCTGTATCGTGCGGCCGTCGTTCTGCCGGTGACTGCACCGCCCATCCGTGACGGTTATGTCACGGTGCGCGATGGCGTTGTCACCGGTGTCGGCCCCATCGAAGAACGGCCGTCGGGGCCGGGGATCACGGAAACCGATCTGGGCTCCGTCCTCCTCATGCCGGGGTTCGTGAACGCCCACACCCATCTCGAGTTGTCCCATCTCGCGGGTGCGGTGCCGGGCGAGCGCGGTTTCGTTCCCTGGATCGAGGATCAACTGCGGGTGAGGGCGGAACGTCCGCCCGAGGAGGTCCCCGAAGGCATCAACCGCGCCATTGCCGCGCTTGAAGCGGGTGGCACCGCGGCCGTGGCCGATGTCACCAACTCGCTCGCCGCGCTCAAACCGCTGGCCGCATCCCGGCTTCATGCGCTGGTGCTCCACGAGATTCTCGGCTTCGATCCCGCACGCGCCGAGGCGGTGATGGAGCAGACCACGGCCGCTCGATCCGCCGCTGTTGCCGACGTCGAGGCTCTCGCCCCGAACTCCGCGATCCGTGTGGAAGTCGCGGCCCACGCTCCGCACTCGATATCTCGCGAGCTCTTCGCTCTGCTGATCAAGTCGGGGGGCATTCGCTCGATTCACGTGGCGGAGTCGAAGTCCGAGGACGAGTTCGTGAAACACGGCGGGGGAGAGTGGCGCGAGTTCCTGGACCGTCGCGTGGGCCCCGTGCCGTTCAACGCGCCCGCGACCGGCCCGGTGCGTTATCTCGACGAGTTGGGCGTGCTCACGAAGGGCCTGCTCGCCGTGCACTGCGTTCGCGTCGTCGACGACGACGCGCGCCTGCTGGCCGCCCGGGGCGCCGTCGCGGTGCTTTGTCCTCGTAGCAATGAGTTCCTGGGGAACGGCGTGCCGCCCCTCGCCATGCTCCTTGGCAGCGGGATCGCGCTGGCGCTCGGCACCGACTCGCTCGCCAGTTGCGCGTCTCTCGACGTTCTCGAGGATGCGCGCGTGCTCAGCCGCCGCTTTCCCCGAGTGCCGAAGTCCATCCTCCTGCACGCGTTGACCCGGGGGGGCGCACTGGCTCTTGGTTTCGAACGCCTGGGCGAGATCACGAAAGGCGCGGCCGCCCGCTTCGCTACGCTCTCCTTCGACGGCCCTGCTCCCGCGGACCCGGCCGCGTTCATTCTTCACGAGGCCGTCAGCGCGCGCGGCCTGTTTTGCGACCGATGACCCGGCCCGATTCTTCCCCGCCTCCTGTAGCCCCGGTTTTGAACCGGGTGGCGACCTACGGGCGGATGATCAAGTTCTCGCACTCGATCTTCGCTCTGCCCTTCGCCCTCGCCGCGTTCGCTCTCGCCACCCGCCGCCAGGGATTCGATCCCGAGACGCTGCTGTGGGTTGTGGTGGCGATGGTGGGCGCGCGCAGCGCGGCCATGGGCTTCAATCGCTGGATCGATGCCGACATCGACGCGAAAAACCCGCGTACCGCGCAGCGCGAGATTCCCGCGGGTGCTTTGTCGCGGCCGCAGGTCCTCGCCTTTGTGATCCTGTCGAGCGCGGCCCTGGTGGTGGCGGCGTGGCAGCTCAATCCGCTGTGCCTGGCCCTCTCGCCCGTGGCCCTCGCCATCGTGTTCGGCTACTCATTCACCAAGCGCTTCACCATGTTGTCGCATGTGGTTCTTGGCCTGTCCCTGGCCATCGCTCCCCTTGGCGCCTGGCTGGCCGTGCGCGGCCACTTCGAGCTGACCCCCATTCCCATCGGCCTCGCCGTCCTCTTCTGGGTGGCCGGCTTCGACATCCTCTATTCGTGCCAGGACGTCGAGTTCGATCACAAGTTGTCGCTGCACTCGATTCCCGTGCGCTTCGGCGTGCCCCGCGCGCTCGTCCTGGCCCGGGTCGCCCACGTGGTCGCCATCGCCGCGTTGTTCGCGGTGGCGATCGTGGAGCCTCTGCACTGGTCGTACTTCGCGGGACTCATTCTGATCGCCCTCCTGTTCGTGTACGAACACTCGCTGGTGAGGGCCGACGATCTGTCGAAGATCAACGCCGCCTTCTTCACCGTGAACGGCTGGATCGGCGTGCTCTACCTGGTTACGGTACTGTTCGCGGGTTTCCTCGCATGACCAGCCCCACGCCCACTCCGGGAAGACCGGAAAAAGAGAACGTCCGCGCGATGTTCGACGCCATCGCCCCTCGCTACGATCTCCTCAACCGCGTGCTCTCCGCCCGCGTGGACGTGGCCTGGAGACGTCAGGCGGTGCGCGCGCTCGAGGTACGGCGGGGCGACTGCGTTCTTGATCTTGCCACCGGCACGGGCGACCTCCTGCTCGAGGAGTTGACCGCAGGCGCCATACGAAGCGTGGGCGCCGATCTGTCGTTCGGCATGCTGCGGCTGGTCCGACCCAAGCTCGCGAGTGCCGAAAAGGCCGCGCGGGTTTGTCAGGGAGATGCGGAGCGGCTTCCTTTCGGCGATGCGCGGTTCGATGGGGCCTCGATCGCCTTCGGCATCCGCAATGTTCTCGACCGCGCCCAGGGCGTGCGCGAGATGCGACGAGTGGTGAAGCCAGGACGCCGCGTGGTGGTCCTCGAGTTTCATGAGACAACCGGGGTGATCGGGACGATCTTCCGCGTTTACTTCAATCACATCCTTCCGCGGATTGGCGCCCTCGTCAGCAGCCGCGAGGCGTATTCGTATCTCCCGAAGTCCGTGGCGAACTTCGAGACGCCCGAGGGCTTCGGCGCACTGATGCGCGCCGCGGGGCTCAAGGACGTCACCTCGCGGCCTCTGACCTTCGGCATCGCCTGGCTCCACGTGGGCACGGTCTAGCAAGCCCGCGCTCGCGGCGAAGCCTCGCCCGGGTTTGGCCGGTAAAATGCCCGGGTTGAAGGCATTGGCTATCGGTTTGGCGCTTCTGGACTTCGCGCCGGTGTTCTTCCTCGCCCTGGGCCTTTTCTTCCTGGCTCAGCTCGTCGATCGGCTGGAGCCCCGATGTCGGCAGATGGCCCTGGCCGCTCTGGTCCTCATCACGCTGGGGGGATTGGCCCGCGCCGCCTCTCAGCTGGCCTTCGCGGTGGCGGGTGAGGGCGTACCCCTTCTCGAGACTTCGCTCCACGTTTTTGGTGGGCCTGGCTTCGCGTTGATGGCCGCGGCCCTGATCCGTGCCCGCGCCACCGAGGCGGGCCGGGTGATTTCACGCGACCCGTGGGTCGCGCCTACCGCCCTCTCGTGGCTCTTCCTCGGGATCGCGTACTACCTCAACTCGCGTATCGAGACCGGGCTTTGGAGTCTTGTCCTGGTGATTCTGGCCCTCGCCGGCAGCGCCCTGATGAGTCTCGCCGCGGCCCGACTGGGCTGGAGACGAGAGCTTCACATGGCTGCGGCCTTCTTCGCCATGAACGCCGTTGGCTCCATGCTGGTGGCCATCCTGCGGCCATTCGACCAAAACGTTTGGATTCATTTGGTTGAGGTGGTTCTGAACCTGGCCTCCCAGGCCGCGTTCACCTTCGCGGCCTGGCGGGTGGCCGCCGAGTTTCACGCCCGGGTGGGTCCGACCGCAGCGGTCTAAGACGAGAAAATGGTTGCGGACTGACTGGCCGGTCATTAGAATGACCGCCGGTAAGCCAAGTGACCCCCTCGTCAGAAACCAGAGAAGCTGTCCTCGAGCGGTTCCGCGTCGAGTCGATCACCGAGGGCGCGCTTCGCGCCATCGCCCGCAAGGGGGCGTCGGCCACCATGCAGGACATCGCCGACGAGTCCGGTATCTCCAAGGGGACCTTGTATCTGTACTTCAAGGACCGCGACGAACTGCTCCATCACGTCAGCGAGCAGGGGATCGCCCAACTGCTCGCCAAGGTCGATAGTGTCTTCGCTCGCGGGCTTTCCTTCGAGCAGACGATCCGGGAACTCGTACTCGCCAAGCTCCGCTTCTTCGATGAGCGCCGGGACCTCTACCGCCTCCATTTCGAGTTGAAGTTCCAGGGGGCCCGACGGGGGATCTGCGAAGTCAAAGCCACAGCGCCGCCTCCCGAGAAGCAGATCTACATCGATCGCCTCACCCGATACTTCGAGGGGCACATCGAGGACCCGGCCGACGCCCCTCTGCTCGCGTTCCTCTTTTCGGAAACCGTCGCCGCGCTGCTGTTCAGACGGATCCCCGAAACCACCGGCCCGAAGCTCGAGGACGACGCCGAACTGTTGTCCGACCTCCTTCTGAACGGACTCTCAGGAAGAAGAAAGAAGTCATGATCCATCTCATACTGGCGGCCGCCCTCTCGGGCCAGGCGCCCGTGCCCGCCGAAGCCGCACCGCCGAAGCTCACACTGCGCGCCGCTTTGGAGCGGGCTTTCGCCCTGTCGCCCGCCTCGCTCCGGGCCGTGGATGAGATCGAGGCCGCCGAGGCCCAGCGCGTGGCCACCAAGTCTCTCGTCCTGCCGCGCATCAACATCACGGGCAGCCTCATCAAGAACTCCGAGGAGGTGACCTTCGGATCGACCGAAGATTCGCGGACGATTCTTCCCGGCACCGACTGGAACGCGCGGGTGACTCTGCAGCAGCCGATCTACGCCGGTCGTCGCGAGTTTCGCCTCTACTACCAGTCGAGGGAAGGCGTGAGCCTCGCGCGCGACGGCCAGAGACTCACGCGCGACCGTCTGGCTCTGCGCGTGATCGCCGACTACGCGGCCGCGGTGCAGGCCCAGGCTCTGATCGATGTGGAGCGCCAGGCCGCGTCTCTTGCCGAAGGTCGGATCGTTCAGGCCCGGTCTCTCTTCGATGCCGGGGAAGTGACGCGCGTCGATGTGCTGCGCGCCCAGACCGCGCACAAGGCTGCCCTGCGCCGCGTGGCGAGCGCGGAAGCCGAGGGCATTCAGGCCCGGTCGCGCCTGCGCATGGCCCTCGCCATCGACGGCGGGGATGTCGAACTCGGCGCGCTCGACGCCACCGCCGAAATCGGTCTGCCGGTGTTGGGAGCGGAGACTCTCGAAGCGCGCGCCCTCACCCGGGCCGAGGTGAAGCAGGCCGAGACCAACGTGCGGATCGCCGACCTCGAGGTGCTCAAGCAGAAGGGCGCCTACCTGCCCGTGCTCACCGCGGACATGGGTTACATCCGCCAGAAGTCCTCGTTCCCTTCCGACAGCTATGGTTATGCCGCGCTGCGGGTGACCGTGCCGGTGTTTCAAGGCGGGGAGGTAGGAGCGCGGATCCGCATCGCTGCCGCCCGTCTTCGCCAGGCCGAGGTCACTCTCGCCGAGACCCGCCGTCAGGCGAGCGAAGATGTGCGTCAGGCGTTGGCCCTTCTCGAAGCGGCGCGGAAGACCAAGAGTCTGGCCGACGATCAGGTGAAGGCCGCCGAGGCGGAGTATGCCCAGGCCCGCGACCTGTACGAACAGCGCGAGGCCACCGCCCTCGATCTCGAAGCGGCCGAGTCCGCACTTTCCGAGGCGCGACGCGCCTTGATTCAGGGGCGCTTCGCGGTGCTTTCAGCCGAGGCTTCGGCCTGGCTCGCCGCGGGGTCGCTCGCCGATGTCGCACTGGAGAACTTCAAATGAAAACCACTCTGACCCCCAAGATCGTCGGACGCCTCGCTGTCGGGGTTCTCACCCTCGGCGCTGGGCTTTGGTGGTCGAGCGCTCACGCGCAAACTCCCGCGCCCACCAAGGCCCCCGGGAAACCCATGCCGGGCGACGTGCGTGAACTCGCGGCCGCGGTGGAGAAGGCCGGTCAGGAATCGGCGGCGCTCTCGGCTCGCTACTCGGGCGAGTTCGTTTCCTCGCAGCGTTCGGAGGTCACCCCTCGCATCGGAGGGCGCGTGAAGGCCGTCATGGTGGACGAGGGCGCGGTGGTGAATCGCGGCGCGGCGCTGCTGGCGCTCGAGACGGACTACCTCGATCTCGACGTCAAGCAGGCCGCGGCCGAAGTGGCCCGCGCTCAGGCGGCGGTCAATGAAGCCGAGCGCGATGCCGCGCGCAAGGCCGAACTCGTGGCCAAAGGTTCCGTTTCCGAGGCCGCGAATCTGCGCTCGACCAGCATGTTCGAACAGGCGAAGGCCGCCCTTGATGGCGCGAAGGCTCGCCTGGCCCTGGCCGAGACACGTCGCAAGGATGCGGTTCTGACCGCTCCGTTCCAGGGCGTCATCGAGCAGAGGCGGGTGAACGTGGGCGAGCGCCTGACCGAAGGCACGCCCGCTTTCCTCATCGTGCAGTTGGCCCCGCTCAAGCTCCGTTTCCGGGTGCGCGAGAGCGACCTCACTCTCGTCCGGCGCGGTCAAGGCGTCGAGGCCGAAGTCGACGCCTACCCGGGGATGAAGTTCCGGGGTGTGATCTCGGTGGCGGGGGGTGCGGTTGATCCCGCGACCCGCACCTTCCTCGCCGAGGCCCGTTTCGCCAACAGCGATCTCAAACTCCGGCCCGGCCTCTTCGCCCGCGTTCGTGTGTTGACCGGAAAGTGATCGGCCATGCAAAAACTCGCTGAAATCTGCATAGAACGGCCGGTCTTCGCGACCGTGTTGATCCTCGCCCTGGTCGTGGTGGGCATCTTCGGCTACGGGACGCTCGGCGTCGACCGCTTTCCGAACATCGACTTTCCGTTTGTCACCATCACCACACGGATGCCGGGTGCGGCGCCTCAGGAGATGGAGACCGACGTCTCGGAGAAACTCGAGGAAGCGGTCAGCTCGATCTCCGGCGTCGATGAGTTGCGGTCGTTCTCGTCCGACGGATTCTCCGTGGTGACGGTGGGCTTCAACCTCGAAAAGGACGGCAACGTGGGCGGCCAGGAGGTGCGCGAGCGGATCGACGGCGCCACCTTCACCCTGCCTCGCGGCATCGACCCGCCGGTGGTCGAGAAGATCGCGGCCGACGCGACTCCGGTCATCGCGGTCATCCTCTCGGGAGAGGCGACGCTGCGCGAGCTGACCGAGTTCGCGGACAAAGTGCTGAAGCGCAATCTCGGCACCGTGGCCGGGGTCGGTCAGGCCACCATCATCGGCGGCCGGGCGCGTCAGGTGCGCGTGGTCGCCAACGCAGGAGCGCTCGCGAGCCTCGGTCTGCCCGCGGCCCAGGTTGTCCAGGCCATCCAGGCCCAGAACCTGCAACTGCCCGGAGGCAAGGTCGAGCAGGGCGCGCGGGATCTCTCCCTGCGCACCTACGGCCGTGTGACCTCCATCGATCAGTTCGGGGAGATCGTGGTCGCGAACAAGGGCGGAGTCCCCGTGCGCCTCAAGGACGTGGCCCGGATCGAGGACGGCGAGGAGGACCCCGTCTCCACCGCGTTGTGGAACGGCGAACCCGCCGTCACCCTGCTCATCCGCAAGCAGTCCGGCGCCAATACCGTGAAGACGGTGGCCGCGGTGAAAGAGCGCGTGGAAGCGCTGCGCGGCCGCCTGCCCAAGGGATGGAAAGTCGAATACGCGCGCGATCAGGCCGCCTTCGTCATCACCGCCATCGCCACGGTGATGGAGCATCTGATCCTGGGGTCGATCCTCGCCGCGGGTGTGGTGTGGATGTTCCTCAAACGTTCGCGCCCCACTCTCATCGCCGCCCTCTCGATACCCGCCTCCATCATCAGCACGTTCGGGGCCCTGCAGTACATGGGCTACACCCTCAACACCATCACCCTGCTCGCTCTGACCCTGGTGGTGGGCATCGTGATCGACGACGCGGTGATCGTGATCGAGAACATCTTCCGCCTGCTCGAGGACAAGCGCCTGCCTCCGCGGGAAGCGGCCATCCAGGGCACGCGCGAGATTGGCCTCGCCGTTCTCGCCACCACCATGTCGCTCATCGCCGTGTTCCTGCCCATCGGTTTCATGGGCGGCATCGTGGGCCGTTTCATGGGCAGCTTCGGCATCACCATGAGCTTCGCCATCTTCATCTCCCTGATCGTGGCCTTCACCATCACCCCGATGTTGTGCTCGCGCTGGCTGAAAGTTCCAAAGGGCGACGACGTGGTGGTTCCCGTCCACGGCCTCAACGAACACGCGCCCGGAGTGTACGGGCGGGTCGAATGGGGCTACATGACCATGTTGCGCTGGGCCATGGGGCATCGTGCCCTCATGCTGCTGATCATCGCGTTGACCGTTGTCTCCACCGTGCCGCTCGGCCGCATCGCCAACAAGAACTTCCTCCCCACCGACGACGAAGGCCAGTTCGAGGTTCTGGT
>JAGNNV010000140.1:0-3342 GCA_017990495.1 Vicinamibacteria bacterium
AAGACGTCGGCCTCGGGCAGCGCTTCGTAGCTTTCGACTCCGGAGAGGAACTTCACCGAAGCCTCGAGGCCGAGGGTGCGCGTGAGCTCGCGCGCCATGGCGCGCTCCGGTCCATCGCCCACGAGAAGAAGGTCGCAGGGAATCTCGCGGAAGACGCGCTTGAACGTCTCCATGACCACGTCGATGCGTTTGCCCGGGCGGAAGTTCGAGATGTGGAGCATCGCGGGCCGATCCGATGAGCCCACCTTGAAGGTGCGCGGGGGGGTGTCGAGAAAGTCCGGGATCACGTGCAGACGCCGCGGGCCGAACTCCTGCAGCACGTCACGCTTCAGGGCATCGGACACGCAAGTCACGGCGTCGGAGCTGTCGAGACCGTTGCGGGCAAGGCCAAGGAGGCAAAGGTCCGAGGCGATGAGGGGCAGCTCGGCTCCGTGCAGAGTGGTGACAAGCTTCGGCGGGTGCGCGCCCAGGATCCTTATGGCGAGGGCCGCGGCCACGGCATGAGGGATGGCGGCGTGAACGTGGATGAGATCGAACTTGACCTCCTCGGCCACCGCGGCGATCTTGGCCGCCAGAGCCAGATCGTGCATGGGCGGATCGGTGGTGGCGCAGGTGGAAGGATCGATGACGTGTTCGCTCACCCCGTCCTCGGCCAGATACGGCGTCCCCGAACGATGGCCGATGAAGTGAACATCGTGTCCGCGCCGCGCGAGATTGCGCGACAACGACGCGGCCACGGTCATCGACGCGGTGCCGAGCGGCGGGGCGATCATTCCAATCTTCATATCGGCAACACCTGATGCCCCTTCGCCCACGGGTCCATGTTTCGACGGATGTCATCGATGATGGGCGGGCCGTAGCGGGCCAGAAGTGAAATCCAGGACACCCCGCGTTCCTGCAGGGCGCCTCCGGGGAAGATGAAGTCACGGGTGCGGCGCAGGCGCTCGGAGCGCGTGACGTCCTGACGCTTCATGGTGCGCAGAGCTTTTTCCTGGAGGCCTTCCATCTGATGGAGCGCGCGACCGCGCGCCGACTGGGCCGCTCCGCGCAGAGTCGAGTCGAGTCGTGCGAGGGTCTCCTCGACGCCGCCGAAAGCGCCTTCGATGGCCGAGCGGGCCTCGGCGAAGGCCTGCTCGACTTCCGGGTTCGCCTCCCGGGCGGCCCGGGCGAGCAGTGTCTCGGTATCGGCCTGCAGGTCCTCGAAGGTCAGCGACTCGGCGTCCATGGCCCGCGCGGTGGCGGCGTCAACCAGAGAGAAGGAGGGACGCGGGAAGATCACCGGGCGAGGGATGCCGAAGTGCGCGTAGGACGGGCCGATCTGGGCGTGATACGCGACCTCGGCCGGCCCGCCGATGTAGGCGATGCTCGGGAGGAGATAGTCCTGGGCCAGCGGACGCAGCATCACGCCGGGACTCGCGTCGCCTGGACTCGCCGCGATGCGGGAGAGCAGATCGGCGGCCGACATCACCTGATTGCCGCCGCGGACCTCGATGCCCTTGTCGGAGACGCCGAGGGCGCGCCTCTTGCCCCCGGTGACGAGGAACATGTTGAGAAATCCGGTGGCGCGGACGGGGACCTGCTGGTGGTATCCCGAGGCCAGCAGTTTCTCGCCGATCTGGGCGGCGAGGCGCGAGGTCGGCGACAACTCGGCGATCTCGCGTTCGATCACGGGCAACATCAATCGCTTGAGGGCGGGCACCGCGGGATCCATGATGACGAGGCCGGGCAGGAAACCCTGAAGCAGCGTGGAGAACGCGCCGCTGATGGAAACGCCGGGGCGATAGGCGGCGACGAGAGCGTCGCACACCTCGTCGCGCCAGGGGGAGACAGGAAGCAGATCGCGCACCGAGCGAGCGAGGGCATCAATGGTCTGGTCGAGGATGATGCTCGACGCGGGCTGCAGATTCGGTTCCTCGACCGGCTCGTAACGCAGGGTCTTGAACTCGGTGTTCCCGTCCATCATCGTGGTGGCGCGGATCTCGGCGAAGTCGTGATCGTCGGAGGCCACCCAGAACACGGGCACGACCTTGGTGCCCAGGGTCTCGCTCATGGTGCGCGCCAGTTCCATGGCCGCGAGCGCCTTGTAGAGAACGTACAGCGGGCCGCCGAAGAGAACCGACTGCTGACCCGTCACCACGGCCAGGGTTTTCGGGTCCTTGAGCGCCTCCGCGTTCGCGCGGGCCTCGCTGCCTTCCGGCTGCTCGCGGGCCAGAGCCTCCGCGACCTCGGCCCTCGGATGAGCAAAAGCCGCGGTGGTGACCGCGGACTTCGCCATGTCCTCGCGTGAGAATCCGAGCGGATAGAACTCCGAGGCCCGGCCGCGCGAAGCGAAGTAGTCGCGGAAGAGCGGGGAGAGCGGTTGTTTGAGGGCGTCGAACGAAATGGTCCGCGAAGCGCGATCCGTCGCAATCATTGTCCGCAGTCTATTCGTTTATGAGTTGGGGGGCCGCAGTTACCAACGGACCTCCGTGCTCAGCCCCCCATCCCCCAAGGGGAGGCTTCGCACTGGCCAAGGCCTGGCTTCGCGCACCCCCCGCGCTCCGGCCGAAGTGACAAACGAGCGTAGCGCTTTGCTCTGCAGCGGGTCCGCCCAGCGGAGCCGCTCAGGAATTCGCCTGCGCTAGCTCGTGAGGGCCGCAGGTGCCAACGGACCCGTAGCGACACCCCTTGCTTGCCCTGAGGCCCGTCGAAAGGCAGGGCACCGCAAGGGTCGCCCCCCTACTGGCCCCGGCTGCGCGCCAGCCATTCCGCGCCGGCTTCGACTCCGCAGCGGTCGGCTCGGGCCTTCTCCGGGTCGGGGCGATCGCGTCCCACCCTCGCGATGCGGCGCAGCGCCTCGTAGTCCGCGGCCAGGGCGCCGAGCGTGGGCGAACCGGTCCATGACACCAGAGTGAGCGCGGCAAGGACGTGGTAGATGGGACCCAGCCGATCGTAGCCGCCGGCGGGAAGCGAAGGGACACGACGCCAGGGAGAAAGGGCCTGGGCAAGGCGCGCCTCGGGTTCCCGGACCTGGTCCGGAGGCTGGCGTCGCCCCGCAAGCGTCAACTCCTTGACCAGGTTGTGCGCGGTCAGCACGCCCATCATCGCTCCACCCGCCTCTCGCGTGGTGACCTGGAGCAGCGTGGCCATGGTCACGGGTTCGGTGCGCATGAGCAGAAAGCGTCGGGTGCGCTCGACGGCCGGGAGCGTTGCCCGCCACAACGGCGCTCCTTCCAAGGATGGGGGCTGGGCGTCCTCGAGATAACGCATCAATTCCAGGTGGCTCGCGATCTGGGGAGGCTGATCCGGACGCACCGAGGACAGGGCTCCCCGTAATGCGGCGCACGACGCATCCGGGTCGCC
>JAGNNV010000140.1:3442-9035 GCA_017990495.1 Vicinamibacteria bacterium
GCGGCCGTCGCCGGTGATCGTGATGCTCGCGTTGTCGTCCCGGTCCATCGGGACGGCCCCGGCCCGAACGGCCCAATCGCGCTCGCTGAAATAGTAGCTGAAGGTACGGAGCCGGAAGCTCTGCTCCAACATGTCCGGCAGGTGACGGCGCACGATCTCCTCCATCTCCACCGGCGGACGCCCGTTTCCCGCCTGGCGCGATCGCACCTCGACGAGAACCGGCTCGAACGCGTTCCGGACCACTCTCGATTCATTGGCTTCGGCGAGGCTTGCGACCAGGGCCTGCGCGGGAATGATGGCCACAAGGCCCAGAATCAAGAAGACAGCGCGCCACCGCCCGGACCTCGCTTTGCCGCTCAAGAGCCGCCCGAGAGACAGCGCTGTGTACACGAACGGGGGCGTGAGGGGGATCAGAAGGACAAGCAGGCGTGGATCCCGACGAAGGGGATCGCTCACGTGAGAGAACACGAACCATCCCCATAGAAGCGCGAAGCTGATGAAACGAATGGCGGGCCAAAGGGGGCGGGGTAACTGGTTTGCTTCCTGGGTCATTGTCTTCTCAAGGCCTCCTTGGCCTCAGGCGTGGGCACTGCGAGACGCGGCCAGGCTCGCTGTCACCGCGGCGATTTCGTTCGCGTCGGGGACACACCCGCCGTACAAGGTTGCATAGAGAAGGTGCACGGCGCGAAGGCACGTGGATCGCTCGTCGGCGCCGAGGGCCACGGTGGGATCAAGCACGTGTTCGAGTGGCGCGCGTGATGGGCGGCGCGGCGAACCGCGATGCGCGAGGAGAGCGTCGAGTCCGCTCAGCAGGTCCCTCATCGCGGGAGTCAGCGCGACCGCGGTGGGAGGTTTTGTCGCCGCCACCCCGGCCGCCTTCGGCGCGCGACGGAAACGATGTCGGAACCTGAAGGCGATCACCCCTGCCAGCAACAACGCGAGTGCGATCGGATGCGCGAGGGCCACGCGGCCCGCACCACGCAGCAGACCGCTGATCCCGCCCTGGGCGACGAGTGCCGCCACTTCGTCGTAGAGAGCGCCGAGCGACGCCAGCAGTCCGCCATTCGCCGGATTGCCATGAACGGCCTCATAGTCGCCCGCCGGAGTGGCGTCGGCTTCCACCCAACCGCGACCCTCGATGTAGGCCTCGGTCCAGGCGTGCGCGTCGGAGTCGCGGACGACATAGTGATCACCCGAGCGATGGAACGGCCGGACAGTGTAGCCGGTGACATAGCGGGCGGGCACACCGGAGAGACGGAGCAGCAAGGTGGCGGCGGAAGCGAAGTATTCGCAATAGCCCTTCTTCTTGTCGAACACGAACTCGGCCAGCGGGTCCGTCGTGCGAAACGCGCCCACGTTGAGTGAATACCGATAGCCCGAGTGAAAGTGGCCGACCACGCGCTCGACGATCTCGGCCGGCGTGAGCCCCTCAGCGGCGAGCGAGGCGGCGAGTTCGCGCAATCGCGGATCGATGTTTCCCGGCACGGCCAGCATCTCCGGACCGGGAGCGGCGTCAGCGGGGGCGGCATCGGCGAACAACACCGCGTACATCGCGGCCCGTCCCGCGGGCAGAAGGAAGCCCGAAGGAGAGAGTTCGACTTTCATCTCCTCCACCTTCACCGCCGCGGTATGGGCGGGTACGGGCATCGTGCCTCGCTCGGGCGAGCGGACGACCAGACGCGCGGCCCGAAGGCCCGCCGCGGGGAACGAGCCCGGCGCACCCAACACGCGGCCAGGAGTCTCATCGATTGAAGGCCAGTCGCCCCCGGGTGCGATCACTTCCGAAAGGGGCCGCGGGCGGCGCGGGTCGGACTTCCAGGCCCGTCCGTCGAATCCGGTGAAGACACGCACGCGGAGATTGTCGGGGCGGTCTGCGTAGTAGCGAAGGGCAATGCGCTTCGACTGTGCCAGTTGCTCAACTTCGCCGAGCCGCGACTCGGTGGACAGGCCCACCGCGGCTTCAAGGTCGTTCGAGATCATGCGGGCGGCGTACAGCTCGACTTGCGGCTGGGCCCACGGAAGCAACCTCGCCACTCCGACCAGCGTGGCCAGCGCGATGGCCACAAACACCACGAGCGGCACCCAGCGGACAGACCGGGCGGCCTTCCCTTCATCGTCGACGGTGATCAGCCACGCCACGAGGAAAGCGAACGCTCCCGCGGCCACCGCGCGCAGCCCGCTTGGCTCGGGTTGCATGAAGGCGGCGGTGACGGCTCCGATCATTGCGGGAATCAGGCCGCCCCCGGGGGGCAAGCGCGCCATCAACATCACCCCTCCGCACACCAGCAGCAGGTGCGCCACCACGCTGACAGCGGCGAAGAGCTCCCGCTCCGGGGCGACGGGGTAGATCGACAGGATGAGGCCGGCGAAGATGATGGCGAAGGCGCCGCCGCGCGCGATCCAGGGCAGCGAGGCGACAAGAAAACGCGGCAGGGAAATTGACGCCCACAGCGCGGCGACGGGGATCACCACCATCGCCCAGGCGAGTCCTGATTTCAATGCGAGCGCCAGGGCCGCGGCGCTGCAAGCCACGAAGCCGCACACCCACAGGTGAGGGAGGCTCGGGCGAGAGAAGCGCATCAGCGGGCACCTGCCAACAGGGCGCGCTCGACATCCTGGGGCGTCATCTGGGAGAAGACGCCGATGTCAGCGCCGGCGCTGGCCCACGACTTCGTCGTCTCGCCCGACTTCACGATGATGGCGCGCACCGCGGTTCCCTGGTCGCGCACGCTGCGCAGGAAACGCTCACGCGCATCATCCCAGTCGAGCATCACGACGACGACGCTGGTGAGTCGCGCGAGTTTGTCGAAAAGAGGCGGCCCGACGGTGGCAAAGGGAGGATCGGCACACGGCTCGAGGCAGGACAAGACGTCGAGGATGTTCTCGAGATAACCGAGGCTGCGGCCGGTGCTGACTTCGTACAGATCCGGGCCGGCGGCCAGCACGTCGACCACCGCTTCCCCGCGGCTGAACCAATCAGCCACCGAGGCGACCGTGGACACCGCCGCTTCAAAGCCCACCCGATCCTCCGCGGTGAACCCTGGCTTCAGAAACGTGTCGAGGATCAGGGCCACGCGGCTGAAGTACTCCTCCTGGTATTCCTTCACCACAGGCTTGCCCCGGCGCGCCCACGAGCGCCAATGGATGTTCTTGATGGGATCGCCTTCGCGATAGTCGCGTGTTCCCACGAACTCGATGGCGTCGCCGGTGCTGGAGGCGAGAGGAATGCCGCCCGGCTGATAGCTGCGCCCCACCGGCACGTCGAAGTGATCAAGCCGCCAGAAGCGCGGGTAGACGAGCAGGCTTTCTTCGGTGGTGGTGATCGGCAACGTGGTCATCAGGCGGAGCGGATCGGTGCGCCGCACCCGGGCGCCCCTGATCCGATAGCGCCCACGACGTTCGGGATGCAGTTCCGCAATGACGTCTTGCGGCTCAGCGCCCACGTTGACGAACACCTTCTCGGGCACGACGCTAACCAGGCCACCGGTTGCCACCGCGCCCGGCATCTCCACCAGCAACTCGCCCCCCGCTCCGTTGCGCGGGCTCACCCGCGCGCGCAAGGTGAGCGGCGTCCCTGCGGTCGCGCGCGGCGGCAGAACGCATTCAAGAGCGACACGAGGCCGCGGTCGGAAGGCGAAGGCCACCGCGGCGGCGAAGAGCCCCGCGGCCGCGGCGAAGAGCAGGTAGGCCTGGGTCTTTCGCGTGTCGCCGCCGGCGAGGCCGAGCAAGCCGAGGGCCACGAGCAGGAAGCGACCGCGAGGCGTCAATCGGACATCCCACGACCTCAGCACTCCGCCGAGCAGCGGGACACGGCGGAGCCTGACCCCCAGCGGTTCGGGAGCTTGCGGCATCAGACGCCGATGGGAACCTGATCGAGGAGTTGGCGAACCACGTCCTCTTTCTGCACTCCTGCGTAGCGCGCCTTGGTGTCGAGGGCCAGGCGGTGCGCGAGGGTGGGAACGGCCTGGACCTTCACGTCTTCAGGCACAACATAGTCGCGACCCGACAGATAGGCGCGGGCCTGGGCGATGCGGAAGAGGGCCAGCGCGCCGCGCGGCGAACATCCGTTCTTGAGCGAAGGATGTTTGCGGCTCGCGTCCGCGAGGCCCACGATGTAGCGGCCGAGACTGCGTTCCACTTTGATCGCGCGCACCGCGGCCTGCATCTGCAGGATGCCCGAAGGGTCAATGACCGGCTTCAGGTCTTCCAGCGGGTGGTGGTGGGTCTGAGAGAAGAGCACATCCACTTCAAGCTCGGGTGCTGGATAACCCAGGGCGAGGCGCAGGCCGAAACGATCGAGCTGGGCTTCAGGGAGGGGGTAGGTGCCGTGGTATTCGACGGGGTTCTGGGTAGCGATGACGAGAAACGGCTGGGGCAATGCAGTGGTGCGGCCTTCGATGGAGACCTGGCGCTCGCTCATGGCCTCGAGCAGAGCGCTCTGGGTGCGCGGCGAGGCCCGGTTGATTTCGTCCGCGAGCAGGATGTTGCAGAACACCGGACCTTCCTTGAACGTGAAACTGCCGTCCTGCGGGTTGTAGACCGAGGAGCCGGTGATGTCGGTGGGCAGCAGGTCCGGGGTGAACTGGACCCGCTTGAAGTTGCCGGCGAAGGAAAGGGCCAGTGCCTTGGCGAGTGTCGTCTTCCCCACGCCGGGCACATCCTCGAGCAGGATGTTGCTGGCGGAGAGCAAGCCGATCAGCAGTTGATCAAGCGCTTCGGGTTTACCGAGGATCACGCTTCCGAGCTGAGCCTTGAGCGTCGGCAACTTGTCGCGAATGGCATCCGCCATGGTTCCGGCCTTTCTTGACGCGGTGAGGGGTGCGGCGATTGTACGATGGGCCTTTGCGCGTTTCGGTCGTGACCTCCTCCCCGCCCGTTGAACCCTGGGGGTGCTTGAGGTTTTAATTGCCGGATCCCCAAGCCCAGGAGGCCTTCATGCGAGCCGGAGTCCCCGTTCGAACCTTGCTTCTCGTCGTCGTCTTCGTTTGCGCCGCGCGCGAGGCGAACGCTCAGCTCAACTTCCCGCCCGGCCTGAGGGTTCAGGCTTCGCCCACCCGAACAAGCGGGAGCTGGCAGGACTGCGTGGTGGTGAGCGGGCCCGACCGGTCTGACAACTACCTGCTGAAATGTGACCGGGGATCTGAAGTGAGCGTGCCGGGGAAGTGGATACGCCCCGCCGGTGGGTCGAAGGCCCGGACCCTTGCGCCCCTGGCTCCGGCGCCCGCGCCCAAACCCGCGCCCGTGGCTCCCGTGAAGGCGCCTGAGCCCAAAGCCGAGGCGACTCCCGCGGCCCGCGAGGAGGCTCCTCGCCCCGCGGCTCCAGCTCCCGCCCCGCCCACCCCGGCGGCGCCGGCTGCGGCGCAGAACAACGGAGGCGGGGCGGTCGCGCTGGGCGCGTACGAATGTTGGGCCTGGGGCAGGCCGCGACTGTTGCTCAATTTCAAAGTCACGGGAGCCGGTCGCTACACAGCCTCTGACGGTACCCCCGGCACTTTCAGCTTCGATCCGGGCAGCAAGGCGATCCGCTTCACCGGCTACCTCGGGAATGTGATGCCCAACGGCTTCACCTCGATCTACCACGTGCCCGGCGGCA